>DAOSDY010000002.1:617691-880194 GCA_035362835.1 Melioribacteraceae bacterium
TCTTAAAAGCGGTGCTCTCAACGGATTCGATTCATTGCTATCAATAGTACAGATGCCTCCCGGAGTTCCTGTTGCAACCGTTGCAATTGATGGTTCTAAGAATGCTGCTTTGCTGGCATTGCAGATTCTTGCTACGAAAGAGGAACTGATCGCAGATAAATTAAAAGATTATAAAAAGGAGATGGAGAGTACTGTCCTTCAAAAAGATGCAGAGCTGAATAAGATCTAGTCAATTTCATAAACGGGATTACCAATAAGCTTTCTGGCATCCCATGAGAATTCGATCTTCTTCTCATCCTTTCTTTCTGTGCATTTGTTGTAATTGCAATATTTGCAGCAATCAGGTTTACAGTAATCCATATGGACACGTATCCCGGTTGCCGGAAATATCTTACGTAATGAATCTCTTATGTAGGTCTCTTCATGATGCGATTGTTCAATAGTAAAGTAGTAAGGTAATATAAGGTGGAAATCCACAAATACTATCTCACCTGATTTCCGGAATCTTAAATGATGAATGTCAATCCAGTAGTCTTTCTTAATCTCTTCAAATAGATTTGTAATAGATTCCAGCATACTTATATCAGTTTCGTTCATTAGTCCGCTGATTGATTCTCTTATCAGCTTGTAACCGGTAAAAAGAATGTTGAATGCAACGACTATTGCTATTATGGGATCGAGCACTAAGTAACCTGTTATAAGTACTAACACTAATCCGGCAACTACTGCTATGCTTGTATATGAATCGGTCAGAACATGCTTCCCATCAGCAATTAATGTAAGTGAATTTGTTTTCTTCCCTTGTCTTATCAAATAGAGTCCGAGAAAAAGATTGACGATCCCTGCCAGTGCAATTATGGATGTGCCGATATCAAGCTGCTGCATCGATACACCTTGTAGTAGAGCGATAAGTGAGGAATAAATTATTGTGACTGCGGCAACTATAATCAGGAGTCCTTCAATTCCAGCAGAAAAGTATTCTATGTTTCCGTGCCCGTATAAATGAGATTCGTCAGCCGGTTTAGAACTTAGATAGATGCTGAACAAAGCCATTGATGTTGCTGCGACATGAACAACAGATTCAGCTGCATCCGAAAAAATTGCTGTTGAACCGGTTATCATGTATGCCGAAATTTTAGCGGCAAACATACTTAATCCAACTATCAGGGATAGCCAGGCAGCCCGTCGCTTAAGTGCAATATTTGATACGTTGAATTTCTCCATTACATTACTCAATTAACTTTCTGCAACTTAAAAAAAATAATTGGAAGAAAGAATCTGATTATGGCAGAATCTGCTTTTTTGTTCGAAAATGAAAGAATTTGTTTCTCACACTTAGGAATCTTTTTTTGATCCCGAAATAAAAAATCAATTAATTCGCTCATTTTCCAAACCCAAATTAGTCGTTTCATTGGCATGTAATGTGACTATTGAGGTGAACTAATAAAATTGAGATCAAGATGCATACTCAAATTCTGAAAAAATACCCTTTGTATGAAAGAAGTAATCTTATACCGATACTTCAGGATGTTCAGGAACAGTACGGATTTCTACCGGAAAAAGCTTTGAAAGATATTTCCTGCCATCTTTCAATTCCTCTTAGCAGCGTTTATGGTGTAGCTACTTTCTATAATCAATTCAGACTCACTCCACTTGGCAAGAATATTATAAGAGTTTGCAGAGGAACCGCATGCCATGTTAAAAATTCTGCCAATATATTAATTGCGCTCGAACACGAACTTGGAATTTGTGCCGGACAAACATCCCGCGACAAACTATTTACCCTCGAAACAGTTGCATGTATTGGTGCTTGCAGTATTGCACCGGTTATAAATATTAACGATGAATATTACGGCAGGATAACAGTTAAAGAAATACCTAAGATTATAAGTAAATACAGAAAAGAAGAAGCTCTTAAAAAAGAGAAGGTAATCGAGGTGGTTGAAGAATGAAAAATTATATTGATAAATGTTGCGACCAATGCTGGCATTCTATTGAAACTCCATGTGAGCAGTTTATTGCATGCTGTACTGACGGACCACTTTGTCATCAGGATGAAGTTTGTAAGACTAAATTTACCGGATTGTTTAAAACTCTGAAATATATCAGTCAGGATGTTCCTTTAATATTCATCGGTATGGGAACATGCGGGCTTGCGTCCGGCGCAGAAAAAGTAAGAAAAGTAATTGAAGAGGAATTAGAAAAAAATAAAATTGCCGCATCGATAATCCCAACCGGCTGTATCGGTTATTGTGCTAAAGAACCGATTGTTGACATAAAGCTACCGGGACAGGACAGAATATCGTATTGCGAAATATTTGTAAAGGATGTTCCGGATTTTATAAAGACAACGGTAATTCAAAAAGGTGTTTATAAAAAGAAATTGCTGGGTAAATACGGAATTGGAAACGAAACTGTTCCGTCAATGAACGATAATCCTTTTTTCAAAAGACAATTAAAAGTTGTTCTTGAAAATTGCGGTATCATAAATCCTAAATCGATTGACGAATATATTGCCAACGGAGGATTCAAAGCACTAGATAAAGCATTAAGAATTCTTACACCTGAAAAAGTAGTTGAAGAAATAAAAGTGAGCGGATTACGCGGTCGCGGAGGCGGAGGATTTTCAACAGGCCTTAAATGGGAAATGGCCCATAAAAAAGATTCCGAAACCAAGTACATAATCTGCAATGCCGATGAAGGTGATCCCGGCGCTTTCATGGACCGGTCGGTTCTTGAAAGTGACCCTTACAAAGTTGTTGAAGGTATGATTTTAGGCGGATATGCGATCGGTGCATCATTCGGATATATTTATTGCCGTGCTGAATATCCTCTTGCAATTGAAAGACTGCTGAATACAATTGAACGGTGCCGCGAATACGGACTTCTCGGTAAAAATATTCTCAACAGTGATTTTGATTTCGATCTCAAAATTAAAAAAGGTGCTGGTGCATTTGTATGCGGCGAAGAGACCGCGCTCATTGCTTCTATCGAAGGTAAGAGGGGAATGCCCCGGCCAAGACCTCCTTATCCTACCGATGCTGGATTATGGGGAAAACCGACTGTAATTAACAATGTAGAAACCTTCGCAAACATTACTTCAATTATCAATCGCGGATCCGGATGGTTTTCTTCTCTGGGTACTGAGAAAAGTAAAGGGACTAAAGTATTTGCACTGAGCGGTAAAATAGCTAATAGCGGCCTGGTTGAAATACCTATGGGTATACCTCTGAGGGATGTTGTATTCGATATCGGCGGTGGAATTCCGGATGGTAAGAAATTTAAAGCTGTGCAAATCGGCGGACCGTCGGGAGGATGCCTTCCAGAATCTGTTATGGATACTGTAGTTGATTATGAATCTCTTAAAAAAGTCGGCGCCATGATGGGATCCGGCGGTTTTGTGGTTATGGATGAAGATACCTGTATGGTGGATGTTGCAAAATATTTCCTTACGTTTATTCAGAATGAGAGCTGCGGTAAATGTGTTCCGTGCCGCGAGGGTACTAAAAGAATGCTCGAAATAATCGAAAGGATTCCTGTTAGCTACGGCTCGAACGGGAATAAACTCGATCAACTCCAAAGATTTAAAGGAATTATACATTTACAGAGACTCGCCGATGTAATCCGTGATACTTCATTATGCGGATTAGGACAGAGCGCACCAAACCCTGTAATCTCAGGTTTAACATATTTCCGTGAAGAATATGAAGAGCATTTATTCGAACGTAAATGTGAAGCGAAAGTCTGTAAAGAGCTTCTTACGTTTCAGATCGATCCTTCGATTTGTAACGGCTGCGGTGTCTGTTTGAGGAAATGTCCGGTAGAAGCAATTGTCGGCGAGAAAAAACAGGCGCATCATATAATTGAACTGAAATGCACTAAATGCGGAATGTGCTTTGAATCGTGCCGGTTCAATGCCATTGCTATAAATTAATACTGAAACGGAGCTTAGAATGGTAGAGTTGTTAATAAATGATATAAAGGTTAATGCCGAAGAAGGAATGACTATCCTTGATGCTGCTAAATCTGTCGGAATTCATATACCTACGCTATGTCATATGAAAGATATGTTCCCCACCGGAGCGTGCCGAATCTGCGTTGTTGAAGTTGATGGAATGAGAGGATTGATCCCGAGCTGTGCCTATCCCGTCGGAAAAGGGATTAAGGTTCAGACAAATTCACCGCGCGTCAGAATTGCCAGAAAAACTATCATCGAACTGCTTGTTGAAAATCACCCGCAGGATTGCCTTATATGCGTAAGAAACAAGAATTGCGAATTACAGGACCTATCCGAGAAATATTCGATCCGGGAACACAGGTACACAGGTGTTAGGAAGGATCATGCAATAGATATTTCAAGTGCATCTATGGAAAGGGACCCTGCTAAATGTATACTCTGCGGCAGATGTGTTAGAACCTGCAATGAGGTTCAGAAAATCGGAGCTATCGATTTTACAAACAGAGGTTTCATAAGCAATGTTACTACACCTTTTAACAAAGGACTAAATGTTAGCGATTGTATCCTTTGCGGGCAATGTATTCTTGTTTGTCCTACCGCGGCTTTGAGAGAGAAGAGTCATTCGAAAGAAGTAATGAATGTATTGAACGATAAAACAATATTTACTATCGCTCAGATAGCTCCTGCCGTAAGAGCTACTCTTGGTGAAGAGTATAATATGCCACTGGGTGCAAATGTTACCGGACAGCTGATAAGCGGTTTAAAAAGGCTCGGTTTCAAGAAAGTATTCGATACTAATTTTGCAGCTGATTTAACAATTATGGAAGAAGCGACAGAGCTCATATCCAGAATTTCCGACAACGGTTCTTTACCTATGTTTACTAGCTGCTGCCCGGGATGGGTGAAGTATATTGAGCAGAACCGCCCCGAATTGCTGGAACATGTTTCAACTTGTAAATCTCCTCATGAAATGGAAGGAGCAATTCTTAAAACCTACTATGCAAAAAAGATGGGATTGAAACCGGAAAATATTTATGTCGTTTCCATTATGCCCTGTACGGTCAAAAAGTACGAATCGAACCGGCCCGAACTTACCGAAGAACATCTTCCCGATGTGGATGCGGTTCTTACAACCAGAGAATTGGTACGTTTATTTAAAATGGCGGGAATTGATTTTGATGAATTACCTGAAGAGGAATTCGATAATCCTCTTGGTGAATCTACAGGCGCCGCAGCAATTTTCGGTACAAGCGGCGGAGTTATGGAAGCAGCTCTTAGAACTGCCTATAGCAAGCTTACCGGCACAGAACTGAAGAAACTTGAACTTACTGATATAAGAGGCAACTCAGGTATCAAAGAGAGTTCGGTAACCATCAACGGACTTCAAATTAATGTTGCTGTTGTGAACGGAATAGGCAACGTTAAACCGGTTCTCGACCAGATAGAGAAAGGCGAATCGAAATACCATTTTATTGAGGTAATGGCATGTCCCGGCGGATGCATAAACGGAGGCGGTCAGCCGATTCATCAGAAACCCGAAAAAATTAAGAAGCGTGTCCAGGCACTTTATGATATCGATACAAAGATGAAAAACAGAAGATCTCACGAAAATGAATCGGTTAAAAAATTATATAAGGAATTTCTGGGCGAACCGAACGGTCATGCGGCTCACGAAATTCTTCATACTAAATATGTTAACAGAAAAAAGGTTCTGGAAGAAGTTTAGTTCCTAAAGGAAGAACGGTCTGTATGTTGCACGGAATTGTTACAACTATTGCTCAGAGATGTAAAAGGTGCTACTCCTGTATTAGAGAGTGTCCGGCCAGGGCTATCAGGGTAATTAACGGCCAGGCCGTTGTGATTGAAGAAAGATGTATAAGCTGCGGACATTGTGTAAAGGTCTGTTCTCAGAATGCGAAACAGATATTTAGCGACATAGAGGTTGTTGTTGATCAGATACTGCCGACCGGTAATGCAATTGCAATGCTTGCACCTTCATTCCCGGCTTCATTCCCGAATAACTATTATAAAATTGCTTCGGCACTAAGAAAGATCGGATTTAAAATGGTTACGGAAGCCGCATTCGGTGCGGATCTAATAAGTAAATATTATAGCGAGTATTCTGAAAACAACTCAGGTGAAACTATCATAAGCAGTGCTTGTCCAGCGGTTTTCAACTGGATAGAAAAATATTTTGTAGATATAATCCCGAATGTTGCGAGAGTTGTTTCACCTATGGTTGCCATGGGAAGATACCTTAAAAAGAATTTCGGTAAAGATGTAAAAGTAGTTTTTATTGGCCCATGCGTAGCAAAGAAAAGTGAATATAAGGAAAGCTCTGTAAGCGATGCGGTTGATGCGGTTCTTACATTTACCGAACTAAAAGAAATATTTGAATACCAGAAAGTGGAACTTGAAACTCTCGAGGAAACCGAACTTGATCCTCCTCATGCTTTTATGGGAAAATCATTCCCACTTACAGGCGGACTCTTGAAAACCGCCAATATATCCGGCGATATTCTGGAAAAGGAAATAATTGTTGTTGAAGGGAAAGAACGGGTCGAAGAAATAATCCAGGAAATTGCGGATAAAAAAATTAAATCGAAGTTTGTGGATATTTTATTCTGCGAAGGTTGTATTAGCGGTCCTGCTGTCGATTCGGATCTTAATTTCTACTCGAGAAGAGAAACGGTTATCAATTTTATCAATAGTAATATCAATTCATTTGATAAACACGAATGGAAAAGTACTTTATACAACAGCCGCGATCTTAATCTTAGACGGGATTTTCATGATAAGAACCAGAGAAAACCGATGCCGTCCGATGAGGAAATTAGAAGTATCTTATCCAGGACTAATAAATATTCCAAATCCGACGAATTGAATTGCGGATCCTGCGGCTATCCTACTTGCCGCGAATACGCAGTTGCAATTGCGAAAGATCTGGCCGAAGACGATATGTGCCTTCCGTTCCTTATTGATAAGCTGGAATCCGCTTATAAGGAATTAAAAGATACCCAGGAGCAGCTTCACAGTGCCGAAAAACTTGCATCAATCGGCCAGCTCGCGGCTGGTGTTGCTCATGAAATTAATAATCCGCTCGGTTCTATTATGCTCTATGCTTCAATGCTTCGCCGGAAAATTGAGAAGTTCGATAACGATCCTCAAAGCAGAGAGGATCTGAAATTAATTATTGATGAAGCTAACAGATGCAAAAATATTGTTTCCAATCTTCTGAATTTTGCCAGACAGGGTAAACTTCGTCTCGGACCTGTTAATATCTCTGAAATAATTTCAAACATAACAAAACAGGTTAGAATTAATCCTGAATTCAGAGAAGTTTTAATTGAAGTAAATAACCAGATCGGGCAGAATGAAATTTACGGGGACTCTGACCAGTTAAAACAGGTATTCATAAACATAATTACAAATGCCTGCGAGGCTTTAGAAAATTCTTCCAATAAAAAAGTTACCATTAACATTAACCGGAACGAAGAGAACCTATTTATAGAGGTTATCGACTCGGGATGCGGAATCCCGAGTGAGAATATAGGGAAAGTATTCACTCCATTTTTTACAACAAAAAAAATGGGAAAGGGAACAGGGCTTGGATTGGCAATTTCCTACGGAATTATAAAAATGCATAAAGGGGATATTAAGGTGAGCAGTACGGAAGGTATGGGTACTGTATTTATTATCTCTCTCCCGGCTAAATTAAGTTTTATAAACCCAATTATGAACTAATGGAATAGTTATGATTACAGAAAAAGTAAAAAAAATCTTGCTGGTGGACGATGATTTGGATTTGCTTGAACAGAACAAAATTCTGCTCGAGATAAAAGGTTTTAATGTTATTACAGCCGAATCTGCAGAAGAAGGATTCAAATTATTCCAGCAGGAAAAACCCGATGCAGCTATTGTTGATTTAATTATGGAACAGATGGACTCAGGATTTATCCTCTGCTATAAAATGAAAAAAACAGATCATGGCAAACAAATACCTGTTTTTATGCTCACTTCAGCTACCTATGAAACCGGTTTCAAATTCAGCACTTCTAGTAAAGAAGAAAAAGAATGGATTAAATGCGACGGCATTTTGAATAAACCTGTTGTTGTTGATGAGTTGATCTCCAAACTGGAAAATTTTGTTTATTAAAAAAAATAATAACTGACCTTCATTTAATGGACCAGAATAAAGGAAATATTTTAATAGTCGATGACGAAAAAGGTCTACGGCTCGGTACGCAGAGACTTCTCGAAGAAGAAGGATATCTTGTGTCTGCAGCTGAAAACGGTACAGAAGGATTAAAGCTTGGAATAGGTGCGGACTTTGATGTTGCAATAATCGACTTAAAAATGCCTGACATTGACGGATTGGATGTACTTAAGGAAATTAAACAAATTCATCCTAATACAGTCTGTTTTATCGCTACAGCATTCGCAAGTTACGACACTGCAATTCAGTCGACCCGTCTCGGGGCATTCGGGTATATCCAGAAACCCTTTTCTCCCGAGGAACTGATCTATCAGGTTGAACAGGGAATTAAACAGCGTAAACTGATTCTGGACGTCGAACGCCATGAAAGAGAAAGAGAACAAAACCTTCTTGAACTGGCTTCAGAGAAATCGAGACTTAATGCAATAATTAAATCGATTAGTGAAGGTGTAATTGTAATCAATGTAAACGGGGACGTTGTTTACCATAATTATTCCGCTCTCAAAATGCTTAACCTGTCCAATCTGAATATCGGCGGAAATATAATCAGTAAACTTCCGGTACAGATAGTCGATATTGTTAAAAAAATATTTGCTTCAGAAAAATTTTTAATAAAAAGTTACACTACAGAGTATTTTCAAAAAGAGGGCGGTGATCTTTTTATAGAGGCAGCATGTACTCCAATTCCTCACCCTGACGGAAGCCTTGCCGGTGTTGTTGTTGTCCTAAGTAACATAACAGAATACAAACGGATTGAAATAATTAAAAATCAGTTTGTATCGATGGTTGCTCACGAGTTGAAAACACCACTTGCTGCTGTTCGCGGATTTATCAATATCATACTCGACAGGTCAATCCAACTTACTCCAGAAAAAGAACTTGATTATTTGAACCGGTCTAACAGCCGACTGAAAAGTTTAACAGATCTTGTAAATGATCTGCTCGATATATCAAAGATGGAACTTAAAACCAAAGAGCGTGAGATTACTGAAGTAAATATTGCTGATGTTGTAAGTTCAACTCTGCAAATGCTGGAACTGGAAATATCTCGCAGAGAGTTGAATATAAAATACGAAGCGGATTCTGATCTTCCAATGATCAAAGCCGATTCGAATGAAATTGCAAGGATTGTTACTAACCTGATCAGTAATGCAGTTAAATACAATAAGGATAAAGGGAAGATAGAGGTTTGTCTTACTTCTTCAGGTGGTTATGTTATTCTTAAAGTCAAAGATACCGGGATCGGTATGAAACAGGAGGAAAAGAAAAAATTGTTTACTGAATTCTACAGGGCCAAGAATGAGAGAACACGAGGAATAAGCGGAACAGGATTAGGCCTTAGCATTGTAAAGAGGATAGTCGATTCGTACTTCGGACTTATAGAGATCGAATCGGAATATGGAAAAGGATCAACATTCACAATTAATTTACCTATAAATCTAACTTAACAAAGAGGAGAAGTATATGGCACTAATTGCTATTATTGATGATGATCCCGATATCCTTGACGCGAGTTCTCTGGTGTTAAAATCGAAAGGTCACGATGTTATAACTGCCGGTAATCCAACCGATGGTTACAAAATAGTGAAATCGAAAAAGCCGGCTCTCATAATTCTTGATGTGATGATGGATGAACCGGACGACGGATTTTATCTGGCTCAAAAATTCCGCAAGGAAGGGATTAAAACTCCAATACTTATGTACACTTCGGTTTCGAAAGCAATCGGACTTGATTTCGGAAAAAGCGAGATTGTACCGGTTGACGATTTTGTGGAAAAACCGATATCACCCGAAGAACTCGTTCAGAAAGTTGAAAACCTTCTGAAGAAAAAGGAGGTGAAGTAAGATGCTCGTATTAGAAAAAAATGCTATGACAGACGAAATCGAACAGCTCGTTGAAAAATACGGAAAGGATCGCTCGTCTCTTATACCGATTCTTCAGGATATTCAGAGAAAGCACAAACATATTCCCGATTTTGCGCAGCAGGAAGTTGCTCGACTCCTCGATATTCATCCGGTGGAAGTCTTTAGTGTCATCTCCTTTTATTCGTTCCTCAATACTGTTCCTAAAGGGAAATATATTGTAAGACTCTGTCAGACAATATCTTGCGATTTGCAGGGTAAAAAAATGGTTGCCGCTGCAATAGAACGCGAACTCGGAATTAAATTCGGTGAGACTACAAAGGACTTTAAGTTCACACTTGAATATGCAAATTGTGTCGGTATGTGCGATCAGGGTCCGGCCATGATCGTTAACGAACGGGTCTATTACAAGCTTACTCCGGAAAAAGCTGTTCAGATTCTTAATGAGTTGAAGTGAGGCCGGCAATGGAAAAGAAAAAAAGAAAAGGTGAAGTGATATTTTCAAAATATATCCGCGGCGAAGCCGTTAAGAAAATTCTCAGTCTCTCAAGGGAGGACGTTCTCTTTGAATTGCGCGACTCTAAACTTAAAGGCAGAGGCGGCGCGGGTTTTCCGACGGCTACAAAATGGACGATTGTTGCAGCAGCACTTGCGGATCAGAAGTATATCATTTGTAATGCGGATGAAGGTGAACCGGGCACATTTAAAGATCGGGTCCTCCTGCTTGAATATCCGGAACTGGTATTCGAAGGTATGGTGATTGCTGGATATACAATCGGTGCTACCAAGGGTATTGTTTATTTGAGAGGTGAGTATGAGTATATGTTGAAATCACTTGAAGACTATCTCGAAGTAATGAGAAAGGATAATCTCTTAGGTAAAAACATATTGAATAAAGCAGGATTTGATTTTGACATCCAGATACGTCTTGGTTCGGGTGCATACGTATGCGGTGAAGAAACTGCTCTTATTGAATCTCTTGAAGGAAACAGGGGCGAAGCACGCAACCGCCCTCCTTATCCGGTAAATACCGGATTCATGGGAAAGCCTACAGTTGTAAATAACGTTGAGACTCTTGCTTCTATTCCACACATTGTTACAAAAGGAGGAGAGTGGTTTAGAAAACACGGGACGGATAAATCATCCGGTTCTAAATTGTTCTCAGTTTCGGGGGATTGTGAAAAACCCGGAGTTTATGAATTGCAATGGGGCACTAAAATATCGGAGTTACTCTCTCTCGTAGGTGCAAAAAACACTAAAGCAGTTCAGGTTGGAGGCGCATCGGGAGTGTGTATACCAAAATCGCAGTTCGACAGAACTCTTGCATATGAAGATGTTTCAACAGGCGGCTCGATAATGATATTTAATGATTCGAGGAATATGCTTCATGTTGTTAAAAACTTTATGGAATTTTTTGTTGAGGAATCATGCGGTCAGTGTACTCCGTGCAGAATAGGAAATGTTAAACTCCTTGAAGGAATTGAAATGATCGAAAAAGGGGAATATCGTTTCGGATATATCAATCAGTTGAAAGAACTCGGTAAAACAATGCAGGTTGCTTCAAAATGCGGTTTAGGACAATCGAGCCCGAACGCATTTCTATCAATTCTCGAAAACTTCAAAGACGAAATATTTAACGGAAATGGAGGTGCAAATGGAAAGTAAAGGTGATTTTAGAGCACCGGTTAGTCAAACTCCTCATACAATCGAAAAACCGAAAGATACTTCGGCTATCGGAGGAATGATTACTGTTGAAATAAATGAAAAGAAAATCTCTGTTCCGTTGGGCACAACAATTCTTGATGCTTGTAAACAGGCAGGAATTACCATACCTACATTGTGTCATCATGAAGACCTTTGTGTTGCAGGTGTCTGCCGTGTTTGCGTTGTTGAAGTTGAGGGAATGAGAACGCTCCAGGCTTCCTGCGCATTCCCAATTACCGCACCTATCAAAATTAAAACTTCTACACCGATGGTTAGAAAAGCAAGAAAACATGTTATAGACCTGCTGTTGAGCGAACATTATGGTGAGTGTTATTCCTGTTTTAGAAACGGAAACTGCGAACTTCAGTCCTTAGCTAAAGAATACGGAATCGATCATTATACTTTCGGACATGTAGAAGAACCGAAATATGAGATTGACAATTCATCATATTCGGTAATCCGGGATATGAGTAAATGTATTCTTTGTAAGCGGTGTGTTAGAACCTGTATCGATTTACAGGAAGTAGGCGTTCTCGAAGCGGTTGAAAGAGGCGATAAAACTCATATCGGAACTTTTCTGGAAAAACCTCTTGCCGATGTAATTTGTATCAATTGCGGTCAGTGTATCAACAGATGTCCCACTGCAGCCTTACGTGCGAACGATCCTTCGGATGAAATCTGGGCTGCTATCGATGATCCTAAAAAGCATGTAGTTATACAAACCGCTCCATCACCCCGGGCTGCCATTGGCGAAGAGTTCGGTCTTGGCGCCGGACATTCGATGACGCGCGAGTTAAATACAGCTTTAAGAAGAATCGGTTTTAATAAAGTGTTCGATACCAATTTTACAGCCGATCTGACGATTATAGAGGAAGGTACTGAACTGATTCTGAGATTATATAAAGCGCTTGTTAAGAAGGAACAAGTCGCTCTGCCGCAGTTTACTTCATGCTCGCCGGGTTGGGTCAAATTTATTGAGCATTATTATCCAGAATATCTGGATAATCTCAGTTCGGCTAAATCGCCGCAACAGATGTTCGGTGCACTGATTAAAACATTCTATGCACAGAAGGCAGGTATCGATCCGGCCGATATTGTTTCTGTTGCCGTTATGCCTTGCTCTGCAAAGAAATTCGAATGCAACCGTCCGGAAATGAATGATAGCGGCTACAAGGATGTTGATTACGGTCTTACAACGCGTGAAATGGCCAGAATGATTAAAGAAGCCGGAATAAACCTTCCGGAAATGCCTAAAAGCGATTTCGATTCACCTTTTGGCGAGGCATCCGGAGCGGGACTTATATTCGGTGCAACAGGCGGTGTTATGGAAGCAGCCATTAGATCGGTTGTTGAATTTGTACTTGGTAAGAAAGCAGAAGATGTTTTTGAGAAAGCAAACATTATACCTCTCCGCGGATTTGATGGAATTAAGTATATGGAAATTCCTGTTGGTAACGTCGTTGGTCCGGTACCCGAACTGCTAAAATCACTTGTGCCGGATTGGGACTGGCTGAAAGGAGCTACTCTTAAAGTTGCAGTTGCTCACGGTACAGCCAATGCAAAGAAAATTATGGACGATATAAAAGCAGGCGGTAAGTTCTCTGAATGCCATTTCATTGAGTTCATGGCCTGCCCCGGAGGATGTCTGGGAGGCGGCGGTCAACCAATTCCAACTACTCCGGAGATAAGATCATTACGTGCTAAAGCTATTTATGCCGAGGATGAATCGCTTGAATTGAGAAAATCTCATGATAATCCGCATGTAGTGAAAATCTACAAGGAATTTCTGACTGAAGGGCCATGTTCGCACTTATCGCATGAACTGCTTCATACTCATTATGTAAAACGTGGACGTTATATTGCTTGAGTTAATTTTTCAGGGCCGTCCCAGGGCGGCTCTGAAATTTACTTTGTTATTCCTATTGTCTATTTTGCATTTAGAAAGATTTGATCAGTTTATTCATAATTGAAGAGTGATCATGATTTCTCTCATCCCCGACTGGGCACATCACTACGGAGAATTCTGGCGTGCAATAAGAATTCGAAACCTCTGGTTTATCCGTCTCAGATATTTCGCAGTTGTAATGCTGGTTGCGTTTGTTGTATTAGGCGAGTTGCTTGCAAACTTTCAGCTTACAAGCTCACAAATAATTGCTACGCTTGCAATCTCATTCGTAATTCTTGTCTACAATGTAACAATCCATTACACACGGAGATTTATTGGATGTGAAGCTGGTAGTTTCAACTGTCTTCACCTTTCAATCATTCAGATGGGTCTCGATCTGATTGCGCTAATGTATGTTGTCTATTATACCGGTCTTATTGAGTCACCACTTCACCTATTCTTCATTTTTCATATGATTATCGGCAGTCTGATTCTGCCAGGTAAAATAGTTTATCTTGCTGCCGGACTGGTAAGTGCATCTTTCGGTCTACTCGCAATGTTTCAGAGATATGATATGGTCGGCCGGCATTTTATTCACGGGTTATATACTAATGTGCGTCCACAAACTCTGATTTACGATATCCTATTCATCATAGTTTTCTCTTTCATGTTATTTGTTAGCGTTTACATTGCTAATAAAATCAGCAAACAATTATATAAAAGGGAACAGCAGCTTAGAACAACACTCGAAAAATTAAACGAATCGGAAATAGCAAAACAGAAATACCTCATCGGGGTGGTTCACGAGATTAAAACTCCGGTTGCCGCAACATATTCAATACTTGATCTTGTAATTCAAAAATATGTTGGACCGGTGGATTCTGAAGTAGAACGCAAATTGTTCAGGGCTAAGCAACGGACGGAAGAAACAATCTCACTGTTGAATGATTTATTAAGGATTTCTAAACTGAAAATTCTTGATGTCCGTACCACAGAAGATATTGATGCAAAAAACCTAATGGAATCATTAATAGATAAACAGCTTGAAACTATCAAGTCCAAATCGATCACACTTAATTTAATAGATAAAAGAGAGGTTAATAAAAAGATCAAATCAGATTCGGTTCTGTTGGAATTGGCCCTATCTAATTTACTCTCAAATGCAGTGAAATATGTAAATCAGAATGGCATTATAGAAATAGTGATTTATGAAAGTGAAAACCGTTTTATGATTGCATTCAGTGATAATGGGATTGGAATACCAAAAGAATCACAACCCCGGATATTTAATCAATTTTACAGGGCAACCAATGTAGATAAATCAAAACATGAAGGAACAGGAATGGGGCTGGCAATTGTTAAAGAGATCGTCGAAATGTTCGGAGGGACTATCAGCGTAATTAGTCCTTCAAGAATCGGTACGGAAAACAATCCCGGGACGACATTCGAAATCAATTTACCTTATCATTTTAAACCGAATGAATACGACATTTTCGAAGTTAATAATCAGGAATATTTACGCGACAAAAATAATTTTTAGGCAGAACATTAACTGCATTTAAGGCCTCTGTTTCGGTTTTAAAAATTCCATAAACCGAAGACCCGCTCCCGGAAAGTAATGCAAATACGGCTCCGCAATTGTACAATTCTTCTTTAATCCGGCCTATTTCAGGATGCCTGGTAAACACATAAGATTCAAAATCGTTTGTAGCTAATAACTTCATTAATTCATAATCCGGTTTACTGTTTTTTATAAAATTATTAAAGTTAATCCCGGTATTATCCGGTGAGATATTCTTAAATGCTTCTTTTGTAGAAATATTTATTCCTGGATTGACAACAAGTATAAATTCTTCAATTTCCAGATCAATCTGCTCAAGTATTTCACCCCGCGAAGTACCGATAGCAGGTTTGGATTTAATAAAGAAAGGAACATCAGAGCCGAGTATTAAAGATAATTCGATCAATTGTTCGGACTTTAACGAGAGGTTAAACATCTCGTTGAGCGATAACAAAGTAGCAGCTGCATCTGAACTTCCACCGCCAAGTCCACCACCTGAAGGAATATTCTTGTTCAATTCAATAAATACATTCATTATTTTTTTGAATTTCTGCTCAAGTAGCCTTACAGCTTTTACGACAAGATTTCCCTCATCGTATGGAAGGGACGGGTCTGAGCAATGGAATTCAAAATGATCAGATTTTCTGAATGTCAGTTTATCGTATATATCATTAAGAGGATAGAAAAGGGTCGAAAGGTTATGATATCCGTCGCTTCTCTTGTTAAGAATTTTCAAGCCGATATTTATTTTTGCAGGGGCTTTTATTTCAATATAGTTCACCAATAAGCTCCTTTAACTTTGCTGTGTGCAGGGGAGATGATCCGCAGCACGAACCAATAAATACAGTATCCGGACCAATAATGTTCCGAACAGTCTCTGCGTAGGTCTCAGGTTCCATGCAGTAAGAAATCATATTTTCTGCTACGAGGCTTAATCCACAATTCAAATAGAATCCTGTTGGAAATTCAATTTTTTTTTGCACAAGAAACTTCCGGATAGTTTGATGACTTACACAATTAAAACTAATGGCTAATGGATTATAACTTATTACAAAGTTAATTATTTCTCCTAACTCTTCTCCGCTCAGTATTTTAAGGTTCTCATTGAAATATAAGGATACTACATAAGGCAGATTATTTTCGCTGCAGAATTTGCAGATAATTTCAATTTCATCCCAGTGACTTTGCGTTTCATTAAGTATGAAGTCAGATCCTGCATTCCAAAGCATCTCAATATGTTTTTTATGGTTGTATTCAAGTTCGAAGAGGGATATAGTTCGGTTAGTCTGATAGCAGTCTTCAGCAGGAGCGTTCGAACCGGCAATTATTATATTTTTTTCTCCAATTGCTTCAACGGAGATTTTTACACTTCTATTTACAAGTTCGTAATTTGTTACACCGATATTGGATTTCTTAAAAGCCGCCGGATTTGTTCTGAATGTATTGGTAGTAATGATTCCGGCCCCAGCATTAATGTATTCCGAATGCATGTTTTTAACAGATTTGGGATCATCCAAATTTAAATGTGAATACCACAAATAAGGGTGAGCGAGAAAACCTTTTTGTGCTAAATATGTTCCGGATGCTCCATCTAATACAAGCGGCTTGTGGTGTTTACCCTCTGAAAATAATATTTTACTTCTTTGCCGGTTCAAGCTCTTTTCCGTCGAAGTATTTTACTGTTTCAGATACGATCTTTTCAAGGTCGATCATTTGAATACATTCCAGGTTATAAGGGCATTCCTTTTTCCAGCAGGGAGCGCAAAACAGGTCTTCAGGAAATAATTTAACGCCTCTTCCATAAAGTTCTATTTCGGACCAGCAACTTAGCCCGAACCATGCAATTACGTATTTTTTAAGTGCGATTGCCAGATGCATGCCGAATGAATCCCCGGTTATGATAACCTGCGGTATACTCTCATAGCAGGCACCTTTTCTAACGCCTCCATTTGTTGGAGTATTAATAACTTTTCCGTGAAAGTTGGATGCGATAATTCTATTTCTTTCTTCGTCTTCCGGTCCGCCGAGCAGCATTACTTTATAACGATAGAATGAGAGGAACTTTTCAATCAGAGCAATATGCTGATCTATGGTCATTTTTTTATTCGGGAAGAGGAGGGAGCAGCCGGTATTAAATCCAATAATCTCATCTGCTGGACTAATACCGTTAGCAACTTTATAATCTTCAATAAAACTAATTTCACTTTCAGTAAACCTGAAAGTATAATCATCCAATCTGTAATCCAGATTAAAAGTTTCTGCGAGGTAATCCTGACCGGTTCTCTGATTGATTTTGAATTTGAGATTGTCATCCATACCGAGCTGGTAATTATAAAAAGCCCCTTTATTCAACGGTATTATTTTAAGATTCTCACTCAATCCGAAACCGAGCTTTTCCTTAGCATTTAGTTTCATTAATAGAGCGCAGGATCTTTGAGATTTATCGACATTCATAATGACGTCAAACTCCATCATACTAAGAACCAACTCAGTTTCATATTCGAATGGAAATACTCTATCTATGTAGGGGTTATTCTGAAGTAGGCCGACAGCATTTTTTAATGTTACCCAGTAGATTGTAGATTCTGGATATTTTCTTTTTATACCGGGTAACTGAGCTGTTGTCATTAGAACATCTCCCATAGCATCAAGGTTGATAATAAGAATCTTTGTGCCGACCGGATTATGGTTTTTGCATCCCTGTTCCCAGCAATTATGGTCGGGGAAACAAGGTTTGTAACCTGTAAAATTTTTACAGTTGTAAATTTTTTGGTCTTCAGGATGTTTTGGATTTGAACTCATAAAAGTATTTCTCAAAAAATGGGATAAATTTTTCATTTACTGTTTCAAAAGATACATTTTCTAAATTAGGTTCTCCTGTAATAATCGCTTCGAAAGGCGATCCATAGGGATGCCAGATTAGATCGTTGGTATTGTACTTAACATATAAACCGAACATTGGAATCTGGAATGCCGAAGCTAAATGTACTATAGATGTGTCCGGTGTGAACAAAAGGTCAAGTTTCTTAATCATTGCCGCAAATTCATCAAACCTGGGCCTGTAGAAAATAGGAATATCTCTGCCGGAAATCTCCCACGCAGATTTCAAATCGCGTTCGAGACAAAGCAGGACGATATTTATTCCATATTCGCTAATTTTTTTTATCAACTCTTTAAATCTTGAAATTCCCCAGAATCTTGCGTCGCTACCGGCGGAAATATTTATACCAACCAGGAAATTATTCTCCTTAAAATGCTTTTTTATAAATTCTTCAGCAATATGCACTGAATCCTGAAGCGGATTATAAATAATATTTACCTTTCTTAAATCGGAATTAATATTGAAAGCTTCGGTAAATTTCATTATTCTATCGACTACATGATGTTTTGACGGATCCGGCTTTTCAACGCAAAGAGAATAAAGGTTTTCATTTCCTTTACATAATCCGATTTTATTTCTACACTTTGCAAATGCGATAATGTAGCTAACTGTAGTTGAAATATCATCGTGAAGATCTATAATCGCGTCAAATTCTTTTTCATTGATAAACCGGACAAGTGATGAGATGCTTTTTACTTTTTTATCAAAAATAATAACTTCATCAGCAAGTGAAGGATTATTAAAAATAAAATAATTATGCCTGCTGGCCAAAACGGAAACATGACACTTCAGGTTTTTCTTTACTTCATATAGTAATGGAGTAGAAACCAGTGCATCACCAATTCTGTTCAATCTTATAAAAAGAATTCTGGAATTGCTATTTAAATTCGACGGCCCTGTTTTATCCGGTCTTTTTTTGATTAGCAGAAGAAGGTTCAGTAATAAACGCCTGAAAATCAATTCAAGTTTTTTCAATTCAATACGAGCAGTTTGTTTTTATTTACAAGGTTCTCAACTTTTTCTAATACGCGATTTAATGGTAGGTCTCTAAAACACTCATGGTTCCTTGGACATTCGAGCAAATTACAGGTTATACAGTCAAGTTCACTTAGATTAATCCACTCGTGCTTTTCACCATAAGGACCCTGGTGATATGGATTGGTTGGCCCATGGAGACTCAAAACAGGTGTTCCAACCGCAGTTGATATATGCATCGGACCGCTGTCATTGGCTATCATAAAAAGCCCGTTTGCAATAAACGAAGCCATCTGTCTGATGGTTGTGGCCGGAGCAAGAAATTTCGACCCGTTAATTAGTTCAAAGATTTTACTTGCATCCTGGAAATCTTCAGGACCCCAAATCGTTAATACGGGAAGACTGTACTTTTTTTGAACCGCATTTGCTATTTCAGCAAATTTCTCGGGTTGACATTTCTTTGAGGGCCAACCTCCGGAAGGTGATACAACAAAATATGATTTATGACTTAATCTATTACTATCTAACCAGCTATTTACAAAAGAGATATCCGAATTACTTATGTAATAATAAAGACTGTTGCGATTATAAGCTAATCCTATTGACTTTAAAAATTCAATATGCAGTACTGCAGAATGATATCGGTCTCTTTCAGAAGGTCCATAGAGGTTATATGCCCACTTCCGTCCCTGATAAGGAAAACCGGCCTTATATCTTGCTCCGCTTAGGGCTGATAATTGCGCCGTTGTTGGATTGGAGAAAAGATCAAGAATCAAGTCATAACCGGCTTTTCGGATAGCGTAAAAGAGCCCTATTCTACCGGACAATTTTTTGGGAAATACGATAACAGAATTTATCTGTTCAAGTCCTTCGAGACCGGGCTTAGAAGGAGAATCTGTTAAGTAATCAATTTTTGCATCGGGGAAATCGGCTCTGAGGTTATCTAACACAATTGTCGATAAAACCACGTCGCCTATTCCACGTAATTTTATAATAAGAATTTTTTCGACTTTTTCCTTAATTATCATATAAATACTTGATGATAAATCGTTCTCTCTTTAGTAATTTAGTTTCGAAAAATCTATTCTAAATTACAAATATAATAGTCTGCGTCAAAAAGAATTATGAGGTGAATAATGTTCTTAAAAGGGAAAGGAGCCATCGTTACCGGTGGGGCAATGGGGATTGGCTTTGAGACTGCCAGATTATTGGCAAAAGAAGGAGCCTCAGTTACCATATGGGATATTAATCACGATCAATTGCAAAAGTCCAAAGCTGAAATCGAAACTTACGGCGGTAAGGTCTTTGCTTATACCTGTGATGTTACGGATAAATCTAAGGTTGAGGAATTAAAAAATAGAGCATTGCTTGACATGGGTAGTATAGATATTTTAATTAATAATGCGGGTTATGTGAAGGGCGGAAGTCTTATTGATCGATCAGTTGATGAATGGGAAAAAACAATAGCCGTGAATTTTACATCTTTGGTTTATACAATCAGAAGTGTATTTAAGGAAATGCTGGAAAGAAACTCCGGTTATATAATTAATATTTCATCAGCATCTTCAATCCTCGGTGTTGCAGACCTTTCTGTGTATTCCGCCACAAAATGGGCAGTGCATGGATTAACAGAATCTTTGCGATTCGAAGCCTGGAATTCGAATAAAAAAGGAGTCCATATTGCTTCGGTTCATCCCTATTACATAAAAACCGGTATGTTCTCAGGTGCTAAACTCAACATACTCGGAAGTATGCTTGTCCCTCTGGTAAAATCGCATTCAGTTATTGCCAGGGCAATTGTTTACGGTGCTATCAAAAAAAGAAAAACTATTGTAAGAAGACCAGTTACTCTAAGGCTGGTAGGTATTTTCAGAGGAGTATTGCCCGACATCGTATTTCAGAAATTTATGGTTCTGTTCGGAGTCTCAACCAGTATGAAAACCTGGCAGGGCAGCAAAGATTAATTCGGGTAATCGGAAATCTGTATAACATCCTTCGGGATTTCGGGTTGTACGAGAACAACTTCCTCTCGCAGTAGTATTACCTGACCCGGATCAAGATTCTTTTTCTTTGTTACATATTTTCTAAATGTGTACGAAACCGGAACGAGTCCGGAAGTTTTAGCTTTACTATAAAAAGCGGCAACGGATGCAGCTTTTTTAATTATGTTTTTGGGTACAGGTTCTTTTGTATTATTTACACGTAGAACGACATGTGAACCGGGAACACTTCTGGCATGAAACCAGAGATCATTCTGTTTGGCAAATCTTGTAGTTAACATGTCGTTGTTTTTGCTATCCTTCCCTACATAAATATCATACTTATTGTCAATTTGAAAATGTCTGAAATTAATCTTTTCTTCTTCTGTTTTAGAATTCATATTGCTTCTTATTTTAAGTTTATTTTTGATTTCTAATAATTCTCCGACTGAAATCTGCTTTTTGAGCCGGTCTCTTAAAGAAATCAGATTGAAATATTCATGTTCTGTAGATTTATATAACTCTATCGACTTTTTAAAATTTATCCTTTCGTTTTTGGACTTCTCAAAGAGTCTGTCAACATTTCGAGAGGGTGATAATTTTTCATCGAGAGCTATATTAATTTTTGTTAAGCCATCTAATTCATTTACTTCAATAATCCTCATACCTTTTTTAAGCAAATGAATATTACTTAATAAAATATGGGCCTTTTTTGAATATTCTTCTTCTTTAGATCCTGTCTCGACACGGGCTTTCAGGTCGTTTATTTTTCCGGCAATCTTTTCGATCCTCTGATTTAAGTATTTATCAATTTCTGATTTGATGGCGGCGATATTTCCCTGCACGCCGCTTATAGAATTGAATTTATTAATTGCATCAAAGTAGCTTTCAAAAATCAGATGATCCTCGGACTGTGGGATTGACTTAAAATCAACTGGTCTAAATGATTTTATTTTTTTTATTGTATTGAAATCAATTCTTATTGAATCATAAACAATTTCCTTAAAAATAGAGATTAGTTTTGTATCGCCATTTCTGCTCCTCAACTCATTTTCATTCAAAATATATTTATCAACAAACCGGTATTTATTTAAGATCTCACTCTTGTTCATTGTTTTAAGAATGCTCTGTAATTGTTCAAAAGAACCGATATAATTCAGATTCTTCATTTCATCCGCTAAGTTATTGAGATCTGTCGAGGATATTTTTTTGAATGGGGAATACTTGTCATCACGCAAAAATATTACGTTAGATTTAGAACCTCTTATTAGGAAATAAAGTCTGGAAGAACCAAGTTCAAGTCGAATGACTCTGTCGGATTCCGCTATTGAAATGCCTGTAATCTGATCAGGTAGAAAATCCGACCAGAAATTTTTTGTATTCTTTTTGGCTTTGGCAATATTATGCTTTTTTGTAAAAAAGGAATTATTATGTGTTGTGGATAAAATAACATGAAAGATTTCTTTTTCTTCATTAAGGATACAAAGAAATAGCTTGTCCTTCTCCTGGGTATATACCTCCATTAACCGGCAATTTTTTAGAATCGGCTTTAATTCAATAATTCCTCTAAGCAGGTAAAGATAGTTTTTATACATCTCAAATGTTATATAAGGAAGTGTGAATCAACTTTTCCTTTCAGCGGAAGTCAATTCGAATACACGATCCAGCAATGCCGATTCACTTTCGGTTAAGTTGATATTTCTTCTGCTCATTACAATCGCTGCGACCTCTTTAGATTTGGATAAGTTATAGGTCCGTAACCATTCTGATCCGCCCCATGTGAAAGATGGAATATACCTTGGAGGGAATCCGGTGCCGAATATATTGCATGAGACTCCCACAATAGTCCCTGTATTAAACATCGTATTGATTGCTGTCTTCGAATGATCTCCCATAATTAGCCCAACAAATTGCAAACTGCTGCTAACTGATTTCCCGTTGACATGGAGATCTATTATTCCGTAATTATTTTTCAAGTCGCTGTTGTTTGTGCCGGCACCTAAATTAATCCAGCTTCCGAGGTATGAATGGCCAAGAAATCCATCGTGCTGCTTATTCGAATAGCTATTGATAATTGAATTCTCAACTTCTCCGCCAACTTTACAGACTTTGCCGATACTGCTATTGTGATAGATCGTTGCGTTCGACTTAATTATCGAATGATCACCAATATATACCGGACCCTGCACATAAACGTGCGGCATTATGTGAACATTCTTTCCGATATATACAGGACCATCCGAAGCGTCCAGTACAACAAAGGGATCAATTACAGAGTCCTTATGAGCAAAAATGTGTTTACGGTTTTTTAAAACAGTGAATTTATTATTTGTTGTTTGTTGCTTTCTTTTTTCTGTGAGTAAATGAAAATCATTTTGTAATTCAGAACCGTTGAGATTTATAAGTTCCCATGGATATTTAATTAAAGTGGCACTGATATTTTCTTTAGGCAGAAAATCAAGCTTATTCAGATCAACTAAACCTTCCTCGTCTAACAGATCCCCGTTATTATACTTCCGACTTAACTTTAATGCGATAGCACCGTTTTCATTATGCAGAATAATATCTTCCGGTAACTTTGATATTATTTTTGCGATTGTATTATTTATTACGAGTCTTCCGTTGATGAATAAAATAGAATCACCGCTTAAATCGTTTACCTTGAACTCAGGGTTCCTTTCTTTAACTACAGCAGTTAGGTATTCTCTTGAATGAAGCACAATCTTTGATTTAGGAAATCTTATCTTCACTTTTTCCCGTAAAGATAGAATCCCACAATTGAGGTCATATACCGGACGGGTATAAGTCAGGGGTAATAGTCCGGTGTATTCTTTATCTTCAAAAAGGCAAATTATTTGTCCCATGGTAAACTGTATTTTGTTTCAAAGACAAACTAAACAAAAAAAATTCTATTGGCAAAAGGCTATGCAGATACATTCTTTTGATTTAATATTTTTGTAGAATAATCAATGGTTTGATATATTTAAGGCATGAAAAAAATACCTCGAAAATATTTTGTATTTCCGGCAGTTCTGATTCTCAGCATCCTTATTATTCTTCTTCTGCTAGATAACTTTATTCTCCCTTATTATGTTAGTGCAGAGGAATTAAAAGTACCTGATGTAATAGGTAAAGATAAGGATGAAGCAATTGGAATTCTGACCGATCTGAATTTGAACCCGATAATTCAAACTTCGAGGTATGATGAAAGATTTAAGAAAAATGAAGTTATTTTTCAGAAACCTCTTGCAAATACTACAGTTAAGGAAAACCGGAGAATATACCTGACGGTCAGCGGCGGAGTTCAGACGGTCCAAATGCCATTTCTTATCAATAAAACTGTGAGAGATGCCAGGATCAACCTGGAGAGAATGGGACTTGTTCTCGATAGTGTGGAAGAGGTGGAATCGGAATTACCGCCGGACTTCATAGTTGAACAGCAATATCTGGAGGGGAAAGAAGTTCCGATGGGTACAAAAGTCTGGATTAAAGTTAGCGTTGGACCCAAGATAGGAATGGTAAGGGTACCTAATATACTCGGTAAATCACTTATTGAAGCTGAAAATATTTTAAGAGGCGTATCACTGAAAATCGGAATGAGAACTTATATTCATTCCACAACTTTGCTCCCGAATACCGTCGTAGATCAGCAGCCGACTGAAAGTACTCTGGTATCAATAGGCGACAGTGTAAATGTTGTAATCACCTTGAATAAATGATCATGAAAAACTCAAAATTAATAGCTCCTTCAGTCTTATCGGCAGATTTCGCGAATTTAACACAGCAGATCAGAAATACGGAAATCGGCGGGGCCGATTGGATTCACTGCGATATAATGGACGGCAAGTTCGTACCCAATTTAACGTTCGGACCAATTGTAGTAGAAGCGGTAAGGAGAATAACAAAACTCCCGATCGATACGCACCTGATGATCAAAGATCCTGATCCTTTGATCAAAAATTTTATCGACGCCGGAAGCAACTTTATCACAGTTCATCAGGAGGAGGTTGTTCATCTTAATAGAACAATAATCAGGATAAAAGAACTTGGCGCCAAAGCCGGTGTTTCAATTAATCCTTCTACACCTGTTTCCTCTCTTAGCGAAATACTGGAATTTGTTGATCTTGTACTTGTTATGTCAGTCAATCCTGGATTTGGCGGACAGAAGTTTATACCCGGTTCACTGAAGAAGATTTCGGATCTGGCAGCAATAAGGAATGAGAAGGGATATAATTTTCTTATCGAAATTGACGGCGGAGTTAATCCGGAAAATATTAAAACTATTGCAGACGCCGGATGTGATGTGTTTGTTGCCGGATGGTCTATTTTCGGGAAGGATAATATTACCGCTGCCACAATGGAATTGAAGAATCTGGCTAATAAATAATTATGTCTGAATCCTGCTTCACTTCATAAAAAAATTGTAAATTGCCTCAACTATTTTTATAATATTTACTGGGTTAGATACTCTGTTAAATTATCAGGTGCTCATTTGGTAGTTCAACTTGTCGATATATTCTATTCTAATGTCTTTAAAAGATATAGTAGCAAGTACAATATCTTCAGGGATCTCTATGAAAAAGATATGACAGCACTTGAAATACGGGATATTAATTACAAATTTTCTCAAAAAGTTAAAAAAATTATTTTATCGAATCGGGAGATCTGCTATACAACCGATCAGAATAATAATCAGAATGTTGATTTACTGGTTCTCGGTTCTCTGGGGATTTTTAAGCAGCTTTCCAAAGAGATTATTGCCTTAGGAAATGAAGATGTTGGTTTTAAGATTAATAAAACTCTAAAAAACATTTCTGACTACGATAACAGTAAGCTTCGAATCGGAAATAAATCTATTGACCTCAGCAGATCCTATCTGATGGGAATTCTTAATGTTACCCCCGATTCATTTTCGGATGGGGGAAAGTACCTTAGTACAGATGCCGCTGTTGAACACGGAATCAGACTGTTGGAAGATGGGGCTTCTATTCTTGATGTAGGCGGTGAATCATCCAGGCCGGGTTCCGAACCGGTTGAGGCTGATGTTGAGCTATCACGCGTAATTCCGGTTGTTGAAGGAATCCTGAAAAATAAAAAAGATGCGATTGTTTCAATCGATACACAGAAATCAATAGTTGCATCTGAAGCACTTTCAAGAGGTGTGAAAATTGTAAATGATATAAGCGCAGGTTCCAGTGATCCTAATATGCTTAATATTGTAAAAAAATACGATGCATCATTTATAATTATGCATATGAAAGGTAATCCTAAAACCATGCAGTCAAATCCGGAATATGATGATGTTGTCTCGGAAGTCTATGATTTTTTGCTCGAGAAAATCGAAAAAGTCCGGAAATACCATATTAGCAATATCATAATTGATCCGGGTATTGGATTCGGTAAACGGGTGATGGATAATTATGAGCTGATAAAAAGACTGAGTGAATTTAAAGGTTTAGGTGCGCCATTAATGGTTGGGCTCTCAAAAAAATCATTTTTAGGAAAATCGTTTAACCTAAGTGTTGAAGAAAGAGATAATCCTACTCTTGCAGCAGAGACTATCGCCATAAAAAACGGTGCTAAAATTATTAGAACTCATGATGTTAAAAGAGCAGATTATTCGGTTAAATTAAATCATTACCTTGATAATCCGGAAGTCCTTATAAATGTTTGAACTGTTTAAAATAGGATTCTTATCTGTAACGTTTCTCGATCTGATCGATATACTTCTTGTTGCTTTCATTTTTTACAAGCTCTATTCGGTAATATCCGGTACTATTGCCGCTCAAATATTCTACGGACTGTTAATCGTTCTCTTTCTTTCATTTATTGCTCAGGCCGCAAATTTTAAAGCTCTCGGCTGGTTGCTGAAATTAATTTCTGAAGTCTGGGTTATTGCATTTATTATTCTGTTTCAACCTGAAATCAGGAGAATGCTTGTCCTGATAGGGAAGAGTCCGATTGTTCGGATTTTCTTGAAAGGTGATGAGAGTGATGTAGCAGACGTTGTTGCAGATGCTGCATTTGAACTGGCACAGCATCAGCATGGCGCTCTTATAGTACTTGTAAAATCGGTCGGAATAAAAGGTGTTGCGGAAACAGGGGAGGCAATTAATTCTAAAGTTACGAAAAGCCTTTTAAGAGCTATCTTCTTCCCCAGGTCGCCTCTTCATGATGGTGCAGTAATTATAAGGAATGACAATATTGAAGCGGCAAGATGCACACTCCCGCTTTCAAGCGAAACATCTAAGGACGGTATTACTCTTGGAATGCGCCATAGGGCCGGCCTCGGAATTTCTGAACAGGCCGATGTTATTAGCGTGATTGTGTCGGAAGAATCCGGAAGTATTTCAGTGGCAGAGAATGGTCTGTTAAAAAGAGGTTTATCTAAAGAATCATTACGCAATTACCTCAGAAACGGGCTAAGAGTTACTAAGGTTAGAGGATTTAAGGGGATTCTTAATCATTTAAAGAAGAGTTCAGTTAATAACCACTGATATTTTTAAACTATAAAAAAAATTTATTGCAGCAGTTTAGTTTATTTTTGAAACTTAGAATTAATTTGTTATGACAAGCAGTTTAGGAATTCACAACAGACTATAGAGGATGAAAATGAAACTAAGATATTTTTCACATTCAGCCTTTCAGATTACAACGAATAACAATAAAAGGATTTTAATCGATCCGTTCCTTGATGATAATCCAACTTCTCCGGTTAAATCATCGGATGTAAGTGCAGACTATATTATACTTACGCATGCTCATGGCGACCATATAGGCGATGCATTTAAAATAGCTAAAAGAACGGATCCGACATTTATTTGCGTAAATGAACTGGCAAATTATTGTGCGTCTCACGGTTTTAAAGCACATAATATGCATATTGGCGGCAGCTATAATTTTGATTTCGGGAAAATTAAATTCACAATAGCTCATCACGGATCACTCACGCCCGATAATCATTACGGAGGTGAACCGTCCGGTGTTATATTGAGTATTGAAGGAATCAATATATATCATACTGGAGATACGGGATTGTTCTATGATATGAAACTTATAGGTGAAATGACATCAATAGATTACATGCTTTTACCTATCGGTGATAATTTTACGATGGGAATAACAGATGCTGCGAAAGCAGTTGAATTGGCTAATCCAAAAATCTCAATTCCGATGCACTACAATACTTTCCCTGTAATTAATTCAGATCCAAAATTATTCAAACAAAAAGTTGAGAGTATGGGGAAGAAATGTATTGTAATGGATTTCGGCCAGGAAATTGAATTGTAAACAAATATACTTATATGGCTAAAAAAATAGTTATTGCAAATCAGAAAGGCGGAGTCGGTAAAACTACAACCGCTATAAATCTCTCAGCTTCAGTTGCTGCAGCAGAATACAGAACATTATTGATTGATATTGATCCGCAGGCTAATTCAACTTCAGGTATCGGTATCGAAAAAAATGAGAAGTCTGTTTACCAGGTGCTTGTAGGTCTAGAAAAAGCGGAGGATTGTATAGTAAATTCCTATATGCCTTTTCTGGATATTCTTCCTTCAACAATTAATCTTGTTGGGGCAGAGGTTGAACTTGTTTCAATGGAATCAAGAGAATATCTGCTCAAAAAGGCTCTTAATTCGATTGAGGATAAATACGATTTTATTTTTATTGATTGCCCTCCGTCACTAGGACTTCTAACGCTTAATTCACTTACATGCGCGGATTCAGTCCTAATACCGGTCCAATGCGAATACTTTGCTCTAGAGGGTCTGGGACAGTTGCTGAATACTATCAATATCGTCAAAAAAAATCTGAATGAAAATCTGAGCATTGAAGGGGTATTGTTAACCATGTTCGATACAAGATTACGTTTATCGCACCAGGTTGTTGATGAAGTAAAAAAGTATTTTGGGGAAAAAGTCTACAACACCGTTATTCATAGAAATGTCAGGTTGTCGGAAGCTCCCAGCTACTCAAAACCTGTAATTTTATATGATGCAAGTTCAGTCGGTGCTCAGAATTATATATCACTTGCCTCCGAGCTACTTAAAAGAAGCAACCTTGAACCAAAGAGAGTGAGGTAATAGAAATGAAATCACCTTTAGGCAGGGGATTGGACGCACTAATAAATCCGCAGATTAAAGATAAAATAGATGCACCTGTTGCAATTTCCAGTAAGGAAATTCAAAAGGATGATGGTAAATCATACGATATCCTGGCGAAAATCCCTGTCGAGTTTATTTCTCCGAATCCATATCAACCCAGAACCTATTTTGATCAGGATTCTCATGATGAACTGAAAAAATCGATACTCGAAAACGGACTAATCCAACCTGTAACAGTAAGACGACTTGACCATAACCGATATGAACTGATTTCCGGTGAGAGGAGACTTAGGGCTTGTAAAGATATAGGGATTAAGGAAATACCGGCGTATATTATAAAAGTTGAGACTAAAGAAGCGATGCTCGCTCTTTCACTCATCGAGAATATTCAGAGAGAAAAACTTAATCCGATCGAAATAGCTGTTGCATATAAAAGACTTCTGGATGAATGCAATCTTACACATGAAGAAATTGCAGTTAAGGTGGGTAAAGACCGGACTACTATTACAAATTTTATTCGACTCTTAAAGCTTCCGGAAAAGATTCAAAACAGTCTGGCAAAGGATGAGATTACAACGGGACATGCAAGGGCACTTATCAATCTCCCGACCGACATCCTTCAGCTTGAGATTCTAGATAAAATAATTAAGAAAAGTTTGTCGGTCCGCAAAGTTGAAGATATTGTTAGAAAACTGACTGAAGAACAGAACGGGAAAAGGAAAAAATTAGCTGTTAACGGTAAATCCGAAATCTCGAAGCTTTCACAAAAAAATCTTGAAGAGCGGATTCAAGGTATACTCGGTACTAAAGTACATTGTAGAGCAAAGAAAAATGGTTCGGGTGAACTGATAATAGAATTTTACTCACATGATGAACTCGATCGACTACTCGAGCTTTTTGAAATCATTGGCAAAGAATTTAATTAAAATATTCTACCCGGCACTCCTAATCTTCACGATTAGTGTCAATATTTATGGACAATCGGAACAGTTGCAGACGGAAAACGTCAAATCCGATACATCTAATTTTGTGATGAGCAAGTCTCCATGGGGAGCAGTTCTGAGAAGCGCGATAATACCTGGATTGGGACAATTTTATAATGAATCTTATTGGAAAATTCCTGTCGTATGGGGTGCAATCGGTTATTTAGGCTACCTCTGGTTTGATAGTAATACGAATTATAAAAAGTACAGGGATCTTTACTTGAGCAACAACACTAATCTAAATTATTTAGACCTTCGGGAACGCTATAGAGACCAGAGAGATCTGAATGCGGTTTTTATCGGTTTAGCATATTTTCTGAATCTTGTTGATGCATTTGTGGATGCTCATCTATTCGATTTTGATGTCTCAGAGAATGTTGATAACTCACTGATTTTATCAGTAAAAATTAAATTCTAAATTGAAAAACTTTCTTACATGCAATAGTTGCAACTCTTCAAATCCGTTATATGCCTATACGTGCGCAAATTGCAATGCTTTTTTAAGAGCACGAATATCCAATATTGATTTCTGGTCCGTTCTGGGGAAACTAATTGAGTCTCCTGTTAAAGCCGCTGAAATTATTATACAGTCCGATCATAAAAATTTTATTTCAATAATATTATTCCTTTCGGGCCTAAAATTCGTTTTGAATTTATGGATATTAAACAATGCATTCTCGATTAACGAAAATCTTTCAGATAATTTTATTGGTTCAATATTTTCCGGAATCATATTTTTTATTTTAGGAATAGTATTAATAGCATTTGTGTTTAAAATTGTAACGCATCAATTAAAAATAAAAACGAGATTTAAGGATAATGTAGCACTATACACATACTCGTTTTTACCATTTACGGCTACTTTGTTAGTGTTATCACCGGTTCAGATCGCATTGTTCGGTTTTTACTGGTTTAGTTTTAATCCCTCGCCAATCATTATTAAAGAGTTAGCTTCCTATGTAATTATTTTCATCGAAGGTTTATTTGCAATATGGAGTTTTGTGCTTATGGTAATAACCAGTTATGCTCAGATGAGGAATTTTATAGGTTCCCTGTTTATTGCCACACTGCAAACAATCATTTTAAGCTTATCAGTCATTTTGGGATTTTTTATTCTAACCGGAATTTTGTGAGGTAATCGATAAGAATCCCGTACCGTAATCCTCTTGTACTCACTTTTATAGTATCAATACCAACCAGATCGGCAATAGTTAATAGAATAATTGTACCCGTTAAAATAATATCTTCGCGGCCGGTAACTACATCGCCAAACTTATTTAATATCTCATCGTTGCTGTACTTGCTGAACATGTCTATCATTTCTCTTAGATCTTGAGTGGTTAGTAATGAATTTTCCACTAGATCCTCGTTATAAGTTTTTAATCCCTGTTTAATGCAGGAAAGAGTTGTGGGTGTACCCGCAACAGCTATCATCTCAGGTATTGCACTAAAATTGTTCCGGATACTTCCTGCATTTTCTATAATGGTCTTTTTAATTTTCTTAATATCCGTAATTTTTAATGGATTATTTGGGCTGTGTTTTTCTGTCAGAGAGACTGCGCCGAAATCATAACTCTTTCTAAAGCTCAGGGATAACTCTGAACCGTAAATCAGCTCTGTACTTCCGCCACCAATGTCAACCACCAAGAATTTTTTTGCAGGATTGCTGAAAGGAATGGATCCGAGGAAAGACAAGCGAGCTTCGTCTTCTCCCGATAGGATTTCAACGTCCCAGTTGAATTTCTCACGTATTGTTTTGGCTGTCAGATTACCATTCTCTGCCGTTCGAAAGGCTTTAGTTGCTACAACTTTGGTAATTTCAACCTTATTTTCTTCTATTAACGCCTTATATTTTCCCAAAATATCCATCATTAGATCGATCTTCTCGGCTGAAATCAAATTTGTCATAGAAAGCTGAGCTGAAATTCTGGGTGCTTCATAACAATTCAGTAAAGGAGTGAGCTTTTCAGACTCCCGACTGTATTCGGCAATAAGAAGCAAAATTGTATTTGAGCCGATATCAATGGAAGCAAGATTCATTTATTTTTTATATTTTTTGACAAAAATCTTCAGGGTTTATGAAAAACATTAGTAAAGTTTCAAAATTCTTTTTATTTCTATCTGCCGTTGCATTTTCTTTCTGGCTCGGCGGATATATAGTGCGTCAGCTTGTTATTTATCAGTTTTTTGAACCGGAGAATTTATCTCTCAGATCGCTATATAACTTCAATAATCTTGAAATAGTATTTAAAACAATTTCACCAATAATTTTATTCAATATAATTACTTTTCCGGCATTTATTTTAAGTTTCTTAATATTTATCCTGACGAACAAAATTGAATTGAAAAAAGAAGGGTGGCTATTGATAATATTATTGGTGATTATTATTACTGCGCCATTTGAGATCTTTTTACTAATTAAAGATTACCAAATCTTTAACGGGATTTATTATGAAACCATTTCTGCAGAAATACTGATAGGACAAATTAAAGAGAGGATGCAGGTATTTAGCAGTTTCTCTTTAATTGAAATATTTTCATACATCGGAATAATTTTTCTGTCAGTTTTTAGACCTCTTAGAAAATCAAATGAAAATTAAAGAGAAAGAATTTGAAAATATACTTCAGGATTTGAGAGATCTTGCAAGTCAGATGGGAGCAAAGGTTCGTTTCGAAAGGGGCGACTTTAAAGGCGGCTACTGCATAATGAGGGAGGATAAAATTATTGTTATAAACAAATTATCCAATCTGCAGAGAAAAGTAATTACCTTAACCTCCGCATTAAAAGAATTAGGAGTGGAGGATATATATCTTCCACCAAAGCTTAGAGAAATTATTGACGAACTTAATGATAACACATGAAAATAATAGTAATTAACGGACCTAATCTAAATTTAATTAAACGTCGTAATTCTAATGCGTACGGTGAAAATGATCTTACTGAAATTCGTTCCCAGTTAGAGAAAGAATTCCCCTCAATATCCATAGATTTCTTTCAAACTAATTCTGAAGACGAGATAGTAAGGTTAGTTCAGAGTGCTCCGGATTCTCATGACGCATTAATTATTAATCCAGCGGGGTATTCTCATACTAGTGTAGCTATAAGAGATGCGCTTGAAATATGTGATATACCTAAAATCGAGGTTCATCTATCGAATATTGCTTCACGTGAAGATTTTAGGCAATATTCACTAACTTCATCTGTATGCGATGGTTACATTTCCGGATTTAAGCAACGAAGTTATATAGCTGCCGTTTATATTCTAAGCCATCTATTACAAAAGAAATTCTAAAATGCAATAAAGTTTTTTTCTAATAGTTGTGATCCTTGATATTTTACCAAGATTAATTTATTTTGTCTCAAGTAAGTAATAAGGTAATGCTATGAAAGACTTTGGATTAAAAAAGTTATACTATTCAATTAGCGAAGTAAGCAGACTTACCGGACTTGAGCAATATATACTTAGATATTGGGAAACAGAATTTGAACAGTTAAAACCGGGAAAGAACAGAGCAGGTAATAGAATTTATACGAATAAGGATATTAAATTAATCTTACAGATAAAAAGACTCTTAAGAGAAGAAAAGTATACGATTGAAGGAGCAAAAAAAATATTGGAGGATTTTTCATCGGAATTACCGATGCAAGTTCCCGGTATAGAAGCAAAGTTGGATAAAACATCCTTACAAAGTCCAAGATCATTGAAAAAAGATCTTGAGGAAATAAAAAATATTCTAACTCAAATTCAGTCATTCATATAACGGAACGTAGCGCAGCCCGGTAGCGTACTTGAATGGGGTTCAAGGGGTCGCGGGTTCAAATCCCGCCGTTCCGACTCAGATGAAAGGCACATTTGATATGTGCCTTTCATGTTTTATATTGTGTCCCAAATTTTGCAAAGTTAAAATGCCTGATAAACCGAAATCATATTGCGGAATCTTTGGAATTATTGGATCCAAGGAAGCTGCTGTAAATACCTACTATGGCTTACATACACTCCAGCACCGGGGACAGGAAGCGGCCGGAATTGTAACTGCATCGATAAATCCAGACGGTAAAAAAGTCTTTAATCTTCATAGAAGATTCGGACTTGTTTCAGAAGTTTTTAATTCACAGGATTTATTTGAGAGAGATCTTCCCGGAACTTCTGCTATAGGGCACAACCGATATTCAACGACGGGCTCTGCCGATTCCGAGAAGAATATTCAACCTTTTGTTGTAAACTACCGGCAAGGACATTTGGCAATCGCACATAATGGCAATTTGACCAATGCAAGAGAGATAAGGGAACGCCTGGTTAATGAAGGATCAATATTTCAAACAACAAGCGATTCCGAATTAATTCTTCACCTCATTGCAAAAAGCAAGTTAGATAATCAAATTGACCAAATCGTTGATGCGCTTAAACAGGTTCAAGGCGCATACAGCATCGTAATTCTAACTGACGATAAACTCATTGCAGCAAGGGATCCAAACGGGTTTAAACCGCTTTGTATTGGAAAGGTTAACCATACTTATATTGTCGCTTCAGAATCTTGCGCGCTTGATATAAATTCTGCAAAGTATATTCGTGATGTTAATCCTGGTGAGCTCGTTGTAATTGATGAAGATACTATTAAAGATGATTCTTTAAAATCTTTTAATATCGCTGATTCTAAAGCCGATACGAAACATTGCATTTTTGAGTTTATTTATTTTTCACGTCCCGATAGCAAGGTATTCGGTTCAAATGTTGATAAACTGAGAAGAAAACTGGGTAAAGTTCTTGCGGAGAAACATCCTGTAGTTGATAATGACGGTGATAAAGTTATTGTGATAAGTGTACCGGATAGTTCTAATACGGCTGCAATTGGCTTTCAGTCGCAGCTTGTAAAACAGGGTATCCCTTCAAGACTCGATATTGGATTAATCAGGTCTCATTATATAGGAAGGACATTTATTCTTCCGGGTCAAAGAGAAAGAGAAGTCGGTGTAAGAATAAAGTTTAACACTGTAAAAGGCGTGCTTGAGAATAAAACGCTTGTCCTGATTGACGATTCAATTGTGAGAGGAACTACATCTAAACAATTGGTTAAACTTCTGAGGGAAGCTAATCCGAAATCGATTCACTTAAGGATTTCTTCGCCGCCTGTTAAGAATCCTTGTTATTACGGAATGGATTTTCCCAGCAGGGAAGAATTGATCGCAAATAAATTTAACAGTGACATTGAAAAAATTAGGGAATACCTCGACGTGGACAGTCTTGAATATTTAACAATTGACGAAATGCTCGAAGCAATGGTAGACCACGAACCAAGCGACTTTTGTACTGCATGTTTTTCCGGGGTTTATCCGGTTAAAGTTGATGAGGGGATTAATAAAGAAATTTATGATTAAAAGGATTGAATAGATGCCTTCCATCTTCATGCAATCAATGAGGGAGATTAATACTCTACCAAACTATATAAGTATCTTCCGATTACTTTTAGCTATCCCATTTTATTTCCTGTTAAAAGAAATTCAGAGCGATTTCACAATCCGTTATTACCTTCTGGCACTTATTTTTATAGCTGCGCTTAGCGATGTAGCTGATGGCTATATCGCAAGGTTGCAAAATAAAATATCGGAATTCGGTAAGATAATTGATCCGCTTGCCGATAAAGTGCTTGTCATTCTAATTGTTACACAATTATATCTAAGCGGAGAAATAATAGATATTTATTTCTGGATAATTGTTTGTAGGGATATCATTATTTTCTTTGGAGGAATCTGGGTTAGTAAGAAGATAGGAAAAGTTCTCGCTTCAAATCTATTAGGAAAAATTACTGTGATTACTATTGGTATATTTATCATTATTACAATTTCGGGAGTTTCGAGAATTAATTTTATATATCATTCGTTTTTTTACCTCAGTATTATTATGAGTATACTTTCTGTTATTGGTTATGGGCTCAGAGGTTATGAGGCCATTAAATGGGGAAAACATGAACCTTCTAAAGAACATTAGTTTCGATAAATTAAAGCAAAGCCTAAATAAAACCCGTTCCAATTTAATTAATAAAATTACTGAGACTTTTACAGGTAAGGTGCGTTTTGACGAGGAAACAATCAGTGCACTCGAAGAAATTCTATTATCGGCAGATATCGGTTTCCAGATTACTGAAACCGTTATTGGAAAATTGAGAGTCCAGGCCCGTAATCACGATGATCGTTCTGTCTCAGGAATTAAGGAGTTATTAAAATCAGAATTGATTCAGACTATCGGTAATTGCAGTAATTCTTCTACAGAAATTGAGACGTCAAAACGGCCCTATGTAATACTTGTTATTGGTGTGAATGGTTCCGGGAAAACAACTTCAATTGCAAAGTTGTCTAAAATATTCAAAACTTCGGGTTTCAGTGTGTTGATTGCATCAGCAGATACTTTCAGGGCCGCTGCAAACGAGCAGCTGGAGTTATGGGCTGGCAGGGTAGGTGTACCTGTGTTTAACACTCAATCGAAAGATCCTTCTGCTGTTGTTTTTGATGCTTTAACTGCCGCAAAGAGCAATGATACTGACATTGTAATAATTGATACTGCAGGAAGACTTCATACTCATAAGAATCTAATGGATCAACTCGGAAAAATTGATAAAGTAATTAAAAATTTATTACCTGATGCTCCCAATGAAATCTTATTGGTTCTGGACGGAAATTCCGGACAAAATGGATTGTTACAGTGTATAGAATTTAAGAAATATTGTAATATCACCGGTATTGTACTAACCAAGCTTGATGGAACGGCAAAAGGAGGCATTGTTTTTAACATATGCTCTGAGCTTAAAATACCTGTGAAATATATTGGAGTTGGTGAAGGAATAGATGACCTGCAAACATTTGACTCTCAGATTTTTGTTGAAGCACTATTTAAGGAGTAATAAAGAAATGTTTATACGCAGACCAAAGCCAAAACCATTTGATTATCAGCCACGGTTTTATGATCCGGAGAAGGATCAAGAGGAAAAAAGGAAAAGAAATCTCGGTTTCAGAAACCTTAAAAGAAAAGTAAAAAGAAAGAGGAGCAGCCTATTCATAATTATTATCTTCGTAATAATTCTCTACTTATACTTAACTTTCAGCGGTTTATAGAATAGTTTACATAATATACATTATGTAATATTGTCTTAATATTTGTAAAATCCTTGACCGCTTTTCCGACCCAGTTTACCAGCAGTTACCATCTTCTTAAGCAATGGACAAGGCCGATATTTAGGATCGTTAAAGCCATTATATAACACGTTCATTATGTCCAGACAAACATCCAGACCGATAAAATCGGCAAGCGTTAACGGTCCCATTGGATGGTTCATTCCTAATTTCATAACATTGTCGATTTCCTCTTCACGGGCAACTCCTTCGTATAGAGCAAAAATCGCTTCGTTAATCATCGGCATTAGAATTCGATTCGATATAAAACCAGGATAATCATTCACTTCTACAGGGACTTTTCCAATCTTAGCTGTCAATTCCTTTATGGCATCAAATGTTGACTGACTGGTTGAAAAACCGCGAATGATTTCTACTAATTTCATAATTGGAACAGGATTCATGAAGTGCATACCAATAAATTGATCAGGTCTGGAGACTGAAGCAATTTCAGTTATAGAAATTGATGAGGTGTTAGAAGCAAATATAGCACTACTTTGGATAATCTTTTCTAACTCGCTAAAAAGTCTAACTTTAGCATCTTTATTCTCATATATTGCTTCAATTACTAAATCAACATCCTGGGGTATATTTTGATGACCAATGATTGGCTTAATTGATCTTAAAGCAGATAGTTTAGCATCTTCTGATATTAATTCTTTTTTAAGCATTCGATCTAAATTGTTTGAAATAACAGAAATAGCTCTATCAAGTAAATTCTGATTGACGTCCACAAGAAAAACTTCAAAATTATTCATTGCAAATACGTGAGCTATTCCATTGCCCATTGTACCAGAACCAACAACTGCAATTTTCTTAAATTCCATTTATTTACCTCAATTATAGTAATGAAAAATATAATGTAAAAAGGATCAAAAGTAAGAATAAGATATCGGAGCAAATACAACGTGATCCCGAAACTATTCTATTTCAAATGAAAGGCAGCACTTTAATTTATTGCATGGTCCGCTTAGTTTACCCATACTCGACAAAAGATTCTGATCGGTAGCAAGGTGAGTCGTAATACGCCGAAAACTCGATAAAAAGGAATTACAGCAGTATTCCCTGCCGCAAGTCCCTACTCCACCAATTCTCTTAGCTTCATCCCGAACACCAATCTGTCTTAATTCAATGCGGGTCTTAAATTCAGAGGCCAGTTCCTTTGCCAGTTCACGGAAATCAATACGCCCGTCAGCTGTGTAGAAAAAGAATAATTTTTTTCGATCAAATTGGAAGTGAATGTCAACAAGTTTCATGTTGAGATTAAATTTGTTTATGGCAGTACGGAAAAAAGGAACTGCTCTTTCTTCATCATGAAGATTTTTCCTTACGCGTTCAAGGTCTTCAGCTGCAGCTTTTCTTACAACCAATGGTAAATCCTCACCGTACAAACCCTGTGCGTGTCTTTTAAGTCGGACTATTTCACCAATCAGCTTAATCTGGGCTATTTCAAACGAGTCTTCATTCTTAACAATAACAAAATCTTCAGGAAATATCTGGTTAATCAACTCGGGTTGAACAAGGCAATAGTTGCAATTCAGGAGACCATTGCACTCAACTTCGGCAATAATTCTCTCATCAATCGGAATAGTCTGCTCAATTTCAGAATAGCAGAAAAAACAACCACTCTTATTGCATAAATGCTGGTTGATTTTACCAACGATTAAAGATTCATACAAATTATTTGATGATTTCTCTTCGGATGGTTCCTCGGCAGAACTAACCGAATGATTTTTGAGGAAGGACAAATCTATATGGTACACCTTTTACTTCCTTATTTTCAGTCCGCTTAATTCAAATATAAGGTTAAGAGATAATACATTCAAGTTGAGATTACGGTCGCACGATTCTTCCAATAAAGTCAGTCGGTCGATTAAAGATTCAAGGTCAGATTTACCATACCGATCGTTAAACTTTTTAAAAGTATCCTGAAAATCGAGATAGTAGTAATAATCAAAATCAAACTGGTTCTTAACGGCATCATTGAACCAAATCTTAATTAAACTGATAATTAATTTTAGTTCATCGCTGGTTCTATCGGTAGTTAAATTATTAAGTTCCAGGAAAGCTGAATTATATCTTTTGGCCATCGCAAATCTTAAAAAAGCTATGATATTTTGAAGAATTTGATCAATTTGATTCTGAAGCAATAATATTGCCCTTTGAACAGATCCTTCAGAAAAAACTGCTGCTTTTTCAGCCTGTAACTTATCGATACCAAAACGGTTCGTCAGTAGTTCTGAAACGGTTTTTCTGCTTAACGGTTCAAATTCAATTTTCCAGCATCGCGATACAATTGTAGAAAGTAATTTATCCGTGCTGCTTGTAAGTATAAAAAAGTAGAATCCTTCCGGCGGCTCCTCAAGACTCTTTAATAGAGCATTCTGGGATTGATCATTCATAAAATGAGCATCATCTATCACAATAAATCTTAAAGGATATTCGTCGAAAGAGGTAGTCATGAATTTCTTTATTTCACGGATACTGCTGATTTTTATTGTGTTAGCACCGTCGATTTCAATCTTATAGAAAGGATTTTCTATTTTTTTTTGTAACTCAGATTGAAAAGCTTTCAATTGATCTTCAGAAAGTTTATCGGTTGACGAGTCTTCGGCCATTTCATTTTTGCCTCTGGGTAAAGGGCAAATGTATTTAAGAACCGGTTCCTGTAAATCGGCAATCTTTTTATGTGCGTTCTCCTTCAGCTTATCATCAAATTGAGAATAAAGGATTTTACAGTATTCAAGAGTAGTATTGAACTTACCAACTCCGTCAGAACCGGAAAAAATAAAGGCGTGTGGTACACGCCTTATTGAAAAAAAATTATTAAGTATTTTTCTGGCATTTTCCTGTTCGAAAATATTCTCCCAGAGTTCATTCATCCGATAATCCCGATCTTAAGATTTAAACTCATCATCGTCATTATAGAAAAAGTCCTCATCACTTGGATAGTCGGGCCATATATCTTCAATTGATTCATATGGTTCATCCGAGTCTTCTAGTTCCTGAAGGTTTTCAACAACCTCTAAAGGAGCCCCGATTCTCTCTGCATAATCTATTAATTCTTCTTTTGTTGCCGGCCAAGGAGCGTCATCCAAATAGGAAGCTAGTTCGACGGTCCAAATCATATTTAATTCTCCTGATAGGTTTTATTTTTTGACTATTTCAAAAAGTTCTACATCGTCATAAATAAAATTGCGCGGATTAAGCGGAATTCCATTATGTCTTACTTCGTAGTGAAGATGCGGGCCAACAGTTAAAGAACCTGAATTACCGGTTAATGCTACCAGATCACCTCTCGTAACATTCTGTCCCTGCTTAACATTTATTTTACTGAGATGACCGTATATTGTTTTATATCCGAAACCATGATCGATTTCAAGCGTTAATCCGAGCCCTCCCCTTCTTCCAACAAATTCTACAACCCCGCCACCCGGTGCATATACGTTGGTACCGATATCGTTAATTATATCTATTCCATTGTGCATTCTTCTTATTTTTAATATAGGATGAAACCTCAGACCGAAATCATCTGAAATTCTTCCTTCACAAGGCCTAATTGCCGGTATAGCAGTATATAATTTTTCATTCTCACTAAGTGCCGTTTCAATTTCTTCGTAATTACTCTTTTCAAGTTTTACTTTCAAAGATACCTTATTTACATAGGTTTCAAGATCTTCGACAAAACTTGCAATACTACCCGGACTGGATCCTTTAATCGGAGAGAAAACTGAACCGCCAATTCCAAAAAATTCCTCTTGTTCCTCCATCGGTTCAAGATTGACTGCTAATCTTAAATCCTTACTCTGATCATTCAAAGCAGTAATTCTGCTATCAAGGTTATTATACTGCTCCAATAGCGCATTAAACTTTTCCTTCAATTGAGTGTTAGTGCGTTTGAGAGCTTTAACTTCGGAATCAGGATTTATAAATCCATCGAATACAAGGTAGGATCCGAAAAGGAAGAATGAAATAAGAACGGAAAAAAACAGGACGAGGAATACGAATTTCTTGTAGAAATTACGTATTTCGACAAATTTAAGCTTCGATTTTGAAAAGTAGTAAAATTTTTTCATAGCATTTCGAGGTTGCGAAGATAATAAATCAATACTATTCAGTCAAGAACAGTATTCTGGAATAATTATTCAAAATCATGCTCAAAATAATCTACAGAGCGATCCATTTTGTTCGTTTTCAGGCTGATCTTACGTGTTATCCTGTCCTGTAAAACTTTCGCAGCATCATATCCGTAATGCTTTAACAGATAATTAAGAGCAATTATTTCGGATATTACTGTTATATTTTTCCCCGGCAATATTGGCAGTTTAATGTATGGAATATCAACATCGAGTAATGTAAAGGTTGTGTCGTCAAGGCCGGTCCGCGTATACTCCGATTTATCATTCCAGATTTCAAGTTCTATAATTACCTCAAGACGTTTTTGAAACCTGATTGCTCTTACACCAAACATACTTCTAATATCAATAATACCGATACCGCGCAGTTCCATAAAGTGCTTAACAAGTTCAGTACCTGAACCCATTAATATACCTTCCCCTTTTTTTGTAAGAATTACTACATCATCTGCAACAAGTCGATGTCCGCGTTCAACCAGATCTAAGGCAACTTCACTCTTCCCTATTCCGGATTTTCCAACGAACATCATTCCAACTCCGTAGACATCGACAAATGAACCGTGAATTGATAATCTTGGGGCGAACTGGTCGTCTAGAAAATCGCTTATAAGGTTGAATAACTTTGTTGTCGAATAAACTGAACCGAATACGGGGATATTATATTGATTTGCCAGTTCAAGCATTTCCTGGTAAGGTTTATTATCATTTGTTATGATGAGGCATGGTATGTCGAACTTAAAAATATTTTCAAGGGATTTTCTTCTTTCTTTTACCGAAAGATTTTTTAGATAACGCATTTCGGTATTGCCGAAAACCTGAACACGGTTAAATGAGAATAGATCCAGAAAACCGGCCAGCGGAAGTCCCGGCCGGTGTAAATTCTGGTCTTTTATAAGCCTGTCGAAACCGACTGTATCATTCAGCAGTTTTATATTGAATCGGTCTTTGATATTGTTATAGAGGAACTCAACCGAAATAGAGTCTTTCCGTGAGATATTCTTCTCACTAACTTTCATGATTTTTTCCTTGAAATACGTTTAGTCTTGATTTTATTTAACTGCCTAATTACTTTTTCTAAAGCCCCGCCAACACTTTTTTCAAATTCATCACTTTCATGAGATACAGAAATTATTTTACCCGGTATTTTGAGAGTGAGTTCAGCAGTCTTGATTGAATCAGTTTGATGAGTGAAACTAAGTACTACGTTCACATCAAGTATCTGATCGTTGAAACGCTCAAGACCTTTAATTTCTTCTTTGATATAATCTTTTAAGGAATCTTTTGCTCTAAATTTACGCGATGTAATTTGAATGTTCATAACGACTCCTTTATGATTTTGGGTGTGCTTTTTTATATGATTTTTTCAAGCGCTCAATACTAACGTGTGTATAAATTTGCGTTGTTGATAAATTTTCGTGCCCAAGAATTTCTTTAACCGCCATTATATCCGCCTCCCTGTCTAACATATGAGTTGCCGCTGTATGTCTTAAAACGTGAGGACTGGTTTTTTTCATATCAGTTACTTTACTCATATACTTATTTACAATTCTGTAGACAATAAACCTGTCGATTCTCTTCGAATCCGGTTTCCTGAAAAGAGGCATCTGCGAAGGTTGAGCTGATATTGAATCGTAATATTGCTTTAATATCTCCGATGATTTAGCTCCAAGAGGTACGATTCGAACTTTCGAACCTTTTCCTGATATTCTGATATTCATTCTCTTAAAATCAACATCGCCTGTATTTAAGCTGCATAATTCCGAAACACGAAGTGCTGAACCGTACAATAATTCGAAAATTGCTTTATCTCTTGTTTTGTCAACATTGGAATTATCTTCATCTATCAATCTATAAATTTCTAAAAAAGAATCAAGGTTTATTATTCCCGGCAGCTTTCGTTTTACCTTGGGGTTTGGAATCTTCCGTAATGGTGATTTTTCAATAAATTCGTTTCTAAGAGCATAATTAAATAATCTCCGAAGCGAAGATAATTTTCTTGATACAGAACTTTTAGATAGCTTCTTTTCATTTAGCAGGATTACAAACCTGCGGATCTGTTTTTCTGTTATTTGATCTATTTCATTTAGGTTATTTGCATTGCAAAATTCTTCAAAATCCTTCAAATCAGTTTTGTAAGCTTCAATAGTATTTTCCGCAGCTCTGCTTACTCCTGATAATTCCTGAAGCGTCTGCCGGATAACTTCGTCCAAACTAAACGATTTTTTAATCAATTGAAATCAAGGATTTTTTAATATTCTTCCTCTTCCTGAACAGGTTCTTCATCTGGCTTTGGTAATTTCCAGGTAGCATAGTCGCACTCGGGGTATCGGCTGCATCCGAAAAAGATTCTTCTTTTCTTGGTCCTGCGTGGAATGATATCACCTTCGTTACATTTAGGACATTTAAGACCGGTACTGATTGTTTTTGTAAAATCACAATCCGGATATTTTTCACATCCTATAAATCGGCCCAATTTGCCTTCCCTGAAAACAGTTCTTGAATTACATTTTGGACAAATCTCACCTGTAAATTCAGGTTCGCTTGAACCATTACTGACTTCTTTTAGCGATTTAATATTACTGCAAGCCGGATAGTTAGTACATGCCAGGAATTTTCCGTAACGGCCGATCTTTATGTCCATATCCGATCCGCACTTTTCGCATTTAATCTTTTCTAGATTTGCTTCCACTTCCTTAAGCGACTCTGAAAACGGTATGTAGAAATCGTTTAATACCTGGAGATATTCAATTTCACCTTCGGCAATTAAATCGAGTTCACCTTCCATTTTTGCCGTGAAATTTACATTAAAGATATCCGGGAAATTCTGAACCAGAATCGAACTTACTTTCCTGCCCAGTTTTGTTGGTATAAGTTTTCTATCGATTTGTTCAACATATCTGCGGTCTACTATTGTACCTACAATCATTGCATAAGTACTTGGTCTGCCTATTCCGTTTGATTCCAGTTCTTTAATCAATGAACTTTCGGTGTAACGTGGAGGCGGTTTTGTAAAATGTTGATTGGGATTAATTTGAGTTAAATTTAAATTCTGATCAATCGCAAGCCCTGCGGGGATTCTTAAAGAACTGCTATTTTCGTCATTACTTTCTTCGGTTTCCTCATCATAAACCTTAAGGAATCCTTCGAATAGAACTGCAGTTCCGCTTGCACGAAAAATATACTTACCTGCTTTAATGCTAACGGTTGTTGTTTCCAGCCTTGCCGGTTCCATCTGAGATGCAATAAACCGTTTCCAGATAAGCTCATACAGTTTAAACTGCGCGTCGTCTAAAAATGGTTTTACGAATTCAGGCGTATACTTCAGAGATGTAGGGCGGATTGCTTCGTGAGCGTCCTGAACATTCTTTTTATTCTTCTGCTCATAATTCCTTGGTTTTTCAGGAATAAAATTTTCCCCGTAAATATCAAGAATGTATTTTCTGGAATCGTTTACAATCTCTTCGCTCAATCGTGTAGAATCCGTACGCATATATGTTATTAGACCTGTAATTCCTTCAGTACCAAGTTCAATACCTTCGTATAAATTCTGTGCAAGCATCATTGTACGACGCGCTCTGAACCTTAGCTTACGGGAGGCTTCCGCCTGCAATGAGCTTGTTATGAAAGGAGGAAAAGGATTTCTTTTAAATTCTTTTTTTGTAAGATCGGAAATCGGGAAAACTCCGGCTGCTTTTATTTCATCCAGAATTTTAAGTGCAATCTCCTCGTTTGATATCGCAAAATTCTCTCTCAGGAATTCATCCCAGTCCTCACTGGTCATTTCCGGTTTAGGAGGAATTTTTATCTGCTTGCCGTCAACCTCGAAGAGCTTGGCTTTTATCTCCTCCCCTTTTTCTGTGGTGAATATGGCAACAATAGACCAGTATTCGGTAGATATAAAATTGTCTATCTCGTCTTCACGTTCGCAAATAAGCCTTAAAGCAACCGACTGAACTCTTCCGGCTGAAAGAGAACTTCCGTACTGGTCAAGTACAGCCCTCCACAGGAAGGGGCTAACCTTATAACCAATAATCCTGTCCATCGCCCTGCGAGCGCGTTGAGAGATAACAAGGTGCTCATCAATTTTAACCGGATTTTTTAGAGCATTATTAACTGCATTTTTCGTAATCTCATTAAACAGAACACGCTCAATTTTTTCTTTATGTTTTGCGTCGAGAATGTCAATAACATCCTGGGCAATCGCTTCTCCTTCGCGGTCAGGATCGGTTGCGATAAATATCTTTTTGGATTTACCGGCGAGACTCTTTATTTTTTTTACTATATCGCTCTTACCGCGAATGGTTACAAGACTCGGTTTAAAATCGTTTTCAAGGTCAATACCAAGTTTTGTCTTTGGAAGATTTTTGATATGTCCGACAGTAGCTTCAACAACATATTTAGAGCCGACATATTTATTAATTGTTTTTGCTTTGGAGGGTGACTCCACAAGTATCAGGTCTTTGCTCATCAATTCACCGTTAGTTGACTGAATCTGAAGTATATAAGTGTAATCTGCTTCCGGAAGGGAACTCAGAATCAATCTCGATCAACGAAACCAAAATCATCCAGTTAATTTCCTTTCGGGTTAATTTGTTCTCAGGGTAGAAATGAATCTGTTCAAGTATGGATTCCAGATTCTCAATATCCATCAGACCGAGATTTGTAAGGTGCAGTATATAGTTATGGTTGTCCATACCTAGTATGTCTTTCTCATCTTCAGTTAATATCCTTTTACTTTTGCTTACCGAAGAATTCTTTTTTTCATGTTTTTTATTCAAAAGCATTTTATCATAAATCAAACTGAACGCTATTCCAAGAGTCTGCTCGTCGTAATCTTTACTTTTAGATAAATTATGATTGATATCTTCAAGCGGTATATTCCTGCTCAGCGATTCAAGTATATGTGTTATTACTTCCACAATTTTATTCTTCATATTATTATTGTGTTATCCTTTCAAAGTTACTTATTAAATTAAGTAACCTCTCTTCTTCCGCACGCATTAAGTTCTTTTGTGCTGGAGTTTTGTCCCTGTAACCTATTAAATGAAGAATGCCGTGAATTATTAAACGTCTTATCTCTGTTTCGTATTTAGTTTTAAATCTTCCTGCATTCTCCTTTGCTGCTTCTGCAGAAATTAAAATCTCGCCGTCTAAATTATTACTTTCAAGCGAATAATTAAAGGTTATTATATCTGTAGCATAGTTATGTCTAAGAAACTTCTTATTTACAGGAATAATAGATTCGTTTGTGATGAAATTAATTTCGAGAGAAGTGACATCAAGCTGAAGAATTGATTTAATCCTTCCGACATACTTATGTACGGCCATTTTGTCAATTCTGATTCCCTTTTCGGATGAGACAGTCAGATTCTTAATCATCTATACACCTGTAATTAAAATTTATAACCGCTTTTTATTAATGAATCAACGGTTGTTTTAGTATAAGAAACATATCGTTTTGCCGATATTTCAAATTCCTCGATTTCCTCTTCGGAAAGATCTCTTACTATGCTTGCCGGTACTCCGGCCGCTAATTTCCCTGTCGGAACAAAGAAACCAGGCCTTACAACTGCCCCTGCAGCCACCATAGATCTTTCCTCTATCACTGCGCCGTCCAGTACGACAGCTCCCATACCGATGAGACAAAGATCCTTCAGTTTACATCCATGTAAAGTAACGCTATGGCCGACAGTTACTTTATTGCCAATTATCAGGGGAAATTTGCCGTTTGTAACATGGAGCATAGAAAGATCCTGGATATTTGTCATCTTTCCTATTTTTACAAAATTAACATCACCCCGTACAACGCAATTATACCAGACGGATGAGTCTTCATCAATTTCAACATCCCCAACTATTTTAGAGCCGGGTGCAAGAAAGACAGTCTTATTTATTTTTGGAAAGAGGTCACCATATGGAAATAATTTATTCTCTCCTTCTAATGTATTATGTAAGAACTTTTTATCGTCGTTCATTTAATCCTGATTTACTATTAATTCGAAATCATTTTACCCGCTTCATCAATTAACTGAAGTGCTTTTACAAACTGACTATCATCTCTTAATAGGACTGAATACCATCCTTCATCCTTGAAGAGATCTCTTGCTATAAATGCTTTAAGTCTTATCCCGATCAGATGATTATCTCTTTTGTATTGCTCAAGATTAAATTTAATATTAAGGGACTCTGCAAACTTTACGAACTGATTCATAACTGATTCAGAGATAAAATAGTTTTCCAGAAATGATTTTAAATCATATTTACCTTTAATATCTTTCCCGTTGCTGTCGAGATACTTCCTTATAAACTGATAATACGCATTGTTCCTTCTAAGTTCCATTGAGTAAGGTGTTTCTTCACCTGTCACTACTTTATAATCCGGAGTAATTCCACCTCCGCCGAAAACTTTTCTTCCATTATTTGTCCTGAACATCGTTTTGAGCGTATCTTGAGCTCCCGAATAAACTTGCGATTCATTTACTACAGAATCTATATCTATCAATTCCGAATAGTATTTTTCTTTATCCGAATACTCTCGTTGTATAGCTCTGCCTGAAGGGGTTAAATATCTGGCGATTGTAATTCTTACGGCTGAATTATCATCCAGTAAAATTGATCTTTGGACAAGTCCTTTGCCAAATGTTGTTTCTCCTACAATAAGTCCCCGGTCCCAGTCCTGAACAGCACCTGCAACAATTTCACTCGCCGAAGCGCTCCCCCTATTAACGAGAATTACCAGCGGCAGTTTTTCATAAGGAAATGATTTTGAGGCACGGAATTCCTCGTTGAAACGGTCTATCCTGCCTTTATTTGTTACAATAATTTTATCGCCGTCAATAAAAAAATCGGAAATATTAACTGCCTGGTCCTCATATCCTCCGGGATTATTTCTGAGGTCGAGAATCAGTCCCTTCATACCCGATTCACTTAAAGTTGAGAGGGCTTGCTCTATCTCTTCCGTAGAAGTCTCCGAGAATCGGGTAAGATTAATATACCCTATCGTTTCATTGTACATCAGCGCGACATCAACCGAATAAAGATTTATCCTGTCCCGCCTGATTTTATAGTCTACAAGTTTTGAATTGCCCGGACTAAGAATGGAAACATCAACATTCGTACCTTTTTTACCCCGCAATTTTTTAATGACATCATTATTGGAAAGTCCCACTGCACTAGCCCCATCGATCTTAATTATCCTGTCGCCGGATTGAATTCCAACCGATTCACTTGGCCCGCCGGTAATTGCGGAAACGACAACGATAGTATCTTTTATAATCTGGAACTCAATTCCTATTCCTTCAAAATTTCCCCTTAACTGTTCTTCTGAAACCTCCTGCTCACTTATTGGAATATACACAGTATGAGGATCGAGACTGTTGAACATTCCTTTTATCGCTTCTTCAACTAGAACTGACCCTTTTAAAGAATCGATATAGAGATTTTCAGTATATCTGAGCACATCACTGAATTTTTTAACATCCTGACTGGAACCTGAAATAAAAATGAAGTCATTCAGTTTTACTCCGCCGTAGAGTCCGATCAGAAGAATGATTGCATAAACCGGTATTTGTTTTATATACTGTTTCATCAGTTTACTTTTGCGGTTTCATTTGAGGAAATAGAATTACGTCGCGAATGGATGACTGATTAGTAAGAAGCATTACAAGTCTGTCGATTCCAACACCAAGGCCTGCAGTTGGAGGCATACCGAATTCGAGTGCTCTTACAAAATCCTCATCAATCTGGTGGGCCTCATCGTCGCCTTCCTCTCTCATTCTACCCTGATCTTCAAATCGGTTTTTCTGGTCGATAGGATCATTCAGCTCGCTGAAAGCATTGCAGATTTCTCTGCCGAGTACAAATCCTTCAAACCTTTCAACTAATCCTTCTCTTGTCCTGTGCTTTTTTGCTAATGGAGAAAGTTCAACCGGATAGTCTGTAATGAATGTCGGCTGAATCAATTTCGGCTGCACTGTGACTTCAAAAAGCTCATCGATCAATTTTCCTTTACTCTCGCCTCCTTTTATTTCAACGCCTCTGGATTTAAGAGCTTTAACAAGCTCGTCGTAAGTCGTGCTCATTACATCAATACCGGAGATATTCTTAATTTCATCAACCATAGAAATTCTCTGCCAGGGAGCAGTAAAGTTGATTTTGTTTCCTTCAATTTCGAATTCGAGAGTACCGAAAACATTTTGACATACATAAGCCACCATCTCTTCAACAAACGACATCATCCAGAAATAATCTTTATAAGCAACATAAAGCTCGAGCATAGTGAATTCCGGATTATGAGTTCTGTCCATTCCCTCGTTCCTGAAATCCTTCGATATTTCGTAAACTCCGTCGAATCCACCCACAATTAAGCGCTTAAGATAGAGTTCATCGGCAATGCGCAGATAAAGGTCTACATCAAGAGCATTGTGATGGGTTATGAAAGGACGCGCTGTAGCTCCGCCGTAAAGAGGCTGAAGAATTGGTGTCTCAACTTCTATAATTCCCTTTTCATCCAGATACTTACGTATTTCAGTAACAATTTTTGAACGGGTAATAAAAACTTTTTTCACCTCCGGATTAACAATCAGGTCAACGTACCGCTGACGGTATCTCAGTTCTTTATCAGCAAACTGATCGTAAACTATTTTGTTGCCGTTCTCATCAAGAGCTTCTTTAGCAATTGGAATAGGCAGCAGCGATTTTGAAAGCAATTGATACGAACGGGCATGTACGGAGATCTCGCCTGTTTTAGTTTTAAATACGTATCCGTTAACACCAATTATATCGCCAATATCAAGAAGTTTAAAAATATCGTAAACCTCTCCGATGTCGTCTTTTTTCAAATAGATCTGAATTCTGCCTTCTTTATCCTGAATATGGGCGAAAGATGCCTTACCCATTCTTCTAATTGCCATTATCCTGCCGGCAATCTTAACATCCTTATTCTCAAGCAGTTCAAAACTATTCTTAATATTTGTCGAATAATTATCCACTTCATAACTGTAAGCAAAAGGCATTATCCCTTTCTCAACCAGTTCTTTCAACTCCTCGCGTCTTCTTTGAACTAATGAATTATATTCCTGTTCCGGATTAACAATTTCCAAATTTTCCTCCGATTAATTTCTTGTAAAATTCACAAGTCGGTTGCAGACATTGTCAATTATATAGTTTATTAAACTTGGCGAAACTAAAAAATTATTTACAATAATAGAAAACGCAAAAGTTTCCCCGCCGGTGGTTTTAAGATAACCCGAAAGAGAAGAAATATTCTCATTGAAACCGGCTTTTGCTCTAACATTATTTTCTGCCGAAGTTCTTTTCATCCTTTCTGCGATTGTTCCGTCAACACCTCCAACAGGCAGCGAATCGTAGAACGGTTCATATTCCTCTGAACTGTAAACGTAGGTTAAAAGATTTATTATCTGACGTGGCGATACTAAATTTAGCCGGGATAAACCGGAGCCGTCAACCATAACCATATTTTCCGGATTAACACCCATCGAGTAAAAAAGTTCCTTGCATGCTTTAACGCCGTTTTCCGTAGTACCGAAATTATATGCTTCGTAACCGATCGTCTTCAATATCTGTTCCGCGTAAAAATTATTGCTGTGCTTATTCAGTTCTTTTAGAATCATATGCATCGGAACTGATTCATGAAGAATAAGTGGCGATAGGTTTTCAGTCAGTATAATTTTTTGTGATGAAGCTATGCTGCCGATCTTCCCTTTTACAGAGATTCCCTTCTGTCCGCAAACTTCCTTGAATACCGTTAAGAAAAACATTGTAGGATCAGAAATTGAAATATGTTCAATAACAGGTTTCGAATCTTTTGCAATGCTTCCTGAAACGCTTATTACGTTTGTGCCTCTTAATTTGGAAACAGAAATTGTGTTTTGCGAGTTGTTATTAGACGTAATAACTTTTTTTATAAGGGATGCATAAGCCGTATTCGGTATTACTTCTATGTTTGCCGGAAACCCGGTTTCTGAAGGTTTTATGACTACAGTAATTGTATTATCATTAAAGCTGAGTGCGCCCGACGGAGCTGCAAACCAGGCTGATTCATTATCCCAGGACCACCCGCGACCGAGTCCATGATTGTCGAACGGTGCGTCATCTCCTAATATATCTCCTGTTATTTCCTTTATACCGCGGGATATTAGACTGTCCGCCCACGATTCAAAAACACCTGTAATGTTCCCGCTTAAAAAACGGTTTGAGATTGTAGGATCTCCAGATCCCTGGATTATCAAGTCACCTTCCAGCCGGTTGTTTTTTATTTCGCCGTTGGCATATAATGCCGTCTGGTAAACATAATTTGGTCCAAGCAGAAAAAGTGCAGCCGATGATGTAAATAATTTGATATTAGAAGCAGGATTAAAGAGTTTATCCGAATTACGTTTATAAATAACTTCGCCTGTTTTAAGAGATTTAATCAAAACACCCCAGAAAGCGTTGCTGACATTCGGATCGTTGAATGTATCATCAAGTTGTTCCCGGAGCTCTTCCAGTGAATTGTGAAATGTCTGCTTCTTAACTGTAGCTGTATCTTTCACCTGTCCGGTCACATTACAAAAAAGGAATGAAGAAAGGATAATACTATTTGTTATATGTCTTATATACTTTTTCAATTTCACTCAGATCCAATTTTCTATAGCTGCCGGCTGGTATTTCCTTAACATTAAAAATTCCGTAAGAAATCCTTTCAAGATTTGTAACCCTGTAACCGATTATTTCGAACATTCTTTTCACAAAATGATTTCTGCCTTCTGTAGCCGTAACATAAATCTTTTCCAGAATATTTTTCTTTAAATACTGAATTTCATCGAAGCGGCTTTTTCTTCCATCCATAAAGATCCCCTTCAATAATTTAAGACGATCTTCTTCCAGCAGTTTCTTATTCAATGAGGCCTTATATACCCTGGGAATTTTATTCTTCGGATGCGTAAGAAAATTTGTAAAATCACCGTCATTGGTAAGAATAAGTACTCCGGTTGTATCGTAATCAAGCCGGCCGACCGGATAGATCTTCTGATTTGTTTTGATAAGGTCGGTTACTTTTCTCCTTCCTTTTTCATCATCGGTAGTAGTAACATATCCCCGGGGTTTATTAAGGAGGAAATAGACTTTCTTCTTCGGCTTAATTTTTTCGCCGTCGAGTGTAACTATGTCATTTCCCTCGTCGATAAGCGAAGCCAGTTCGGTAACAATTTTCCCGTTTACAGAAACCCTGGCTTCTTTTATATATTCCTCGGATTTTCTGCGGGATGCAATACCGCACTCGGAAAGAAATTTATTCAGGCGTACTTTCATCTTCGGTTTCTATTTCAGGTTCAGATTCTTGTTCGGGTTCGGTGCTATTGCCCGTTTCATTTTCAATTGTCTCTTCAATTCCGCTCATCATAATTCTTCTTTTCTGTTCCAGGAAATCTTCATCCTTCATAATTTCCTCAATCTCCCTTGGTTTGGGCAGGTCGGATATATTTCTCAAGCCGAAGTATTTAAGAAATTCATCGGTTGTTATATATAGTAGAGGCCTTCCAACTGTATCGGCACGTCCCTGTATTGTTATCAGGTTTTTTTCGAGTAGTGTATTTATTGTATAATCGGAATTGACTCCGCGAATCGATTCGAGCTCAGGTTTGGTTAAAGGCTGCTTATAGGCAATAATTGCCAGCGTTTCAAGGGCTGCCTGGCTTAATCTTCTTTTACTCTTCTCGGTCGATAGGTAGCCGACGTATTTTGCATGGTCCGGTTTAGTAGCATGGATGTAACCATTGGCAATTTTAAGAATAGTAAACGCGTTGCCTCCCTGAGAATATTTTTCATTCAACTCATCTACTGTTTTTTCAACATCTTCGTCGGTGACGGAGATATCGCTGCCGTCAATTGCTTTTATAGCCGTAATAATCTCGTTGGAAGAGATCGGATCATCAGCTGCGAATATTAATGCTTCTACTACAGATATGTAGAGACTATCCATTTGCCAATCCATAAATAATAAAATCGTTTAATGACTTTGATTCCCTGAGGCCAATTTTACCTGCTTTAACCATTTCGAGCATTGCAATAAAAGTGACAACTATTTTAATCTTATTAGCAAGATCTTTCATCAACTCAATAAAACTAAGTTGTTTTCCGCCGTCCAGTTTATTGGCAATATAATCCATCTGCTCGTCGATAGTAACATTCCATTTTTTTATTTGATGAACCGGTTCAGCAGGGCGTTCTGCAATGGCTTTCTTAAATGCTTTGATCAGGTCGTAGAGTGTCACATTTTTCAGGAGAATATTAAAATCATGTGGCGCTTCTTTTTCATCCAGTTCATAATTCCCCCTGAACTGGTAATTCCTCATATTCGATTCGAGGTAGATGAATTCCTCGGACATCTCTTTATAACGCTTATATTCGAGCAGGGCTTTTACAAGTTCTGCCCTTGGGTCTACCTCATCTCCTTTTTCATCAATTTCCTTAGGCAGGAGCATTTTGACCTTTATCTGCATTAAAGTTGCTGCCATCAGGATAAAATCTCCTGCTACTTCAAGGTCCAGCTGCTCCAGCAACCTGAGGTATTCGATAAAATCTTTTGTGATTTTCGATATCGGTATATCATAGATATCGAGTTCATCTCTCTTGATAAAAAAAAGGAGCAGATCCAAAGGCCCTTCAAAATGCTGAAGTTTAATCTTATACATCAATTACCCCAATTTCATCATTAAGTGGACTTCTTGCATCGTTTCCGAAGCCAGTTTCTTTGCTTTGGCTTCACCATCATGCAAAATATCTAAAACTTTATTCAAGTCCTTTTCGTAACTCTTTCTTTTTTCAAGAATTGGGTAAAGTATTGAATTTATTTTTGAAGCACATTTCATCTTACAAGCCACACAACCTAGAGCACCGCTACGGCAATCAGTTTCAATTTCCTTTGTCTCTTCGGGATTGAATTTCTTATGATATGTAAAAACAAGACAAATTTCCGGACGGCCGGGATCATTCTTTCTTACCTTCAAAGGATCGGTTACGGCTTTTCTCAATTTTTGATTTACTGTATCAGCGTCATCCGAAAGGAAAATCGTGTTCCCGAGAGATTTACTCATTCTTTTTCCATCAAGACCGGGCAGCCTGGCAAATTGTGTGATTTTACCTTCAGGTTCGGGAAATACGGGAGCTTCCGGAGCATACTGCTGATTAAATCTTCTGGCTATCTCTCTGGTTATTTCAATGTGCGGTAATTGATCCTCTCCAACAGGTACAACCTCTCCCTTGTAAAGCAGAATATCTACAGCCTGAAGCACCGGATAACCTAGATGGCCAAATATTAGGTTCTCAATATTAAGGTCGCGAACCTGTTCCTTAAGCGTAGGATTACGCTCAAGTCGGGCTTTTGTAATAAGCATTGAAAAAATAAGGAACAATTCAGTGTGTTCCTTAATCTGCGACTGCCGGAACATTGGGGCCTTTTCCGGATCCAGTCCGGCCGAAAGCCAGTCTATTACCATCTCAATCGTATTATTATATATCTCATCCGTCGATAAATCCGTCGTTAATACGTGATAATCGGCTACGAGGTGGTAACTTTCGTATTGGTCCTGTAACTCGATCCAGTTTTCTAAGGCACCGACATAATTGCCGAGATGTAACCTGCCTGTCGGCCGCATTCCGCTTAAAATTCGCTTTTTAGACATAATTCTTGAGAATATTTGTTATCATAAAATTGAACGGACAAAAATAATGAAAAAAAAGGAGAATTACGCTTTAATGAAAAAGATATGGTTTCCAGGTTTCGTCCATCCTTCCTGCCGAACTCTTGATGAACATTATATGGTTTGGAGTATAAGGTCTGATCCGGAGTTGCAGATTGGCTTCGTCCGGGGTTCTGTCCCCTTTCCTGTTATTGCAAGGAAGGCAGGCAGCAACGAGATTATCCCAGCTCTCATCGCCCCCTTTCGATTTTGGAATTACATGGTCGATCGTTAACGGGAGATCCCCTCTGCCGCAATAAGCGCAACGGTGACCGTCTCTCTTCAGAATATTTCTGCGTGTTAAAATTATTTTTTTGTAAGGGACTCGTATAAAATCATTTAAACGGACAACCGTAGGCCAGGGGAAAGAATTTCTAACCGAGTGGATTTTCTTGCGTTGATTATCGGCGATAAGTTCTGCTTTCCCGAGAAAGATGAGAATGACTGCTTTTTTTACGTTGCAAATCGTAAGCGGTTCGTAACTCTGATTGAGAAGAAGGACTTTAGCATTGAGCGTACCATTTGTGCTAAATTTCCGTTCGAAGACTTACCTCCGGCAAAAGAAATTATTTTACTTAAGTGTTTTATGATTGATCCCTTTCAATCAGGGGCAAATATCGTAATTAATTTTAAATAATAAAAGTTATTTATTTGGATTGACCGGGTGAGAAGTGCTTATGTTTCATTCGGAATTATGAATCATAGTGACATGAATTTAACAATTCGTTACGGACAGATATTTAATTGCAATTCTTTTACATAAAGATACTGATTGATATCAGTAAGACAACGCGCCTGTTGTCAGTCCGGACTTTTGCGTTAATCTCCAGTGCTATCGTAAAATAAAGTCAAGGAGGATTGTGCGGTTATTTCTTGATTACGCCGCCTGCTAGGACGTAGCCAAGTTCATCATAGAGGACAAGTGACTGACCCGGTGTTACAGCGTTTTTAGGCTCATCAAACTTAATTGTAATTGATGACTGGCCTGCCTCAATCACTTCCGCTTTCGATGCTCTATCGGAATAGCGGATCTTTCCGAATACTATTTCACCCTTCTTCAGCTCACTTTTACTCACATAATTTACATCATCTGCTGTGACAGTCGCTTCCAGCAGTTCCTCTTTATCACCGATTTCAATTATACCCTTATCGGTATTGATCTCTTTAACATAGACGGGTTTACCGAGCGCGACATTCAGACCCCGGCGCTGACCGACAGTATAGAACGGAATCCCCTTATGCCTCCCCACCTTTTCGCCGTGATAGATGAAATCGCCCTGCTCAACTTTCTCAATAACATCCGGAATTCTTTCTCTGAGGAACCTTTCGTAATTGTCATCCGCGACAAAGCAGATCTCCTGACTGTCTGGTTTTTTAGCCGTCTTCAATTTAAAATCCTCTGCAAGCTGGCGTACTTCATCTTTTGTAAGGTGTCCTAACGGAAAGAGAGTGCGGCTTAAACTCTCCTGTGTAAGTCCCCACAATGCATATGTCTGGTCTTTCCGGTTATCCATCGAGTATCTTAGAGTGTGACGGTTGGAAGTACTATTATAGTCAACCATTGCATAGTGCCCGGTGGCAACATATTTGGCATCGAGCGAATCAGCCTTTTTAAGAAGCTCTTCCCATTTAATTTTCCTGTTGCAAACCACGCACGGATTAGGTGTCCGGCCGTGGAGATATTCATCCACAAAATTCTCAATTACAGCTTCTTCAAACGCTTTTGTAAAGTCGACAGTATAATGAGGGAATCCCAGGTTAGTTGCAACATTCTTAGCGTCGAAAATTGCATCTAACGAGCAGCATCCCGATTCATGTTTTGGGGCTCCGCCTACTTCCATGAATCCCCATGTTTTCATTGTAATACCTATTACTTCGTAACCCTGATTTCTCAGCAGTGCTGCGGCTACGGAGGAATCTACTCCGCCGCTCATTGCCACTATTACACGTTTATCGTTCAAATATTATCCTTTCAGGACTATTAGTCTATTTTGCAACAACAAATATATGGAATTAGTTTAGTTTGATAAAACAGGGGGATTTTTATGATTATCCTGAATAAATCTCTGACTAATTTAAGTTTTATCTCAGAGTTTACAGCCATATAAGAAATTCTGTAATGCTTCTATCCTATTAAACAACCTTTGATTGCGGCAAAGTAAATGAAAATGTAGTTCCCTTCCCCTCTGCACTTTCAACCTTAATTGACCCGCCGTTTTTTTCAATCATTTCTTTGCAGATCAGCAATCCTAATCCGGTTCCTTTCTCTTCATTTGTTCCTTTAGTTGTGAAATGATTATTAAAGCTGAATAGTTTCTTTAGGTTATCCTCTTTGATTCCAACACCGCTATCCATTACAGATATTTTAACAAATTCATTTTCTTCAACGGCAGAAAGTGTGATAGATCCGCCCGAATAACTGTACTTAATTGCATTAGAAATTAAATTTCTCATTATGGTTTCAAACATATCCCTGTCAACAAGAATACTAAGTTTCTCTTCAATCTCAAGTTTTAGATTTATTCCCTTTGAACGGGCAATGTTTATTTGAATATCGATAAACTGTGCGATCTCTTCAATTATATTAGCCGGTTCCGGTTTGAATTTTATAGTGTCGGACTGCAGCCTCGACCAGTCAAGCAGATTATTCAACAATCTCAATGTACCATTAGATATGTTCGATATCCGTCTTATGAATTCAAGTTTTTCTTCCTCAGCCAACTCTTTATAATTATCATCTAAGAATTGCGAGTAGCCTAGCAGTGCCTGAAATGGGCTTTTAAGGTCGTGTGCGATTATCGAAAACAGTCTGTCTTTCATACTGTTAAGGGACTTTAATTCATCGGCATTCTCTTTTATCTGGAGTTCGAATATTTTCCTTTCTGTAATATCCTGCACAAAACCGATCGACTTTGTAAGATTTCCTTTTTCATTATACTGGTGAATGCACTTTTCAAATAAGTATCGGAGCTCACCGGAATCTTTCTTGTATATTCTATGCTCAATCTGATAAGGGATGTTTTTATTTTCCAATGATTTTTTAAATAGCTCGTCAACGGAATGCCTGTCATCCGGATGGATCAACTCAATAAATTTATCGTAGCTGGGAGTGAACTTACCGGCTTCTACACCAAGAACCCTGAAAGTCTCCTCGGACCAGGTAAGTTTTTTATCGGCATGATCCAGTTCCCAGCTCCCTACCTTAGCCATCTCCTGCGATCTTTTTACAACAAGGTCGTTATTCCTCAGTTCCTCCTCTATCCGCTTTACTTCAGTAATGTCATGAACCAGAGAATAAACTGAATTCAATTTACCATTCGGGTCGATATAAGCGGAATTGTACCATTCACAGGTTATTACAGATCCGTCCTTTCGGTAATTCTTGTTGATATTAATATTACTCGTTTTTGTATTCTCTATCATATCCTGCGAGAGTGTATCAACTTTCTTAACATCCTCTTCATAAACCCATTTAAAATCGCCGATTCTTTTGCCGATAACCTCCTCAGCTTTCCAGCCGAACATATCTTCAGCGCGTCTGGACCATTTAATTATTTCGTAATTGCTTCCGAATTCTATTGTTGCAAGTGGAGTATTTTCTATGTGAAAATTCAAATGATTTAAGGAATGACTTAGTTTCGACTCGATCAATTTTCTATCTGTTATATCGAGAAGATGAACTAGGTAACCGCTTATCTTACCGTGAGAATTGAACCATGGATTTATCAGGCAGTTGAAGTAATACCTTCCCGTTTTAATCGTCTTATATATTTTTTTATCCTGTACAATATCGAAGTCATACTCAAAATCATAATTTACCTGCTGACCGGTCTTTAAGAGGATGCGTGCTTCCCCGGGTAAATTCGGGTCGTCATACAAATAGAAACCTGAAACTTCATCCCTGTTGACAATACCGAACAGATCCAGAGCAGCCTGATTAATCTCCAGAAGTCTTGCGTTCTGATCGTACAATTCCATTGGGACAGGCGATTGAGAAAAAATGCTTTTGAATTTCTCCGCGCTGACGAATAATTCATTTTCAATCTTTTTCTTTTCGGAAATATCCGCTCCTGAAATAACTGAGCCGATTATTTTGCCGAGACGGTTCCTGACCGGAGAATAATTGAATTTAGCAAACCATGTCTCGCCAGTTTCCTTATTACGGAGCGTAAATTCTTCTTCGCTTCCCGATATGCCGCTCAATGCCCGTTTGGCAGGTGAATCTTCGTACGAAACTAAATTGTTCTCTCTATCATATACTTCGAAATATTTCATGAAACCGTCTAGCGGGATATTCGATATCTCTTTTCTGCTCAACCTGCTGAATCGAACGAAAGCATCGTTGTATGCAATTATATTATTTTTATTATCTGTAACTATAATTGCATCTGAAAGGCTTGAGAATACTGCTTCTATCAGGTCACTCCCTTTAACCGTTTCATGTTCGGGACTTTTTAATTCATTTGTATCGCGCAGGATGAATAGGATAGAATCATTTCCTGAATTACCTGAAAAAAGGATGGATGATATTGCCGATTCAAATATCTTACCGTTCAGCCTTAAAAACCGTAATTTGCCGTTCGCCTTCCCCTCTTTCTTTGTCTCCTCAAGAATTATATTCATACGGTTATCAGAGGGGTCCATAATTCCCTTAATTCCTAACAGACATAATTCAGCTTCGGGCAGGCCGAATAAAATGGATGCCTGCTTATTTGCAGAAATAATTTCTCCCCCGATAGAAGATACTATAATGGAATCCGAGCAGTGATCCCATGCCAATCGAAATGCCGCTGAATTATTTTCCACCACGCACTCCTCAAAATGGATAGTTGTAATATTAGAAATACTCTTTCGGTTGGCTTCTGCAACTGCATCTACATCTATTGCTTATACTGCTTGCTGTGATTGTAAAAGTATTTTACAATTCTGAACTATTTATATGTAGTAACCGTAAATACAAACAGGGAACACTTTAATTTAATCTACTTTTACTTGTATGATTTTTTTAAAAATTCGGCTGGTTTACAATTTAATGTAAGAATTTTAGTCTCATAAATCACCAAAATAATTGAATGATTTCTTGTTCAATGATTCTATTCACAAAATTGAATAATAGCAGGTGAGGAGATTTCTTACCCGGTTATTTCAGGGTTTAAGTATTGGATTATGAAATGATATTATTTTTTTAATGAATACAGAATTGCAACACTGGTAACGTAATTTTCTGAGTGGCTCATAGATATCTTAAGGTCTTTACCATGATTCAGGTAATCCTTAAGTGAACCGTAAAACTTTACTTTTGGAAGTCCGTTCTTCTCGTTAAAAATCTCTATCTCCTGCCAGCTGTAGACTTCGGCGGAATCGCATGAAAGGGCTTTGTAGATTGCTTCTTTAGCCGCAAAACGGGCAGCAAGGTGCTGATACTTATTTTTCTTGGTAAGGCAGTACTCCAGTTCAAGAGCAGTGTATATTTTATTCAAAAAGCGTTCGCCGAAGCGGTCAACGCTCTTCTTAATTCTTTTGATCTCTATTATGTCTATTCCAACGCCGAGTACCATTTACTCTCCCGAAGCTTTTCCAAATGCGCGCGGATCCGAGGCGCCGTAAAAAGTATTTTTATCAGCATCGATAATTATCCCCTCCATCCTGCCTAATGATTTCAACGTTCCAAATTTATGACCTTTAACAGTCAATATCTCCTTAACTTCTTCCGAAATACTTCCCTTTTCATAATAGATTTCATCAGGAAGCCATTGATGATGAATACGGGGACTTTCGATAGCTTCGTAAATATTCATTTTAAAATCGATTACGTTTATAATTACCTGAAGAACCTGCGTAATAATTGTAGAACCGCCGGGTGAACCGATTACCATAAACGGCTTACCTTCTTTCAGTACAATCGTAGGCGTCATAGAGCTTAACATTCGTTTACGAGGCTGTATCGAATTGGCATAGCTCCCAATAAGACCGTATTGATTAGGTGCTCCGGGTTTGCTGCTAAAATCATCCATCTCATTATTTAGAAGGAATCCGAGTCCGTCTACAACCATTCTGTTTCCATATGCGCTGTTCAGCGTGTAGGTGGTGCTGACCGCATTTCCGTATTTATCGGCAACTGAATAATGGGTTGTCTCTTCACTCTCATGGTATTTTAACTTAGAAGGAGCTATCAATTCGGACGGTAAAGCATTCTCCAAAATTGAATTAGCGATATTAGCTCCGTACTTTTTAGATGTAAGGAATTCTACAGGAACCGGATAGAAATCCGGGTCTCCTAAATGAACTGAGCGGTCGGCATAGACTCTTTTCAGTGTTTCTGTCAGCAGGTGATAGTAACGGCCGCTTTGAAAAGTCAGTGAATCGAGACTAAAGTTTTCCAGAGTATTCAAGGATTGAATAAGGCATACTCCTCCGGATGATGGAGGGCCCATAGAAATGATTTTGTGTCCCCTGTAAGTTCCGGCAACAGGTTCACGCTCAATTGTTCTGTATATTTCAAAATCCTTTAATGTAAAGATTCCGCCGTATTTATCTGATTCCTCAATGAACTTAGCTGCAATTTCTTTTTTATAAAATCCTTCTATTCCGTTTTCTTTTATATAGTTAAGTGTTTTAGCTAAATCCTTTTGGACAAACAGATCACCCTCTGAGTATTTATTCCCCTCCTTTGTAAATATCTTTGCGGAGGGTTCATAATTTAGATATTCATCATGATAATAATTGATCGACTCAGCCATATCCTTCGTTAAAACAAAACCTTTTTCAGCCAGATCTATTGCAGGTTGAATTACCTCGGCAAGCGTCATGGTCCCGTATTTTTCCAGCGCTGTTATAAATCCGTGGACTGTTCCGGGGACACCGGCAGATCTCCAGCCGAGCTGACTATTCTTTGGATCGTAATTGCCGGCACTGTCCAGGTACATCGTTTCGAAAGCAGCAAGCGGAGCAGTCTCCCGGAAATCCAATGTTGTACTCTTCCCGCCGGCAGTATGAATAACCATAAACCCGCCCCCGCCGATATTCCCCGCGGTTGGGTAAGTAACAGCCATAGCAAAACCGGCGGCCACTGCCGCGTCGATCGCATTTCCGCCTCTGTTTAATATCATTGCGCCTACATCGGTTGCCGGCGGACTTGCGGTAACAACCATTCCGTTTTTTGAGACAGCGGGTTTACCTTCCGCCAGAAGAAGATAAGATGAAATGAAGAATAGTAGAGTTGTAATCAGGATTTTAGAAGAGATCGATATTCGCATCAACCTTTATTCCCTCTTTTTGAAGCTGCTCGAGAAGTAACCTTGTCAGCTCCTTCAGATTTGTTAGGGAGGATTTTAAGTCGTCTACCAGTGTAGTATCGTTTATCAGTCGGCCTATATTATTCCGGCTGCTGTTAGTTTCATCGATTAATTTATTTACTTTGGAAATAAGAATACGGGAATCATCGAGTGTATTTTTAAGTGATGAAATCGTGCTGCTTAGTGAATCCTTATTTGTTTCTATAAACTTATTCAGGGATTCTGTCAGTTCTATTCCGGAATTAAGGAGAGAATTTATTTCGGACCGGTTTTCAGAGATCAGAATATTCAGATTCTCGGTTAGTTTTGTAAGGTTAGCCAGGGATAGTTTAAGGTCGTTGTTGAATTGTGAATCTGTAAGAGTTGTATTAAGGCTGGAAAGAGTGATTTTAACTTCTCTTATAACATCTACTAGATCCTTTTCAACCGAACCGAATACAGCCATTGCGGAGGCCACATCCCCGAGGAATAGACCGTTTTGTATTAACGAAAGGTTAAGATCATTTTCCGAAGCTCCGGGATCCACTTCAACTTTCTTTCCGCCCATCAGGTCAAGCATCATAATGTGAAACTTTGCGTCCTCTTTCAACTCGATATCGGAATCAATATTTATTTTTACCAGAACATTATTCTTCTCAATCTTCATATCGTCTACAAATCCTTTGCGTACTCCATTAATCGTAACAGGATCGCCTATTTCCAGTCCGGCGACAGAACTGAATTTAACCGTAAGCTCTTTTCTCTGCGCGTTAACGTTTATGTTTTTTGCCCAGCCGAAGACCCAGATTATTATAATTAATCCGAGCAAAACGGTAATGCCAACTCTAATTTCCGATTTCCGCTGATCCTTCATTTCCTTTTACCATGTTTTTAAGAGCAATAAATTCAACAGAATCAATTCTGCCGTCGTGAATAAAATACCTTGTCTGATCAATCAGATCCCCGAACTTATTCATACTTGTTTCAAAATTCCCTTTTTTAAAGAATCCGATATTATCATGGAGCAATGATTTTAACGAGTCCTGGTATACCGATTTTTCAAGGGAACTGATCTTTTCATCCATTTCTTTAAGGGCAACTTCAAATATTTTTTCCTTCCCGATTCCTGATATCTCCGGCCAGTATTGCCTGTAGAGGTAGAGTCCTACTCCTATGATAATCGTAAAAAGAGTAATTCCGGTAAGAAAACAGCCTTTTTTCATTAACCTATTCTAGGATGAAATTCTTTCTACAAGAACCTTGTTGATTCTTTTGTTGATTACTTCTTTGACGGTAAATTTATAGTTATTATAAGTAAAATGAAAACCTTGAGCCGGAATAATACCCGCATGATTGAAGATAAAACCGCCTACAGTATCGTAGTCGTCGTTTTCTGAAGCTAAATCCTGCTCAAGCAGTTCGTTCAACTCAAATATTGATACTTTTCCGAGAACCATATAAGAGTTTTCGCTAAGCTTAATAATTTCCTTCTCTTCACGGTCGTACTCGTCACGGATATCGCCGACAATTTCTTCAATAACATCTTCAAGGGAAATTAAACCGGCAGTGCCGCCGTATTCGTCAACTACTATCCCGAGGTGCATTTTTTTATCCTGGAAATCGTGAAGCAGGTCGTTAATCAATTTGGTTTCAGGTACGAACATTGCATCTCTCGCAATTTTCCGTAATGACAAAGTCTTCCTAAGTTCCGGGTTTCTTAGATAAGGAAGAAGGTCCTTAGCATAAATTATCCCTGCAATATTATCAAGGTTATTATCGTACAGAGGAATACGGCTATGCCCTGAATCCGTTATAACATTCATCAGTTCCTCGAAACCGGTATCAATAGAAACAGCAACAATATCAACTCTCGGAGTCATAACCTCGCGGGCTGTTACATTCTTAAAATCGACAATACTCTGAATAATTTCATTCTCCCCTTCTTCGAACGTCCCTTTCTCGGCACCGAATTCAGCTAGCTCCGAAATTTCTGTTTCCTTAAGAGCCGTTTTAGTCTTATCGGATTTAATTCTGGAAGTAACAAAACGGAGGATGTCTGTTATGATTTTTGCTATCGGATAGAAAATTATACTTATCCAGTAAAGAGGGATTGCTACTAATTTTGCGAATTGCACCGGAAAACGGTTCGCCCATAACTTGGGTGTAATTTCACCAATAAAAAGTATTATGGCGGTTAAAATTATTATCTGTAGAAAAAGAGCCACTTCCTTCGAAATATTAAGAGAAGCAGCCGCATCGAGCGCAATCAGGACTGCGATAATCGATGCAGAGATATTGACGATTGTATTGCCGAGGAGAATTGTTACAAGAAGACGCCTTGGATTTTCGAGCAGAACCTGAATATAGCTGCCAACAATCCTGTGGGATTTCTTAAGTTCGCGAATCTTCTTTTTATCAAGTGAAAAGAGGGCTACCTCAGATCCCGAGAAGAAGGCTGAAAGTATTAATGAAATTACAAGTAACGCTGATCTAACTATCCAGTCCGGGTCCAACTAAATGTTATCCTATCTTGTTCAACAAAATTTAGAACGGAAGATCATCATCTTCATTCGGGGCAGAAGGAGCTGCGATATCGTACGAGCTTCTTTCGGATGCCTGTTCACCGTTCGATTCCCTTCCTTCCAGCGGAATCAGTTTTTCCGAGATAATTTCAGAAATATACTTCTTTACTCCGTCCTTATCGGTATAATCCCTTTTCGAAATTCTCCCCTCAACATAAAACTTTTTCCCTTTTTTAAGCGCTTCTTTGTAAAAATCGGGAAGACTGTAGGCAACTACATTGTGCCATGTAGTCTCATTCACCCAATTGCCGTCCCGGCCTTTATATCCGCGCGAGGTTGCAATTGAGAATGTTGAAACAGACGTATTATTCGTCGTAAAACGATGCTCGGCATCATTACCCAGATTTCCTATAAGCATAACTTTATTTAGTGAGAATGCCAAATGATTCACCTTTTATTGTTTTTAATTGCCGGTTAAAGATTATAATTATTCGTTGAAATTGCAACAAATTATTTTCTTTACATTTTTAGATTATTGAACTAGTCACTTTTCAGCTTATTAAATGAACAAATCAATGATACAATTCTTTCTCTATTGTTCCGTCACAATGAATGCGTCTTTGAAAACGGGAATTTTCCAGATTGTATTCCTTACACTTTCAGCCTCTACCCTTTCCTTAAACGGCGAAAGATGAACCGTGTAAAGTTTATTTGGACCTTTTTGTGTAAGATTCATAAGGAAAGAGATCTTAGACTGGTTTTCGATTATAAACTGTTCAGCCCTCTCTCTTGTGGAAAAGGCGCCCAGCTGAATGATATATTTAACTTCAGCAGGTACTATTTCTTTTTCTGCAGGAATAACAGTCGTATCAACTATTGCCTTTGCAGTAGAATCTGACATAACTTTTTCAGCAGCTTCAGGTTCGGATTTAACCGTATCAATTTTTTCCACATCATCAAAAACATAAAAATCCGGTTCCCTGTTTTCCTGCGTTGTTTCAGTTGATGCAGTACACCCGATTATTAAACTGAACAGTAGAATTAAAAGTGCTGATCTTAATTCCATTCAAATCTCAAAATATTATTAGTGACAGGCTAAATTTAGTCAAATTATTTCAGAACTATAAAAAAAATCCCGCCTCCCTTTTTCAGACAGGCGGGAAAAATAAGGTATAGAGCTGTTATAAATTGAATCCCAGATTAAATCCGAACAGATTTGTTGAATTCTCATACTTTCCGTTAAACGGAATCTTTGAGTCGGCAACATCTTCAGTAAATGAGATATACTGATAAGCTGCGTCGAATCTGATATTCTTTGTAATCTGGTATCCGAAACCAACTGTAAATTCGTTACGGTTTGAACCCGGTAATGACGGATCCATATAAGTTGTAGGAATCGGTGATCCGTCGTAAACATAACCGGCACGCAGTGCAAGGTCGCCTAAACGGTACTCGCCGCCTATTTTCAAGCCGAATGTGTTGTTCCATCTCTTAGGCGAAATAAGGTCGCCCCATACAGCTGTGTTTTTTTCGAAATCTGCTTCTAATTGATTGTAACTTTCCCAACCGACAAACATAAGGTCTGTATTAACTGTAATATCCTTTGTCGGATTGACAGAAACTCCAAATCTCATATCCCAGGGCATTGTAAGCTTAGATTGACCTCTTCCATCAGGGAATAAGTCAGCATGACCGATCGGGAAACCTGTAGGCTTTGCCGGTAGACCTGTAAAAGTAAGGTCGCCGGAGAAGTATAATGTAGCTTCACTTCTGAAATTAAATCCGAAAGAAATCCAATCAAGCGGAGTAATAAGAACACCTAAGTTATAAGCAAGAGCAGGATCTCCGTTTGCTTCAAGATTAATTTTTACGTTAGATACAGCCGGTAAATTTACACCCGGTGCAAGCGGAATCGGCGGAATATCTGCTGCCTGAAGGAACTGAACTGAAGAAACAATGTAGGAAATTCCGGCGCCGATTGAGAGGAAATCATTTACTTTGTATGCGATTGTGGGTGTGATATAGAAAGTTTTTAAATCTGTTTTTACTGCAAGTCTCTTGCCGATCCAGGTTTCGGGATATTCCGAACCTAATCCGTAAGGATTATTTACTCCTAATCCGATCGTAATTCCGTTATCAAGTGCGTATGCTGCGTAAAAATTTATAGGTGTAAATGTTTTTTCAACAGTGGATGTTGTAGTAGTTAACGGAGATGGCCCGGTAAAATCAACAGTCGGCATAATAAGGGTAGTACCCATAACTAAATTGAAACCCTTGATATTTGACAAACCGGCAGGGTTGAAGTAGATAGCTGAAGCATCTGGTACCATTCCAACGAATGCGCTTCCCATTCCCATTGCTCTGGCATTTTGTGTACCGGTCTGGAATCCTCCTGCAAAAAGACTGGTAGAAACAAGTGAACATACTACAAGTACTTGTAATAATTTCTTCACACAACCTCCTATTATTGTTTGAAAATTCGTGGAAAATATAGCTATTTGTTTGTTAAAAGCAAATAAGTTTTATTATTCGATTGTCATGATAATCGCATCTTTTTCTACCGATTCCCCTTCCTTAACTAAGACCGATTTAACCGTACCGTCGGACAATGACCTGAGTTCGTTCTCCATCTTCATAGCTTCAAGTATTACGAGCGGTTCTCCGATCTTAACTGTATCTCCAACATTCTTTTTTATTTTGAGAACCAAACCGGGCATCGGCGCTTTAAAATCGGCTTTGTGCTGACCTTTCATTTTGTTACGCATAAGTTCTGTAGCATGTTCCTCAAGCTTCGTCCTCACAGTTGTATCGAAGTACCATCCTTCAAGTAATAATCCGAACCTTCCGTCATCAAGTTTTGTACATGCGATCTCATACGGTTTTTCGTCAATCTTAAGGAGAAATGCGCAATTATTTATTTGCGAAAGCTCAGCTGATACAATTCTGCCGTTAATTTCAATTTTATCCACTGAAAGGACTTTAATAGTAATCTTCTTATTATTTAGAGTGACTACAAATTCATTCATAAAGCTGTCCGGTCCATTTATTGGATGAGGGCAAGTCGTTCTTATTTGTAGTTACAGATGTGTTTTTGTTCTTTAATAGGACAGCCATTATAGAAGCTACTTCCTCGAATTCACCCGATGATTCATCTTTCCATTTATCCGGAACAAGAGGCATAAATTCATTTTCAATAAAATTAATATCGAATGTACCGTCAAGAAATGTCTTCTGTTTAAGAACCCAGTTGAATGCAGGTATATTTGTAATTACACCGCTAATCTGATATTCCTTAAGAGCCCTGTTCATTCTGGAGATTGCTTCCTCCCTTGTCCTGCCCCATGTGGTAACCTTGGATAGTAACGGGTCGTAAAAGATAGAAACATCACTCCGTAAATCAATCCCTCGATCGATGCGTGTACCGGGTCCAGATGTCAGACGGTGATGAATAATCTTGCCTGTAGAAGGGGCAAAATTGTTGTCAACATCCTCAGCATAAACACGGCATTCAATTGCGTGCCCGTTAATTTTCAGGTCATCCTGATCAATCTCAAGTTTATGTCCGGCAGCTACTTTAATCTGAAGTTTTACTAGGTCGATACCGGTTATCATTTCTGTTACAGGATGTTCGACCTGAAGGCGCGTATTCATTTCCAGAAAGTAGAAATTCTTCTCCTTATCCATAAGGAACTCAATGGTTCCGGCGTTGTAATAACCGCACGCTTTTGCGGCATTAACAGCCGCTGCTGTTATTTTAGAGCGGGTTACATCATCAACAAATATAGACGGCGCTTCTTCAATTACTTTCTGATGCCTTCTCTGAACCGAACATTCCCTCTCAAAAAGGTGAATATAATTTCCGTGCTTGTCGCCAAATATCTGAACCTCAATATGCTTTGGATTCAAGATTAATTTCTCGATGTAGATTTCAGATTTGCCGAAAGCTTTAAGTGATTCATTCTGCGCACGGTTAAACGACTCTTCAAATTCCTTATCGTTAAATACTTTTCTCATTCCTTTGCCGCCGCCGCCGGCTGCTGCTTTCAGCATTACCGGATAACCGATCTCACCGGCAACCCTTATCCCTTCTTCAAAGCTCTTAAGCGGTTCAGTTGTACCGGGAACGATAGGTACATTGTGGATTTTCATCAGATGGCGCGCAGATGTCTTCTCACCCATCATCTCAACGGATTTTGAAGAAGGTCCTATAAATGTAATTCCTGCTTCTTCAACCATTCTTATGAATTGAGAATTTTCTGATAGGAATCCGTATCCCGGATGAATTGCTTCAACGCCGGTTTTTTTACAAAGTGCAATTATCTTTTCTTTGTTCAGATACGATTCATTTGCTGGCGGCGGACCAATTAGGTGTGCTTCATCGGAAACTCTTACATGAAGCGAGTTTCTATCGGCTTCGGAGTAGATTGCGACTGTTTTAATATTCAGCTCGCGGCATGCTTTTATAACTCTTACCGCAATCTCTCCCCTGTTAGCAATCAGGATTTTCTTAAACATATTATTTGAACTCAACTATTGTAATTCCGTCACCGCCGCTTTCAATATTGGCAAAATAAAAATATTTTACAAATTTATAATTCTTTAATGTCCCCTGTACAAGTTGTTTTAACGCGCCCGTTCCTTTACCGTGAAGTATTTCAACACGGTCGTATCCGTTCATATTTGCGGCATCAAGGAATTTAAGGATTTCAAGTTCGGCTTCGTCTATACGCTTACCTCTGATATCGAGCCGGTAATTCTGATCGCTTATAATGTCGTGCTTGAAATATTTTGCTTCTTCAAAGTCTTTCTTTTTGGCCGGTACAAGATCGGAATACCGTGCTTTTATTTTCAACGACCCGATAGTTAAAACTGCTTTATCCTTCTCAATATTAATTTCATCAATAACACCTGCTGAATTGGTATCTCTAATTGAAGCATAATCGCCGGTTTTAAGCTTGACTTTAACGGTACTCTCAACCTTTTCTTTTTTGAAAACTTTTTCCGCGTCCGATTTCAGTGTATTTATAACTTCTTTCTCTTTTTTCACAACATCTTTTCTAGCATTCGATTCGCGGATATTTTTTACGGCGTTTTCAATCTTCTTGTTTATATCCTTTAGATAGATTTCAGCTTTCTCGCGGGTTTCCTGGAGTATCTCCTTCTTCTGTTTTTCAAGCTTGTCTACTTTCTCCTGATAGAGATTTGTCAATCCTTTCAAACGCGAATTCTCAATTTCCAGGCGCTTAAGCTGATCCCTCAAGTCCTTCGACTTTATTTCAAGATTGGCAAGGAAATCCTCGATCTTCGACTTATCCTTATCGAGATAGGTTTTAGAAAGATTAATAAAATCGACGTCAAACCCGATTCTTCCGGCAACTTCGAATGCGTAACTCGAACCCGGTATTCCCTGGTTAAACCTGTATGTCGGTTTTAAATTATCCGTATCAAATTCCATCGAAGCATTCTGGAATTTATCGAGCTGATTAGCAAGTATCTTTAGTGAACCGTGATGAGTTGTTGCAAGAACCTTTGCTCCTTTATCTCTTAAAGTAACAAGAAATCCGGTTGCAATAGCCGAACCTTCTGTAGGATCTGTACCTGTTCCAACTTCATCGAGAAGAACAAGAACCTTACTGCCTGAGTGATCGATTATATTTTTAATATTAGTAAGGTGAGAACTGAAAGTTGAAAGATCATCTTCAATCGATTGCGCGTCTCCGATATCGACTAGAACATTATTAAAAAAGTGGAGATTGGAATCGGGATGAATAGGGACTGGAATTCCCGATTGAGCGAGAAGCACGACAAGGCCCATTGTTTTAAGTGTTACAGTTTTTCCGCCTGCGTTAGGCCCCGTAATAAGGATTACCGCTTCCTCCTGCATCTTTATATTCAATGGAATTGTAGCTGTGAAACCGAGTTTTTTCAGAAGGATCGGGTGACGTGCTTCAATTAATTCCACTGCGCGTCTTTCATCGAATGTTGGTATAGCACCGATTATTTCGAGAGAATACTTTGCACGTGCGAAGATTGAATCGAGTTCCGATATGGCAGATAGAGAGGTTTTAAGTTCACTGCTTACTCCGCCGATTTTCTCAGTCAGGTTTTTAAGTATCTTCTCTATTTCTCTCTTCTCAGCAAAGGTTAGAGATAGAATTTCATTGTTCAGTTCGAGAGTCTCTGCCGGTTCTATATACACAGTCTGCCCAGTAGCCGATTCCGAGTGAACAAATCCCCTCACATGCCGTTTGTGTTCAGCTTTCACCGGAAGAACTATTCTGCCGTCTCTTAACGTTATATATTCTTCCTGAACAAGATAGGAGTCGCTAAGCTGCTTCAGCATTCCATTAACCATCTTACGGAGTTGCGTCTCTTTGTCCCGTATATCATTCCGGATCTCTCTTAAGCGTGGTGTGGCATCATCTTTTATTTCGCCGCTTTCTGTAAAGACTTTGGAAATCTGATGCTCAAACACTTTATCTACAAAGAGAGATTCTCTTAATTCGGAAAGGAGTTCTACTTCGCTGCCGTGAGACTTTAGATACTGAAAGAGTTTGCGAGAGGTCTCAGCAAGCTTTAATACTTCCAGAATATTACGAGCCGCTAAAACAGTTCCTTCAATCCGCGAGCGTGAGAGTGTTTCATTCAGATCGGGAAGATAATCGAGTGGAGGAATTTCATTTTTTATCAGAATTTCCTTCGCTTCATTTACACGTTTTCCGTCTTTTACTGCCTCTTTAACATCACTGTAAGGTCGAAGAAAGCTGATTTTCTCTTTACCGTTTTCTGTTATACAGTACTTACTTATATAGCCGGTTACTTTGCTAAACTCAAGTTTTTCGAGTGTTTCAGTTGAGATCATAATATTAACTAATTTAGTGAATCGACAGGGGGAGTTGAAATTTTATCTTTATCTTCGATTATACTTTTTATAAAGTCGGATGCCTTGGCGCGATGACCGATTATAAGGTCGATGGACGAAGGTATAAGATTGTAAATATGATTGTATAGCAGAGAATCTGATGCGGTTTTTTTATCCGGGAAACTGAATATGTTAAGGAATAAAAACATGCCGCTAAGGAAGAATATTATTTGAACAGTTCCAATAAGCCCGCCGACGAACTGATTCAAAAATTTATTGAGCTTATCAACAGGGTGAACAATTCTTTTAATTATTGAGGCAACCAGAATTGTAACAAGGAAAATAATTATCCCGGCTACAACAGTTGAAAAGTATTCATCTCTATTGAATATCGGATTAAGAAGCTGCCCGAAATTGTCAGAGAATTCGAAAGCAAAAGCTATCGCGGCAATTAATCCGATCAATCCGATAATCTTCCGGATAAGTCCATCCTTGAAGCCCAGGAGGAATCCTATAACCGCAGCAATAAATATTACTATATCGATGTAGTTCAATTACCACTCAGAAGTTTTTCAACTATTTCTTTTATAATTTTTCCGTCGGCTCTTCCTTTTAAATTTTTTGCTGCGGCTGGCATCAGCTTAGGAAAATCCTCCTTCGCAGTTGCACCGATTTCAGAAGCTAACTTTTTAATCTCTTCTGCTACTTCTTCATAAGAAAGCTGCTTGGGCAGGAACTCTTCAATAATTTTCAATTCCTTCATTTCCTTTTCTGCAAGCTCCGTTCTCCCGGCATTCTGAAACTGTTCAATCGATTCCTTCCTCTTCTTTGCAGATGTAGTTAATAATCTTATCTCGTCATCAGCAGTCATTTCCTTTCCGGATCCGCTTTTTTCGAATTCAAGAATTAGTGCCCGAATAGACCGGATTGTCTCAAGCCTTATTTTATCACCCGACTTCATCGAGTCTTTAAGTTCCTGATTGATTTTTTCTTTAAGATTCATTTTTAACCTCAAAAAAAAAGGTAGGCCATTATTCAATAACCTACCTTCAATTGATGAAATATTAGATTTATATCTTAAGCAGAGTTGAATAGTTGATTCTTAAACAGGAAGCTTTTCTTAATTCCTGCTGAATATCCGTAACTACTCCCATTTGAGAACTCTTGTCGATACGGAGCGAAACGATAACATTCGGAAGTGCAACTCTTTTAGCATACATAATCTTCTGAATTTCATTAATCTGAGTAAGGCTGTCGTTAACCTGAATTCTACCATCCTGACCCACCCAGATATACGATACTAATCTTTTATTCTCTATTTTTTCGATCGCCTTGGCTTCAGGCAAGCGGAAACTGACCAGAACGTCAACTTCTCTTAGAGTTGTAGTAACCATAAAGAACAAAAGAAGCATAAATACAATATCCGGTAAGGAGGCAGTTGGAATACTCTGCTTTGTACTGGCTCTCTTTTTTTCAAATTTCATTCTAATTCCTCTAAATTATTTTTTTATAGCCTCAGGTTCAGCTATACTGATTGTAATTGGAATCTTATCTCTTATCTCTTTCATTTCTTCACTTCTTTCATCTATATCTACAAATCGTCTCCCTAATCTGGTAATAGAGTATTCAGATCTAACCTGAAAATAAGCGTCTTTAATTTGATCAAGTGCCTGAACATACAGATTGTAATCGGTTTTACGATCAACTTTAACTGAGACAACCAGTTTTTTGTTAGCGGGTTGATCAATCTTACTTTCAATTCTTGGTTTCAGTGTTTTGGATATCTGAGGGATAGCAATAATTTCATTATTTAATAGTACGTCTCCGTTCTCATTAATCAGCACAGCTGCAAGACGGTCTTTTGAAATAGGAACCAGTTCCTGTTGCTCGGGAGGAGTAAATTCAGGAAGTGTAAGACCGATACCGGTATCCACATCGATAACAGTTGAGACCAGAAAGAATAGAAGAAGCAAGAATGAAATATCCGCCATAGAACTGGTAGGAATTTCTGCATCCGGCAATTTCTTCTTTTTAAGTGTAATCATTTTTTAATCTCTGTGTTATTTCTTCATTTCGTAAAGTGCGTCAATTAATTCGATGGAGCTTTCTTCCATATCAGCAACTATTCTGTCAATTCTTGAAACGAAATAGTTGTAGAATGTTTGAAGAATCATAGCAACAATAAGACCGAAAAGAGTTGTAAGAAGAGCAACAGAGATACCGCCAGCAACGATAGAAGGAGAAATCTGAGCAGCTTCTTTAATAGCGTCGAATGCCTGGATCATACCTTGAACTGTTCCTGTAAATCCGAGCATAGGTGCCAGAGAGATGAAAAGTGAGATCCAGATCAATCCTCTCTCAAGGAATCCCATTTCAATTGCGCCGTAAGCCATGATAGCTTTTTCAGCAGCTTCCAGACCTTCGTCTGCTCTGAGAAGACCGGCATGAAATACAGAAGCAGCAGAACCTCTCGTATTTTCACATAATTTTATTGCTTCCTGAACACCGCCTTTTGATAATGCGTCTTTTACCTGAACAACAAATTTCTTGGTGTTCATTGTTGCGCGTGTTAATGTCCAGAATCTCTCGATTGTGAACCCAAGCCCGATTACTAGACATGCCAGGATTGGCCACATGAAGCCGCCGCCTTCAATGAATTTCTGCTGCAAATAACCAATTGCGCTTTGGTCCTGGACTTGTGCTAAAACTAATGATACTATTCCGGTTATCTCTGCGAGTTGCATAAGAAAAAGCCTCCGATATTGTTATTAATTAAAAAAATATGTCAAAAGTTATAAATTCTTCGAAAAAGATGTGGGTAACATTAAATAAATGAGCTAAAAAAGTCAATAAATAATTTTTTACTCTTTTTTATTAAATCCTCTTTTTAGCTTGTCCGGCATTACTATTATTTCACCAGTCTCATTATTGGGGCTCTTGAAAAAGAATTCCGCCTTTTTACAGATTTCAACCGGCTTTACGAGCAGCGACTTGTTCTTAATCCATTCCCGGTTTTCCTCCGAATCGATTGCATAGGGTGCAATTGCATTTGCCCTTATATTGAATGGAGATCCTTCCAGCGCAAGAATTCCTGTTAAAAAATTAATACTGTTTTTAGAAATGCCGTAGGAGCCTTTTCTTTTCTCCGGATAGATTCCGCTTAAAGCGCTTATTAAACAGATAGCTCCCCCCTTTCCCGTTCTGCATAAACTGAAAAAATATTTAGAAATTAGAAAAGACGTTTTAAGGTTTAGTTTGAGCATCCGGTTTAGTTCTGACATTGTTGTATCTTCAATACTCTTTCCGCCGGTGTATCCGCCTACAGTATTTAATAAACAATAATAATTTTCTTCTGAAGTTTCTATTTTTGAAAATACTGCGCGGACATTTTTTTCGACTGACAGGTCACCCGCGATAATACGGTTTTTGTTTTTTGGACCGGAATCATCTTTAGAAATAAAATAAAATTTATGGTAATGCTGCTTCGAAAAATATTCAACTGCATGAGATCCTAGATGCCCTGTAGAGCCAAACAATAAGAATATTAAATTCATTTCTGTTACTTGTCTGTTAAAATAAATTTTGCGCCTACCGGGAAATGGTCGCTGTACCCACCCAGATACCTTGAGCCGGAATATGTGGGAAGCGGCCCGCCTTGCCGTTCTCCTTCCTTTATAACCATAAAATCCGGTTTAATTACTTCATAGGAATCGCATAAATAGTCAATCCCCTTCTTATCGAACAGTGATCCGGAAATTATTATCTGGTCAATCATATTCCAGGTAGAACCGAATAAGTAAGATCCTTCATTCCTGGAAGCTTTTGTATATGCAAGGTTCAACAAATTATTATTCGATTCGCTGCAATTAAATTCTGAAGCGCCAAGTGTTTCTTGTATGGATTTATTATCCGGCTCGTCGTTAAAATCGCCCAAAAGAATAATCTTACTGCTCTTATCTTCAGAAAGTATTTTATCAACTAAATTTTTCAGTACCCGTGCAGCGGCTATTCTGTTTGGTTCCGATTTAACCTCTCCGCCCCTTCTCGAAGGCCAGTGATTTACAAATAAATGAATAATTGATTTTTCATTTTTATGCCGCAATGCGACATGAAGTATATATCTCGTAGGTGTTCCGGTAGGTATTTCAACCCGCAGAGTATCCAATTCTTCTATATCAAATACTTTCCGGTCGTAAAACAGGGCTACATCAATCCCCCTTTCGTCCGGCGAATCTCTGTGGGCAATAATGTAATCCCTGTGTTTAAAACGGTAAACAAGCCATTTAAGAACATTTAAATTTTCCACTTCCTGAAAAGCAATAATATCAGGGCCGCATCCGTCGTTCATGTGGTTTATAACTTTGGCAAGATTCGATATTTTGGTTTCGAACCGGTCGATTGTCCATTGACGGCTGCCTTCCGGAAGGAACTCTTCATCGTTTATGTTCGGATCATCTTTTGTATCGAATAAATTCTCAATATTCCATGATGCCACATAAAAACTCTTCCCGTGATTATCCACCTGGCAGTGTAATGTTGTAAAAGTGAATAGTAACAGAGTAATAGACATCATCAAAATTGTTTTATAATATCTCATAGAGTTTGTGGTTATTGTTATAATGAATAATTATTTTGGCTGAAGAATATACATAAATTATCGTAGAGCGTAAACAATCATGTCCGATAGAAAAAGGAAAAAATTCGTCATAATTGACGCAATGGCCTTAGCGTACAAAGGCTATTACGCGTTTATTTCAAGACCACTTACTACGGCTAAAGGAGAACCCACTTCCGCTGTATACGGCTTTATGAGTCAGCTCCTTAAAATAATTGAGGATACAAGACCCGACTACTTAGCCGTTGCATTCGACTCCAAAGAGAAAACTTTCAGGCATGAACGCTATGAAAACTACAAATCATCCCGTGAGGCAATGCCGGAAGATATGATTCCTCAGATACAGAGGATAAAAGAAATAATAGAGGCATTCAGAATTCCGCTCTATATTCTGCCCGGTTACGAAGCTGATGATCTGATAGGAACAGCATGCAAAAAAGCGGAAGCCTCCGGACTTGATTGCTATGCAATAACACCCGATAAGGATTATGTACAGCTTATAACACCAAATATTAAGGTAGTGAAACCTGGTAAGTCCACAGATGAAATAATAATTCTCGACGAAAAGAAAGTAAGGGAGGAATTGGGATTTGAGCCAAGGCAGATGATCGATTACCTTGCTCTAGTTGGTGATAGTTCCGATGATATACCCGGTGTAGCCGGTATCGGACCTAAAACAGCTCTACCGCTTATCCAGCGTTATAAAACTCTCGAAAATATTTATAAGAATATTGAAGAGATTGAGAAACAGAGTATCATCAATAAACTTAAGGAGAATAAAGAGAACGCATTCCTCTCGAAAGAACTCGCCACTATTCATACAGAGGTTCCTTTCGAGTTCAATTTGAATGATGCCATTTATGAAAAGCCCGATTTTGAGAAACTTATAAGGCTGCTCGGCGAGCTTGAGTTTAAATCATTCGTTACCAGAATCAAAAAACTTTTTACCGATGAGAAAGAAGAACCCGAAAAAGTTGAAATTGCAGAAGAACCTTTGCCTGAAGAGAATATCCAGGTATTCGAAAAGAATAAAGTAAAATATAAATTGATTACCGGAAGTAAAGAGGCCGCGGAATTGGCCGGACAATTACTGAGCTCCGATAAATTTGTTTTCGATACTGAAACCGATTCTCTCAACACACTTGATGTTAATCTGGCCGGCTGCGCTTTTTCAATTAAACCGAAAGAAGCATTTTTTGTGGCGGTTAACCCATCACGCGAATCAGCAGGATTATTTTCGGCCGACCTTTCCGAAAGATTGCCTGTAGAGCAATTCATAAAAATATTCAGACCTGTATTCGAAAGTGAAAATGTTAAAAAGATTTGTCAGAACGGTAAATATGATATTTCCGTATTAAGGCATTACGGCGTAACCGTAAATAATTTTTATTTCGATACAATGCTGGCGAGTTACGTAATTGACCCGGATCAGAAACACGGAATGGACGACCTCTCCGAAAAATATCTTAACTACAGGCCTATTCCCCTTCTGGATTTGATCGGCTCGAAGAAAACGCCGGAGAAAATTTTTGAAGTCGATCCCTCAAGATTATCCGATTACTCCTGTGAGGATGCCGATATAACATTCAGGCTTTATGAACTGATGAAACCGGTACTTAAAAAAGAAGGCCTTGAAAAAGTAGCTTACGAAATAGAATTCCCGCTAGCTCCTGTGCTTGAAGATATGGAGAGAACCGGAATAAGGATCGATACAAAAAGCCTGGAATTATTTTCAGAGGATCTTCAGGTGAAGCTGGATGAGTATTCTGAAAAAATTTATGGTTTTGCTGGTGAAACATTTAATATCAATTCAACACAGCAGCTTCAGAAAATATTATTTGAAAAGCTTAAACTTCCTCCTACAACAAAAACAAAAACCGGATATTCGACCGATGTACGCGCTCTCGAGTCGTTGAAAGGCTCTCACGAAATAATTGATATTATTATGGATTACCGGCAGGTAGCAAAGCTGAAATCTACATATGCCGATTCGTTACCGGAGCTTATAGAACCGGGTACAGGCAGAATCCATACTACTTACAATCAGACTGTGGCTTCAACCGGGAGGTTATCAAGCATCGATCCTAACCTTCAGAATATTCCGATACGAACGGAATTGGGAAAGGAGATCCGTAAAGCTTTTGTCGCAAGAGATAAGAATCATCTTATTCTAAGCGCCGATTACAGCCAGATAGAGCTTAGAATCATGGCCAGTATTTGCGGCGATCAGAATTTATTAGAAGCATTCCGTAATAACGAAGATATCCACCGGCGAACTGCTGCACTCGTCTTCAATGTAGACCCGGCCGATGTTAATCCCGACATGAGGAGAAAAGCAAAAGAGGTGAACTTCGGCATACTTTACGGGCTCGGCCCCTTCGGGTTGAAATCCCGTCTCGGTATCACTCAAACCGAAGCCAAGGCCATTATTGATAATTATTTTAATTCTTTTAAGAATGTTAGAAAGTTTATGACGGATTCTGTTAAAATGGCACAGAAAAAAGGTTTTGCCGAAACATTAACCGGCCGCAGAAGATTTCTGAAAAATATAAACAGCAACAACAGAATAATAAGACAGTTCGAGGAGCGTGTCGCTATTAATATGCCGATCCAGGGCACAGCCGCCGATATGATAAAACTGGCAATGATAAAAATCTATTCGGAGCTGAACAGACTTAAACTGAAGAGTAAAATGGTTCTTCAGGTACATGACGAACTTGTTTTCGATGCGCACAAAGACGAATTAGAAATCTTAATACCGCTGATTAAGAAATTGATGGAAGAGGCAATGCCGCTTGATGTACCGATTATAGTGGAAACAGGAACTGGAGAAAACTGGCTGGACGCTCACTAAGCATTTAAATGAGTATGATAATTTTTCGACTGATTTCTGACGACCAGAGCGGCAGTATATAATCCGATCTAATCGAAGAGGAACCTGTAAATCAAGTAACCGAAATTTACCTGAAGCAATCCGAAAGTAATACCGCTGTAGAGATCAAGCCGGTCAACCTCTTTTAATTTTGCCGGATCTTTCGATTGTAAAAAGCCTTCGTAACGGTTATCGGCTTTTATTTTGAAATACGCAGAAGCAGCGCCAAGAACCGCTGCCGTTCCTAAAAGAATCTTAAACAATTGGGAATCCGAAAACGATTCATCCTTCTTCTGTTCGGGTAATTCAAGCGGGATGCGGTTATAAAGCGATAGTTCACTGGAATGAACAGGTTTTGTGTAACCTTTCTTTTTCAACATTATTGTATGAAACTGATTTACACTTATAAAGTTTGGTGTATAAGCCATTAATGAATCATATATGAATACGGCAGCATCCTGCGGACTGGTGTCAACATAATATTTATCGAACAAATTAAAACTGATCAGATATTCCTTATCGCATAATTTTATGTTAACCGAATCGTTTATCTCGTGTTCGTTCCACCTCTCAAGATTTTCTTTAATTGTGAAATAGTATTTACCTAATGTAACTTCTCTTCTTACTTTACCATAACCTTCCAGCCGGTCGTTAATAAATATTAGTGCGCTGTCTTTATTTGTTTCGATTTCAAGAATGCTTTTGCAGTCCTGCCCGTTTGCATTTAATAAACCGCCAAGTAGAAACAACAGAATATTTAAGATATGTTTTCTCATATCAGTTGAAACTGAATGTTCTGTAAGCATGAATGTTGCCCCTGTCCGAGCCAAGGTAAAGAATTCCATCTCTGAGAAGTGGCGTAAGCTTGACCCTTCTTTCGAACTCGAGTGTTTTGAAAACCAATCCGAGCGAAGAACTAATCAGATGGACTTTTTTATTTGCGTCCGGCTGTATTAAAACTGTTTTTGTAAGAAGAGGCGTTGTGTTTATTGAACCATTTGTATCGTAAATCCAGATTTTTTTCCCGGTTTCTTTATTAAGTGAATATAATTTCCCCGATAAATTCCCGACGATCACCTTTTCATCATCAAAAACAGGAGTTGAAACAATTCTGGCTCCCGTCCCATATTTCCAATTAACTTTCCTGGCTTTGGTATCAAATGAGTAGATGTAACCTTGACTGTCCCCGAAATAAATTACATCTCCGTCGAAAGTAAATCCACCTTCAATAGGAGAAGATACTTTCTCCCTGAATATTATTGTCCCGTCATTTCGGATCATAAGAATCAACTCACCTTTCATAGTTCCGAGTGCAATAAAGTTATCGTTGGCAGCAGGATTTGACAATACCGATTCATTTATTCTAACCGAATATTCGCGTTGGGCTGCATAATTATACTTTATTAATTCACCCCTGTCTGTCAGAACGATTATACCATCCTCCAACCTGATCATCTCATTCGTAACCGAGCCGTTTATTCTATCCTCAGCAAGTATCTTGTTGTTCAGGTAATCGAACATTATCAACCTGGAATAGAACTGATTTTTTTCATTAACAATAAAAAATAATCTTAGACTGTTTACAACCGGAGCAACAGAAATTGCACCTGTGTATTTCTCATAGCCGACAGCTTTACCGTTTTCTTTAGCATAGGCGTAAATTCTTCCCGATAGATCTGCTGCAATCAAATATTCATCAACTATAAGCAAAGACGTATTAGGTTGACTGCCATTTGTAACTGCTGTCCATAACCATTGAAGGCTATCGGAGATCGATTCAGGTTGATAGAAAATTCTTCTCTCATTCAATCCGAAAGAGAGAACGCTTTTATCATCAATAAAAGTGTTCTTAAGAATAAGAGGCTGTGTGCAGGAGTATAAAAGAACCAGCGACGATATAATGAAAATAATCTTTTTCAAAAGTCCCACCCGAAGAAAAACTGATAAAACAAACGGGGCTGGAACTGCGAGAAATTCTTCTCTATCTTTTTACCGATATCATACCTTAGTGTTAGAGCATTGAATAAATTAATTCTAAAACCTAATCCAACGCTTCCCAGAGTTTCTTTATACTTATCATCCCATGCCGAACCGGCATCGAAAAAGATGGCCCCGCGTACTTCAAAAAGATTAAGTCCAATGAACGGTAATCTTATATAAAACTGGTCGATCATCGGGAATCTTAATTCTACGGATGTTAGCCAGAGTTTTTCTCCCCGTATAGACCATCGCGGCCATCCTCTTAAATCCCAACTGCCGCCTGCAAAATATCTCCGTGCTTCTTTACCATGATTTATGAAGAATGCTGCACGTCCTGCTAAAGCGCTTCTAAGACCAAGTCTGAAATATTTTCTGTAATCGGCAATAAAAGAGAAATAATTGAGATTACTGAATTTTACGTCACTGGTATATCCTAATAGTATTCTTAATCGAGAACCGTCGATTGGTCCTGAAGAAGCCCAGATTGAATTATCGTGCACAAACGAAAGCGTATTGGAGACCATCAGGGATTTTCTTGTAATGAATTTCTCTATAATTTCTTTATCAGAATTGGCAATGCTTACAGAAGCTTCTAGACGTTGAAAAGTAGAGAAAGGGAAATAAAGTTCGAAAAATCCTCCGTATACCCGTTCGTAGAAATAGACATCCGATTCGCGGATATCGTAGCGTCTGCCTGAATAATTGAAAATACCGTATCCGTAATTTGTCCGCTCGCTTAGACTGAGCCGGGTTATAGCAACATTAAAATTTTTCAGGATTTCACTCTGGACTTCAGCCGTGTTATAGAGATAGAATAGGTATCTGTCGTCTCCCAGCAAATCGCTAAGGCCGAGCAGTGCTCCGCCTCTCGAACCGAATACCGGATCTGTAATCAGCTGCCCTACCGCATAATCGAGTGTGTATTCACGTTCATAAACAAGCCGGTCGGTTTCAGCAGGAAGAGAGATTCTTTTTTCTATCCACCTGGCACGCGCTTTTGTAAATTCATTTGTCAGTACTGCTAACCCAGGCTCATAAATATTTTCGAGACTAAGATTGTAGAACTGGAAAGAGAAATTCTCAAAAGCGGAAGTGACAATATTCTTATTGTCGATAAACGTAAAGCTGTAAACACTTGTTACAAATCCTGTAATCTGTTCAATTTTATTCTGCTCACCCTTACTTCCATAATTCATTCTGTAGATGTTGTATGTCCCGTCGTAGTCGCATGTAAAATAGATCTGATTGAAATCCGGAGAGAAGGAAGGGGTTGAAAAGTTTGCGTTAATGTATGTTAAATAGTTTATCTGTTTCGATTCGATATCGTACTCAAAGAGATTATTCTTCTGTCTGAATTCTCCGGCCGTTCTATCGGAAGCATAAATTATTTTAAGATCATCTTTATAGAATACCGGATCGATATCCTGGTAATAATCGTTTGTAAGCCTCGTAAGTTCGGATTTTTGGATTTCGTAAGTATAGAGGTCGTTATACCCTTTCCTGTCAGTAGCACTGAAAACTATCAGATTTCCATCCCTTGAAAAATTGGGTGAACGAATTGATATCAGGTCTTCGAATCTAAGTGTTGCAACAATTTCCTCATCATAAATTGAATAGAGATGTATTACATCCTTGCCAAGTGATTTTGTAATGAAAGCGAGATAACCCTGGTTCGATAATCCGAGTGAATTTTCGAGAAGATGGAACGACTCAAAATCAGACTCCCTTTCACCCTCAATAAGAATTTCGGGATCGATATAATCATCCTGATCCAGATCGTACTTCATCCTGAATAGTGAAGAATAACCGTTATGGTTCCCTATAAAGTAGATCTCTTTGTTGCCGTTCCGTTCAAAATAAACCGGATCGAAATTGAATCCTTTGTTTGTAATCCGTTTCGATTTGATAAAATGAGGATAACGCGCTTCATAAAGAGGGAAATATTCCTGCCTTAGCTTGAATGTGAAATAATTATCGATCGCCTCGAATTTATCCCCAAGCGTAAATTCCAGATTTTCCCTGAACGAATTAAATCTCCAGAAATTTTCGAGCAGCAGAAGTATTTTTTCCTCACCGTACTTCGCAGCAACAAACTCAAGGAACTTCTGACCTTCTTTGTAGATAATATATCCGTACACACTTTCGAGGTTTTCGAGAGTAACAAAATTTCCGTTTAGAACCAGGTCGCGCATCACCATTTCCGACTGTGTATCCCAGTCGAACGACCAGTATTCAGCAAGACCTTCTACAAACCAGAGGGGCGGGAGTCTGGTGTTATCGATCCGGTGATCCGAGAGAATATTGAAAATCTTATTAGTCATAAAAACATGAACAAGTTCATGTCTTATAACATGTTTGAAACTGCCCAGATTCCCCTGGTAAGGAATTACGACACGTCCCTTCATAAATTCGAAAAATCCGCCTACACCTTCTGGAATAAATCCTGTGGTTATATTCGTCTGCTGAAAATGAATATGAGAGTTGTAAAAAATAAGCGGGATTTTTACTGTGATATAATGATTGAACTTAACCTTATATTCCTCGTAAGCATCCTCGGCATACCTGGCTCCTATCTCGGCAAGCTCTTCGAAATCATCATAATAATAGATGTTGAAATGTTCCGTCTTAAGGACTTTCCAGTTAAACTTTTCATACTGTACTTTATTTCTGCCGAAAAAATAGAACTGAGCAAATACAAATTGCGGAATAAAAACAATCAGCAGAATATATTTCCAGTTCTTAACCGTCAAAGACGTTCCTTTAGATAGTTTATGTTATCAATCGAAGTGGGATTTATACCCCGTATTACAGCAAGGTAATATGAAATCCAATCGCCGAAGTAAATAATATCCACAAGTCTTTCCTTCCAGGTTTTTTCTTTGCTGGATATATTAATTATTTCGCATCCCTTCTTTCTAATTATCTCGGATGTAATTTCATAACGTTTCTTAACCTGAGGATGATAATCTTCATCCATTATATTTATTAGAATCAGGTTTACCTGTTTTGGATCGAATGTATCCCAGCCGAGTATTTCATTATGATCGAGTTCCGGGAGTAATCCGTAAAAAGAATGAAGCTTGGAATTTTCATTAAACTGTCCTTTATACCTCGCGCCAATTGCAGAAGTGTATTCGGATACTGCGTAAATTAACGGTATATAGCCGATAAACTTCTGTGCAAGATCGAGCGCGTCATTCTTTGTCTGAGAATATACTTCCCCTTTACGCTTCAGCAATCCGATAATTGAATTAACAACTTCATTTTGTTCGGGAATCAATTTCAAAGATTGAACTAATTTTAGCAATGTAAAAAAATTGACCCAGAGAGCGAATCGCGGCTGGTATCCTTTCATCAACCTACCGAGCGGAAATTTATTTTTAAGTGCGAATTCCTCGAGTTTACCGCCCGTTGTTATGCAAGCGACCTGGCATTTTCGTTGAATTGCTTCGTTAGCAGCAGCAAGAGTTTCTTCTGTGTTCCCGGAATAAGAAGATGCAATTACAAGTGTACTTTCGTCCGCATAGGGAGGCAGCTCATAGTTTCTATTTACTACATAAGGGTATTTCAATTCTGTCCTGAAGAAATTCTGCAGAAGGTCGCCGCCTATAGCCGAACCGCCCAGTCCGCTAAGCACAATATTTTTTATTTTCGATGTGTCTATAGACGAAACATCTATTTGGCTTTGCCATGCGGATTCAACCTGGTAGTAGGATTCCTGTAAAACTTTAAACTGGTTTTCATTGTCGTACATCTTGATCATTTCTTGGATTTCCATTTTATCCTCTTATTAAATTTTTGATAAGATCCTGGATTTGTGAATTAAAGAAATTGTGCAGGTGCTGACTAATCTCCTTCTCTGAACTGAAATTGATGCATTCCTGGGCCAGAGTTTTAAGCTCTTTATAATTAAGACTTCTTACGATTTTTTTAATTAAAGGAATAGCGGAGGCAGAAACACTTAACGAGTCCAAGCCAAGGCCGATAAGAAGCGGGACAGCGAACGGATCGGCAGCCATCTCTCCGCACATACTAACCGTAACACCGGCTTTTTTACCTTCGGAGATAATATGATGCAGTGTTCTTACAACTGCCGGATGAAATTCCTGATATTGACGGGATACAATATCATTACCCCTGTCAACAGCAAGCAGATACTGGATAAGATCGTTAGTGCCGATACTAATGAATTCCACTTCAGCAGCAAATTCTTTAGCCATCACGGCTGCCGAAGGTATTTCGATCATTATTCCTATTCCGATATTTTTATCGAACTGTTTCCCCTCGGCTTTCAGTTCTTTTTTACATTCCTCAATAATTCTCTTGGATTCTTTTATTTCATAGATCGATGCAATCATCGGAAGCATAATTTTAATATTCTTATGAGCACTGGCTCTGAGGATTCCTTTAATCTGGACTTTAAAGAGTTCCGGGTTATCCAGAAGGAGACGAATTCCTCGCCATCCGAGCATCGGATTCGGTTCATGGAGGTCAACCGGAAGTACTTTATCTCCGCCAATATCGAAAGTTCTTATTATCACTGTTTCAGGATAGATCTGTTCAGAAATATTCTTATAGATCTGGTATTGCGATTCTTCATCCGGGAATTCTTCATACTCTTCGAACAGTTGCTCAGTTCTAACAAGGCCGATCCCATTAGCTCTATTATGAAGAATAAAATCCATTTCGCTCGAAACATCAAGGTTTGCAAGTAGCTTAACTTCCCTGCCGTCAATTGTTTCTGCAGGAAGATCTTTCAGTTTATTCAGTTCTTCATCGTGCTGGGAGAGTTTTCTAATTTTCTCTTTATAAGAAGTTAGCTGATTCTCATCCGGATTGATTATAACCTGGCCGAAAAAGCCGTCTATAATTATCAGGTCGTCATCTTTAATCTTATTTGTAGCTTCATGTACGCCTACTACTGCAGGAACATTTAATGACCTTGCAAGTATCGCAGCATGGGATGTAAGACCGCCAAAATCAGTAACATAACCTTTAACATCAGCACGTGCGAACAGGACAGTATCGGACGGTGAGAGATTTTGTGTAATAACAATTAGGTCGCTAGAAATTCTGCTTTTAAGTTTTTTCTTTTTCAGATTCCTAATTATTCTGTTTTTAATATCCTCTATATCATGTGAACGCTCTTTCATGTAAGGTTCGTTAGAGGAATTCATAATCCTGGTATACCTTGAGATTTCGTCCTCAACAATATATTCAGGGACTTTCATTTCTTTTTTAATCCTGTTCTCAATTGTAGAGATGAGTATCGGATCGTCGAGAATCATAATCTGAGCATCAAAGATAGCTGCCCTTTTTTCGCCAAGCTTATCTACCGCAAGGGAGAAGATTTTCCTGAGTTCCTTCCTGGATTGCGCCAGAGCCGAATCCAGGTTTTGTAGAGCTTCCTCGATATTTGTAATTGAATCTTCCGAGACAGATTCTTTCTGTTTCTCGTATATGAATGCTTTGGCAATTGAAATACCCGGGGCCGCTGCAATTCCTTTTAATATGTTGTCTGCCTTTTTATCCATGTTACATCTCGTCAAATCCTCTGTTAAAATAGTCGATTATTTCAAGTGAGGCTTCATTCTCATCGGGACCGTCGAATGTTAATACGATTTCAGAACCTTTCTCTGCAGCCAGCGTCATCACACCGATAATACTTTTTCCGTTAATATGCATTCCGTCCTTATTGAGGAAAAATTCACACTTGTATTTTGATGCAAGCTTTACAATCGTTGCTGCAGGACGTGTATGAAGTCCTGCATTGTTCACTATTTTTACAGTTCGTTCAATCATTATTTCTTTCTACCGATTAATGCATTAGCAAGCCAGTTCATTAGTAATCTTCCTTCTTCATCCGGAAGATAAGAAGAATTTTTTAATGCTAATTGAGTGTACCGTAGAATTTCTTTCTTTGCATCCTCAATAACATTCAGATCCTCATAAATTTTCTTGTACCGTCCGACTTCCGATCTGTCGATCCCCTTGTTTCTGATTAACTGTAAGAGGAGATTTCTGTTTTTACCGGAAGATTTTTCCAATGCACGTAGAAATAAATAAGTCTTCTTTCCTTCGACGAGATCGCTGCCGATTTTCTTGCCGAACTTCTCCTCTTCACCGATTATATCCAACAGGTCGTCTTGAATCTGAAAGGCCATTCCGAGATATTTCCCGTAATTTCCTGCAGCTTTGATATTTTTTTCATCAGCCCCTGCTATACCTGCGCCAATAAGACAGCACATTTCAGCAAGTGCAGCGGTCTTTTTGTAGATCATTACTTTGTATTCTTTTATTGTAACGACCTTCCTCAGCTCAAATTCTTTATCAAGGCTCTGACCTTCGCAAACTTCAATAATTCCCTGCGTAAATATCTTTAGAATTTCCGCACAGTCTTTTTTACAGTCTTTAAGAAGATTCTCATATGATAATGCAACCAGTATATCACCGGCAAGAATAGCAGTATTGGTGTCGTACTTTTTATGAAGTGTCAACCTGCCTCTTCTGAGATCAGAATTATCCATGATATCATCATGGACTAATGTGAAGTTGTGCAGAAGTTCTACAGCAAGAGCAGCGTTATATGCATCTTTAAATTTTCCGCCTACTGCCTTAGCTGAAGAAAGAACTAAAAAAGGACGTATTCTTTTACCGCCGCCTTCGAGGACGTATTTACTCGGTTGATAAAGCGATTCCGGTTTTTTACCCTTAAAATAGAGAGCCAGCTTCGATTCAATTTTTTTTAATTCGCTACGGTACATTAATTCACTCGTAAGAGTTTTCAATAGAGCTCCGATTTTCTAATTAGATTTTTTTTTTTGAAACTTTTTATATCCGGTGAGCCGGTCAGATACATTATTTTTTTAACAACGTTGAACCATTCATTTACTAAATCTATAACACCTGATTCTCCGTAAGAATTCACAACCTGGAGAATTTTTCTGGCTGAGGCAGCTATATCGGCGCCGAGTAAAAGAGATTTTGCAATTTCCTCAGGCATATTTATTCCTCCCGAGGAAATCAGCATAAAACGGTATTTCTTTCTGAGTTGATTCACTGTCCTCAGACAGTATGAAGTCGGCAGACCCCATTCCCTGAAATACTGATCCTCTTTTTTACTTCTGATCAATTCAACAGCGGCCCAGCTTGTACCACCCGCTCCCGCCACATCAATCCCTTTTACTCCGGCTTCAAGAAGAATTCTAGAGGCCGCAACAGAAATGCCGGACCCGACTTCTTTAGCTATAAGCGGTATTTTCAATTTTGCCGCAAGCCGTTCAACGGCTTTTATAAGACCTTTAAAATCGGTCTGGCCTTCGGGTTGAATTAACTCCTGAAGTGGATTAAGGTGGATAACGAATGCATCTGCTTCTATTAGATCTGAAAGGTATTGTACATTTTCAACAATATTTTTTGATTTGGCCACCTGTGCTGCACCAAGATTTCCAATAACAGGAACATTGCCGGCATTCTTTCTAATCACTTTAAATGAGTTAAGGTGATTCGAATTTTCTAGGGATTGTCTCTGGCTCCCCACACCAATCGGAATATTCAGATGTCTGGCAGCAATCGCCAGTTTTTCATTTATTTTTGCTGCTTCGCCTGTGCCGCCGGTCATGCATGAGATCAGAAACGGATAGGATATTTTCTTCTTAAAGAAATTTGTTGATAGATCGATTTTTTCTATTCGCACTTCCGTTGGAGCAAAATGCTCGAATTCATAATTCTCAAAACCATTGGTCCGGTAATTGAATTTGACATCATCCGTTAAACATAATTCAATATGATCTTTCTTTCTTTTTGAAGTTTGGCTTTTCATTATTAGAAGGTCTGTAAATTCACCGACAAAATAAAAATTTTCCGGTATATAATCTGTTCAATCATTCAAATATTCTTATTGAATCTCCATCTTATTTGAAATAAATTGAAAACCGGAGTTTACACTAAACTGGCGGAATAACAATGTCCAAACCCAAATTAAGTTTCTGGCAGATCTGGAATATGAGTTTCGGTTTTTTGGGAATTCAATTCGGATTTGCTCTGCAGAATGCAAATGTAAGCCGTATTTTCGAAACTCTCGGAGCTGAGATCGATAAAATACCGATCCTCTGGATTGCCGCACCCGTTACCGGATTAATTGTACAGCCGATAATAGGCCATATGAGCGATAAGACATGGAACCGTCTTGGAAGGAGAAGACCGTATTTTCTTGTAGGTGCAATACTTGCATCGGCCGCACTTCTTATAATGCCAAATTCACCGTACCTATGGTTTGCTGCAGGAATGCTCTGGATACTAGACGCATCAATCAATATCTCAATGGAACCTTTCAGGGCATTCGTAGGCGATATGCTTCCTTCCGAACAAAGGACTGTTGGATTCTCTATGCAGAGCTTTTTCATTGGGACAGGAGCTATAATTGCTTCAGCCCTCCCCTACATAATGACTAACTGGCTTGGTATTGCGAATACGGCGCCGGCAGGAGAAATCCCCGACTCCGTTAAGTATTCATTTTACATCGGAGGAGTTGTATTCCTGCTGGCAGTAGTTTGGACTGTCTTCAGCTCTAAAGAATATTCACCAGAACAATTAAAGAAATTCGACGAGGCCGAAAAATCTTCTTCCCAATCCAAACAGATCACCTACTCTACAGAACCGGTAAACCGGAATATTTTATTTAGAAACGGATTGATCTGGGTTGTTGCAGGATTAATTTTACTCTCCTTCTTCAACTATTTTCTTTATATCGATCTTGGCCTTATAGTTCTATTCGGCGGTATAAGTCTATTTGGTCTTCTTCAGATAATTTCTGGATTAATGACAAACGGTAAAAAGCAGAACGGATTTGTTGAAGTAATTAATGATTTATATAAAATGCCTAAGACAATGATCCAGCTGTCCTATGTTCAGTTCTTTTCCTGGTTTGCCCTCTTTGCGATGTGGATTTATACAACACCTGCCGTTACACATCATATTTACGGCGCAACAGACAACACTTCGGAATTATATAACGAAGGAGCAAACTGGGTTGGTGTATTAATGGCAGTCTATAACGGATTTGCGGCAATTATGGCATTCGCAATCATGTGGATTGCCAGCCGGACCAGCCGCAAGACTGTTCATATGATCAGTCTTGTTATCGGTGGTATAAGTCTTTCGTCATTTTATGTAATAAAGGATCCGCAATTACTTCTAATTGCTGAACTTGGAATCGGACTGGCGTGGGCTTCAATTCTTGCAATGCCTTATGCAATACTAACCGGTTCCCTCCCTTCGCATAAGATGGGAGTATATATGGGGATATTCAACTTCTTCATTGTAATACCTCAGATTACAGCCGCTGCTATACTCGGATTCTTTGTTAGAAGTCTCTTTGCAAACGAAGCAATCTATGCTTTGCTGCTTGGCGGATTTTCGATGATAGTGGCAGGGATACTTGTAATGTTCGTAAACGATGTTGATGAAGTAAGATAAAATTAAGTAGCAGAGCTATTCTACAGCTCTGCTACCGGTTTTTATTAATTACAACCTGAACTGCATAATCCGATAAGAATTTTTCTTTAGAACCTTTCAGATCGAGCAATTCTATTTTTATAATACGGTATGAATCTTTAATATTTTCGGTAAATACTGTTTCTTTAACTCTGTAATCTACATTTTTTCTCCAGTCGGAGGATCCCGATTTCCAGTTCTTATCGAGGCAACTTGAAATACTATTGATTAAGTCTTTGTGAAGTTTTTCTGCCTCGTTCAAGTTATCTGTTTCCAGGAAGACTGAAGTAAAGGAACCGTCACTCTCGTCAATAAATGAATCTTTTGCACCTTTCAGTTTAATAAATGAATTTGAAGAATCATACCGGTTTTCTAACAGCAGGAAGAATGCATTTGAGTGAGCAAGAATAAATTGAAGTGAAGTGCAGAAGTCAGCATCAGCCGGTAGCGATACTGAATTTGATCCCGCGATTGCATACTGGAACTGATATTCCCCTACAGAAGAAGAATCTCCTACTACGTAAAGTATCCATTCACCGTCTTCTGTAATATCAGTAATGATGCTTGCAAATCCCGGTGTAGTTTTATCGCTCTGCTTAAAAACATCGCCTTGCGGTGTAACGAATATCAATCCAGGATTAAATTTTTCTGAAAAGACAATAAAATTAACGGTTTCACCTTTGTATAACGGAATCCTGTAACCGTCATATCTTCCGAATTCAGGCTTCAAATTGTCAGATAAAGTAAGACTTCCTTTTGTTTCATTGAACTCGACTTCAAACTGTGCATAAGAAAGGTTTGATACTAACAGAATAAATAATACAATGTATTTTTTGAAATCTGAGTATTTCATTTTAATGTCCTGATCCTACTTTGCTATTTTGTGATTGTTTTGTTACCGGATTATCTTTAACCATTACCCAGAGAAGCGAAGAAGTTAGAAGTGTTACACCGCTGATAATGAAGATAAGACTTTTATCAGATGAATTCTGTATGAAAGATCCGAGTACAAGACTAACAAACAATTGAGGCAGAACTACTGATAAATTGAAAATCCCCATAAAGAAACCCATCTTCGACTTATTTACCTTTTCCGACATAATAGCAAATGGAAGGCTTACAATTGCGGCCCAACCGATTCCGCATACAGCCATTAGAATCCAAACTATAAGAGAAGAGGAGCCGAACAGAACAATTCCAAAATATCCAAGAGACATTATTGCAACTGCGAGCATATGAGTTTTTACTCTTCCTATTTTTTCTGTTACAGGTTCAAGAACGAATGCCGGCAGAAGCGCGCCTACCGCATTAAGAATTAAGAAAGAGATGGATAATATCTGACCTGTTTCATCAATTGATGAGGGATTCAATTTCTGTTCTACGTATCCGATCATATAAACAAACATTGTCTGCACACCGATCCACGAAAATGAATGTGCAAATAAGAGTTTAAGGAACTGACTCCAGTCGGTTTTCGACGAATGATTTTCACTAATCTGAGATTTTTCAACTGTCAATTCTTTTTTTTCTTTTATAAAGAAAAGGGGAACAATTGAGAACAACAGTACGAGTATAACTCCGAAATAGATCAGGAAATAATTTCCGAATACTGCACCGATTGCATAAGCCAGTACACCGAACGATCCGGATATTGTCTGCATCCATGTATATCCTTTGGTACGTGGTACACCTTCGGGCGTTACATCGGCAATAATTGAACGGGTCGGGTTGAAAGAGATATTTATTGCAAGGTCGAGTGTAAGAGCAACAACAACCGCAACTACAATAATACTTGTCATTCCGAATAATTCACTAATTTCGCCAATATTCGGCAGAGCGAAAAGCATAAGAGCCGCTAAGCTACCGCCAATAAGAATAAATGGCCGGCGTCTTCCGCCCCAGAACCAGACGTTATCGCTTATAAGTCCGACAATGGGCTGGCCAATAATTCCAGCGAGAGGTCCGGCTGCCCAGACAAAACCGATCTCGTGGAGGTCCAGATTAAATTTTGTGCGCATCAACCAGCTTAATGCAGCAATCTGAATTGATAGGGCAAATCCCATTGCTGTGGCAGGCAGACTAAGTATTGAATAGAACGGTTTACTAAGCCGTTTCTGCATTTCTAACATTTCAACCTCGCGTGTGTTGTTTTCAAAAACTTAAACTTTCTTAAATAAACCTTCATAACCAAATGTTACAATTTCTCTAACCAGAGGTATGCCGGGTATTTTAAACTTCGGCAGATTATACCGGTAGCCGTATATCGGTCTGAAAAGAAATAATTCTTTCTTGACCGGGATTAATTTATTTGAAAAAATATATTTCTCGAAAAGGCCGATTTTCATTCCGGTTGAATAATGCAATTTAATTTCATCAACATAATCAACTCTTTCATTCAATGATTTTGCGATAGGCCGCAGTATAGGCTCCGGCAGAAGATGCAGATATGGAATAAATTTCAAAAAACTTTTAGCAATCTGCTGATGACCGGCAAACGGTGAATACTTTGGCGGAAATGTTATAAACAAATATCCGTTTTCATTTAACAGATTATTGAGGTTATTGAAAAGTGCATATTTATTATGAACATGTTCAATCACTTCACGCATTATTATTAAATCAAATTTTCTTCCAATTCTGTCAGGCAGCGTCTGATCTGTTATATCACCCTGAATAATTTTAAGTGAAGAATTCTGTTTCATGGCAATGTCAATCCGGTCCCTGCTCAACTCTATGCCTGTAGCATCAAATCCGGTTTTGGTCAATACATCAATCAATCCTCCTTCCGCACACCCGATTTCAAGTATTGTCATATCATTAAATCCGGGAATGTTTTTCTGGAAATAAGGAAGAAGATAGTTTAGAGTATATTCCTTCTGTTCAAAGAAATGCTTTTCGGCCATGATTCTCTTTAAAAGTTGGGTGAAAATTTAATGAAAGTTTTGGAATGGAAAAAATTTGTCCGGACAGTTATTACAATTTGATAAAAATCATTTGGAATCGGATAAATTCTTGCATTTATTTGTCAATAAAAATAAATTTTGTCCGGCATTTTGAAATTATGGTCGATAATACTTCTGAGAAGAATTTAACAGTTAACAGGAAAGCCCAGCATGAATACTTTATTCTGCAGCGGTTTGAAGCCGGTATCGTTTTATTAGGATCCGAAGTTAAATCTTTAAGGCTTAACAGGGCTTCGCTTGTTGACAGCTTCGCAAGTGTTGAGAACGGTGAGGTCTGGCTCTACAATGCTAATATTAATGTTTACGACCAGGCCAGTATAAATAATCACGACCCTGTCCGGAAAAGGAAGCTGTTATTCAATAAAAACGAAATAAGAAAATTAATAAAAGCAACTGCTGAAAAAGGGAATACATTAATTCCACTAAGACTCTACTTCAAAAATGGAAAGGCTAAAGTTGAGATTGCAGTAGCAACAGGTAAAAAGAAGTTCGATAAGCGTGAAGATATAGCTAAAAGAGAAATTAGCCGTGAACTTCAGCGAAAGCTGAAATAATATTTAACCGGAGACCACTATTGAGTAAAAAAGACTTATTCCCTCCCGTAAATGAACAGATGGATATCATAAAACGTGGAGCCTTTGAGATTATCCCCGAAGAAGCACTCATTCAGAAACTTGAAAAATCCTTAAAAGACAACAAACCGCTAATTATAAAGTTAGGCTGCGATCCTACACGTCCCGACCTTCACCTTGGGCATTCCGTTGTGTTGAGAAAACTTGCACAGTTCCAGCAACTTGGACACAGCGCAGTACTTATTGTAGGTGATTTTACCGGAATGATTGGCGATCCATCCGGAAGAAATGCAGCCCGACCCCCTCTTTCGTTTGAAGAAGCCAGAGAGAACGGCAAATCATATTTTGAGCAGGCTTCCAAGATTCTTGACAATGCAAAAACCAGAATTGTTTACAATTCCGAGTGGCTCGGAAAAATGAGTTTTGAGGATGTAATACGTCTGGCTTCCAAATATACTGTAGCCCGAATGCTTGAAAGAGACGATTTTACGAAGCGCTATAAGGGTGGAATACCTATTTTGATGCACGAGATCCTCTACCCGCTGGCACAGGCAATGGATTCAGTTGCAATTAAGAGCGATGTTGAACTGGGCGGAACTGATCAGAAATTTAATCTCCTCGTTGGGCGTGATATTCAGCGTGAATTCGGAGCAGACCCACAAGTAATCCTTACAATGCCTCTACTGGTAGGAACAGACGGCGTAGAAAAGATGAGCAAGTCCCTGGATAACTATATCGGCATAAATGAACCTCCAAAGGAAATCTATGGAAAGACTTTATCTATATCTGATAGCATGATCTATCCGTATTTCGAATTGACTGCGGATATATCGAATGAGGACCTGAAAGAAATCCGTGAACTGCTTAAAGATAAAACAGTTAACCCCAGGGACATCAAAAGGAAGTTAGCCAGGACTCTAGTGGCAATGTATCATTCAGAAGAAGCTGCCGTTATTGCAGAACATGAATTCGACAAAATATTTGTAAAAAAGGGATTGCCTGATGAAATTCCGGAGATTGTAATTCCGGCTAATGAATCAGGTATTGAAATTCTCGATCTGTTAGTTCAAGTAGGCTTTGCTCCATCTAAAGGAGAAGCTCGAAGGCTGGTACAGCAGGGTGGCGTTACTGTAGACGGTAATAAAATCTCCGACATTAAAGAGGTTATAAAACTTGAAGGGAGTAAAGTACTGAAAGTAGGTAAAAGAAATTTTATTAAAATTGTTTGTTCATAAATAGGGAGGAATAGCAAATTGTACGTTCCAACAAAAATCTTCTTCACCAAAGGAGTAGGAAAGCATAAAGAATATCTTGCATCCTTCGAATTAGCTCTTCGAAGTGCCGGGATCGAAATATGTAATCTTGTTTCTGTAAGCAGTATTTTCCCGGTAGGTGCCAAAGTCATTTCAAGAACGCAGGGTTTGAAACTCTTGAAACCCGGCCAGATTACACATTGTGTAATGGCAAGAAACGCTACAAATGAACCGAACCGTTTAATTGCCTCCTCTCTTGGAGTTGCAATTCCGGCTAATAAAACAATGTACGGATATCTTTCAGAACATCATCCATACGGTGAAACGGAAAAAGTTGCGGGAGATTATGCGGAGGATCTTGCTGCTACAATGCTAGCTACTACTCTTGGTATAGAGTTTGAGGCCGAAAAGGCCTGGAATGAACGTGAACAGGTCTATAAGATGTCGGGTAAAATTGTAAGAAGTTTTAACGTTACCCAATCTGCACAGGGCGATAAAAACGGATTATGGACAACAGTACTTGCAGTTGGAATTCTTCTTCCTTAAACCATTATAAGAGCGGTTTAATTTAACCGCTCTTTTTTTATTAATCCAGCTAAATGAATTATCAGTGCTGCAATTAATCCGGCTATCATCGGTTCAACCAATTGAAGATATTGATTTTCAATTTTATCTATTATGAAATACCATATTACACTTAATAAAGGAGCTGCAATTATTTCGCTAATTGCATATTTATACCCCACTTTGAACTTTTCGTAGTAAGCCCCGAAAATCAGTAATATAATTCCCGGTATACAAAAGCTTCCAACAACAAACCAGAGATTAATAACAGATTGAACAGTGTACGCAAGAAGTATTGCAACGATAGCTGATATCAATATACCGATTCTGGTAAAGAGTATTAAATCCGCCTTCTCCCGATTTTTCAATTGTTTAAAGACTAAATCTCTTCCAAAAGTGGTTGCACTGAGGAAAAGGAAGCTGTTCGAAGTAGAAAGAATTGTTGCAAACAGCGCGGCATAGAAAATACCTTTCAGACCGCTGGATAATATTTTTTCAGCATAGAGAGGAAATGCCATTACAGGATTCTCCAGACCGGGGATTAATGCCCTTGAAAAAAGTCCCGTTGTAGTTGTCAAAAAATCGAAAACTGCCCAGAGTAATACAGAAATTATTATCCCCCATTTTGCGGTCGAAGAGTCCTTTGCCGCATAACATCTCTGATGAAATCCCGGATCAGCAAAAGTCCATAGCGCTATAAGAAACCAGACCAGTATATAGAATGAGGAAGCACCTCCGGTTAAGCTGAGATGATCGGGAGGCAAATTATTTGCCAAAAAATTCAGATCGCCTACATCCTTAAACGATACAATAACAATTATTATGAATCCTGCGAACATTATGAAAAACTGAAATACATCAGTATAGAGATCACTTTTATAACCTCCTTTGATCAAGTATATTGATGAAAATAGAGCAGCTATAATAATTGATGTAAGCAGATCTGTCTTAAAAATTAGCTGAAGCAGGCTTCCGACCATTAAAATATAAGGTGCCGGTGAAACGAGTATAAAAATAAGAACTGATGATAAAAGACCGATTAGATGGCCATATCTGGCTTCAAGCATATCTGGTATAGTAAAGAGTGAGGCATTCCTTATTTTCGGCGCTAAGAAAAAAGCAAAAACAATCGCAAAGATGTAATAAGGTAATCCCTGTGTAAACCAGCTCAATAATCCGAATTTATAAGTGAATTCACCTACTCCGAGAATTCCACCGTACCAGGTAGATACATTTGTAAGGATAAAGAGAAAGAGACCTACTTTCCTTCCCGATAAAAGGTAAGATTCTGCAGTATCATCTTTCCGGATCGAGGGTAGGAATCCTATAAGAACCATCACAGCAAAAAAAGTAACGATTATTATTATATCAGTACTGCTAAATGAGACCATTCTCTTTCATCACCTTCAAATCACGGACAATAAAAACTGATCCATTAAGGATCTTAAGTTTCAGCATATCAGAAGTAGCAATATTGCTTGTACTCTCCCGTTTTCCGAATGGGAGAGCAATATTCTTAAGTGGAAATTTCAATCCGACGGAAGTAATTTTAGCCGATTCGTCAAATCCGTAAATAGAGATTGTTTCGCCTGGTATTGTATTTAAAACGGTGTTCCCCTTAAACGTCCTGAGCAAAGATTTTTTATGGATTACGGTAACAGAAATCCGGTTAGAAAATTTCAGAACTATACCAAGATTACAGAATGAATGATCGAGGCGGTCGCCGGTAGCTCCGAGAAGAACCGCTTCTTTATAATTTTTTGATATTGCATATTTTAGAGCTTTTTCAACATCTGTATCGTTCTGACGATTAATCTTATTGATAACGCATTTATCATTAAAATACTCTGTAACATCCTTCCGTATCGAATCAAGATCTCCAATTATTAGGTCGGGAATTAATTTATACTTATAAGCAGTATTCGCGCCTCCATCGGCACAGATAAGGAGTGAATAGCCGGAATCTTTTAAATAAGAAATCAATTTCCGGTCCGGGGCTTCACCGTTAGCAAGAATAATACATTTTTTCATAAGCCGATCCGCATTCCGATTAATAAGTTCCTCTCTGCGGCAGGGAAATATTCCTTCCCTATTCCGTATGAGGCAAAGAGGTTATTAAATAAATTATTTACCTGAATAAATATTTTTATACTTTCCATAACCGGATCCGGATTCAATTCATAACTCGAATAGAAATTAAGTACTAAATAAGAGTCCACTTTATTATCCGTATAATCTGTTAATCCGGGATACAGATTTAAATAACGGGTCAGATTGTTGTCGTAGTTATCCGTATAGAATTCGCCGACATATTTTGCAGTTAGCTTCGCATAAAAGTTATTATAATGATAATTAATAATTGCATTAAATGTAACATCGGGGAAACCGCTGATTCTGTTTCCTGATAGGTCAACTTTCAACGGCACCGGACTTCCATCGTCATAAAATGTAAATCCGTTGCTTATATAATTTTTACCGAATGAACCGTTCAGCACAAGATCAAATGATTGATTCAATTTATAACCGAGACTGCCTTCTATTCCATAGTGAATTGTTTTATTCATATTCCCGGTGACGGGTTGACCAAAACGGTCCAGCTTACCATTTTTAACGATCTCATCATTAAAAATCATATAGTAGAGATTGACCGATCCGGATAAATCAGTTCCGTTGATAAATGTTCCCAGTTCATAATTATTCATCTGTTCTGGTTTTACAAGAGGATTGGAAAAATCGTACCTGCCCCCTGGTGTAATTTCGAACTGCGGTACTGCACCCCCGCTTGATTCGGCAGCATCATAGTAATTCTTTAATCTCGGTTCTCTTGTAACATTCGCGTAAGAAAAATAAATATTATGATCTTCATTTATTCTATAGTTAATTCCAACTCTGGGATTCAGGAAAATGCCGTCAATTTCAAATTCATTGTTAAGGTATTTTTCATTTTTTATTGAATATTTATGATATGCAAACTGTAATTCGGCAAGCAGATTTATCCGTTCATTAAGAGAATAATTCTCATTGAGAAAGAAATTTACAATGTCTTTGCCGCCTTCATAATAATAGTACCGGAAATCTTTAGTAATACCAGCGGGCAGATTCTCACCATAATTTAGGCTGCCCCAATGAACCGATTGGTGTTTCCTGATTTCACCTCCAAGAATCAGTTCTCCAGACTGATGCGAAATACTAATACGGGGGATCCAGCCGAATTGCTTGTTTTCTACCATTGCCCGAATTAATACGTTGGATGGATTTGTTAAAGGCATAAAACCGTTTTGAGAGGTTAGACGGAAATATGTTGTATCGCCCCAGGAGCCGTCATAATCGAAAAATCCGTCGCCCAATACAGCGAAAAGCGCTGAATTGAATATAACACGGTCACTCATTCTGTATTCATTAAGCAATTCAAAGTGAGATTGAGAAAAATTCTCGATCTCATCCGGTCTTCGAAGGGCCTTATATGTGTAACCATTCTGATCCGCTTCCCAGTATGATAAATTTTCTTTACGTAAATCCGGATTGTTAACAGCAAATTTCGGCAGACCGTTATAAGCTAGTCCATCGGCAATCGGACCGCCGTATATGTTTATTTGAGAAGTTAATTTTTCATCATATCTAACAGCTGATAAATGGAATGCATTAAAATCAATCCAGCTTAAATTTCTGTAACCGCTGCTTAAAGTTTTTGATAAATTAGTATAGAAGGAATATTTTTTACCTACCAGTCCGCTTGAATAAGTCAGTCCGTATTTCCTAGTGTTATAATCCCCTATCGACGCGGTGAATTCCATTCTGGGTTTATCCGAAAAAGCAGATGTAATTATGTTTATGGAACCGCCAATTGAAGGATAACCTGTAATACCCGAACCCGCTCCTCTCTGTACCTGAATAATCTCAGTACTTTCAAGAAGGTCCGGGAAATCGAGCCAGTAGACATTATGATCTTCAGGGTCATTCTGCGGAATTCCGTTTATAGCAACTGAAATTCTCCTTTGATCGAATCCCCTTATGCTCAAATAATTATAACCCAATCCGTTTCCATTTTCTGAATAAAACATAACAGAAGGCAGGTAACTTAATATTTCAGGAATATCCTGGTTTGTATAGGATCGCTCAAGTTCCTTCCGATCAATTTTTGAAAATGTGACAGGCGTTATTCCCTCTTTTGCAATTGATCCCTGAACAAGAACAGTCTGACTGGAAATGATATTGCTGTTCAGCAGAATTATTTTATTACCTTGAAGATATTCTGAGACTGAAATCTGAAACGATTTAAAAGCGATATGACTGAATGTTAAAATGGCGTCTGGAGTAAGGTCCCCTATAAGAACAAATTCACCATTCTCATTTGTTGATGTACCGATTGAGGTCCCTTTGATTATTATATTAACCAGTGGAATAGGTTCCCGGTCGTAATAATTAAGGACTCTCCCGCCCAATTCTTTTATTTGGGCTAAAAGCGGGACTGTTATAAACAAAAAAAGAATAATTAATTTTTTCATTTTATTCCTCCATCCTGTTTAAACAGGAGATAGTCCGTTTTAAAACGGACGGTTAAGAAATAAAAAAGCCGTTCCGGAAAACGGCTTAACTAATTATTCTCCGACCGTTTTCCTACGCTGGCATTATCCAGATCAGGTTCGAGGGTTTGTTCTCAGCCGCAGCGTATTCTGCAAGCACCCCTAACGACTTTTCAAATCAAATTCAAGAACAGTTAATTCAGTATACTGAGTTTCTGACCGATCTTAACACGATCGGATTTAAGATTATTCCAGTTCATAATATCAGCGACCAGAACTTTATAAATGCGTGCAATAGTCCAGAGCGATTCCCCTTCTTTTACCAGATGAACTTTACCATCAGTTTTCTGTTGAGAATTTACAGAGGCCGATTGGGCAGAACCACGTACAACAAGCTGCTGTCCTATTTTAATATTTGAATTATTTAATTTATTCCAGGACTTCAGGTCATCAACCGGAACATTATACTTCATCGAAATATGACCGAGAGTTTCACCTTTTTGAACTGTATGAACAGAAGCTGCTGCCGTATTTTTAATTTCAGATTTAGGTTTTGAAGTATTTTCAGAAAGAGTATTATCAGGTTTGGAATCGGAATATAAGACTAAAGATTTACCGGCAACTAATTTATTCCCTGAAAGATTATTCCAGCTTTTAATTTCATCTATAGTTACATTATAAAGCGTTGCAATAAGACTAAGAGAATCTCCAGGTTTTATAGTGTAATTCACTGAATTACCGGAAGCACGTTTTGTATTGTCGCCGAGAGACTGAACCGGTTCTTTTCCATGAACTGAGAGCAACTGACCTGCAACGATTTTATTTGAATTCAGATTATTCCATTTTTTCAGCTGTGCGATAGTAACATTGAATTTTTGAGCGATTTCGCTTATCGAATCACCTTTCCGGACAGTATACTTAGTCGTTTTGGAAGCAATATTACCTGAACTTGAATAAGTCGCGGGAAGATTGCGCGCATCACCCGAATAAATTACAAGCTTTCGCCCCATGTAAATTCTATTGCTCGTAAGATTATTCCATTCCTTAATCTGAGAAACCGAGACACCGTATTTTGTTGCGATAGATGAAAGCGATTCGCCGTTTCTAATCCTGTGCTCTATCCATGTATCTCCAGAATTAGCAAAAAGGATCTGACTCTTTTCAGCATTACTCATTTCATTAATTTTAGAGTAGTATTCATTCTTTTCATCCGGGACGTAAACTGTTATTTCCTGGCCTACTTTTAATCGTGAAGTGTAAGGAAGGTTATTCCAGTTTCTTAAATCGGAAACTCTGACATTAAATAGATCTGCAATATCCACTAGATTATCTTTACTCTTAACAAGATATTTAACAGGGCTCTTACCTTCTGGGATTATATATTCTACAGAGTCGGACGAAATTTCCTGATAGAGCTTGAGAAACTTATCAGAATCAGTATCGGTTGTAATTTGAAGTTTATAGGATGGATTATTATCAAGACCGTTTAATTCCTCTTCAATAGCCGGAAGAATATCGGTGTTGATAGCGATATCTTCCAGATTAATGTAGGAAGTTGGGATTTTGAGTTCCATCCCGATTGCTAATTTTTTCTTGGTTGATATTTTATTATAATTTGCAAGTTGTGTAATACCTACGTTATATCTCGAAGCTATCTGAGAAATAGTTTCACCCGAAGAAACTGAATGAATTACATATTGAAGTTTTGCGTCATCAGGAAGATTATTCAAATTTTCCACGAAAAGTTCATATGTCCTGGTAGGTACTTTTAGTGGATAACCTCCTTCATAATCGGGCGGAGTTGAATTCTGTGTAAGTTCTGAATTCATTTCACGAAGTAGTTCGGTGCTTATTCCGGCACATTTTGCAAGCACGTTCAAATCGATAGCTTCTGTAATCCGGTGAACTGTATAATCGTGAGGTTTTTCAAACTGTATATTGGAGAAACCATATTTTTCCGGCTGGCTTGCGATAAGCGTAACTGCTATGTATTGAGGCACGTAATTGCGGGTCTCGCGCGGTAAATAAGGACGGAGAGACCAGAAATCGCTTGAGCCGGCTCTTCTCATTGCTTTACGGACTCTTCCTTCCCCGCTATTATATGCTGCAAGGGCCAGATACCAGTCTCCTAAAGAATAATAAAGATCTCTTAAATGACGTGCCGCTGATAAAGTCGCCTTCTCAGGGTCTCTTCTTTCATCTATATGAACATTAACATCGAGGTCATACAACCGGGCCGTTCCTTTTATGAACTGCCAGATTCCAACGGCTTTAGCCCAGGAACGGGCTACAGGATTCAATCCGCTTTCAACCATGCTTAGAAAAATCAATTGTTGCGGGACTTTTTCTTCGGCAAAGATACGGGCCATCATTGGAAAATATTTCCCGGAGCGAGAGAGCCAGCGTTCCATATGCTTACTCCCCTTTCCTGTAAAATATTCAATATACTGTTCAACATGACGATTTACCTCGAGCGGGAAATCACCAACAATTACAGTAATACTTTTGTTATCCTCTTCATTTACTATTACAGAATCCTCATCCTCCATTGCAAAATCAGGAATCCTTTTATTCATCCATTCTTCAAGGGCATTGATAGTTACATTTTCAGGAAGTTCCTCCATGCTATCTACGTACGATTGGTAATCTTCAACAATAGAGTTTTCCAGTTCAATAAAAATTTCATTTTCTTCTACATTTGGATAATAGCTTAATTTATTTATTGTTGTAAGAGCTGATTCATAATAACTGAGTGCTTCTGCTTTAAAACCCAATTTCTGTTTGTAGAGTGCGTTGACATAATCCCGTCGTGCGTTTTCAAGCATCTCATTTACAATTGAAGATACTGTGACTTTTACAGTATCCTGTCGGACTTTTAATGTTGAATTTGAAGATGAATTGAATGTACTGCAGGCGTTAAAACTGATAATGACGACTAATAAAATAAACAGAAGGATAAGTTTTTTCACGCAGACCCCAAGTGTTTGAATTATGGTTGCAATTTAAGCCCTTAACAATTTTTTGTCAAGCTTAATATTATATAATTCCATTTACCCTTTGTAATTAAATAAGTTAGCAAGAATAACCGGTCATAATGGAATATTGGAATGTTTCTTTTTCGGATTTGAATCGACTTTAGTTTTAAGGAGCTGAAAGGCTGATATCAATCGCTGACGTGTCTCCCGCGGAATAATCACTTCATCAATATATCCTCTTTCGGCCGCGATGTATGGATTTGCAAATTTTTCAATATAATCAGAAAGCATCGACTCCAATTTCTTTGCAGGATCTTCCACTGATGATATCTCCTTCTTGAAAATTATTTCAACGGCACCTTTCGGACCCATTACAGCAATCTCAGCAGTTGGCCATGCGAAATTGAAATCGCCTCTTATATGTTTGGAATTCATAACATCGTAGGCTCCTCCGTATGCTTTTCGTGTTATGACGGTTACTTTTGGAACAGTAGCCTCGCAGAATGCAAAAAGTAATTTTGATCCGTGCCTTATAATACCATTCCATTCCTGTTCAGTACCAGGTAAAAAACCCGGGACATCTTCCAAAACTAATAAAGGAATATTGAACGCATCACAGAAACGAATAAACCTCGCGCCTTTAACTGATGCATTAATATCAAGTACGCCGGCAAGAACAGAAGGCTGATTTGCAACAACACCAACTGATAAACCACCGATCCTTCCGAATCCAACTATTATATTCTGTGCGTAGTTTGAATGGACCTCCAGAAATTCTCCGTTATCGAGAAGTTGATTTATGATCTCCTTCATATCGTATGGTTTATTCGGATTATCCGGTATGGCTTTGTCCAGAGAATCGATTATGTGATCCTGTGCAAAATCGAATTCCCTTTCCGGGGGCAGGTCTTTCCAGTTTAAGGGTATATATCCGAGTAAACGACGAATATTCTCGAGTACTTCAACTTCGCTATCGAATGCGAAGTGAGCCACCCCGCTTTTAACCGAATGCGTATCGGCACCGCCAAGATCCTCGAAACTTACTTCTTCGTGTGTTACAGTTTTAACTACATTTGGACCCGTAACAAACATATGGCTGGTGTTTTTAACCATGAAAATAAAATCTGTAATTGCAGGCGAATAGACAGCTCCTCCGGCACATGGTCCGAGTACAGCAGATATTTGAGGAATCACACCTGAAGCAAGTGTGTTTCTCAGGAAAATATCCGCGTAACCGCCAAGACTTACAACACCCTCCTGAATCCTTGCACCGCCTGAATCATTTAATCCGATTACAGGAATTCCGATCTTCATTGCCATATCCATTATTTTGCAGATCTTTTCAGCGTGTGTTTCAGACAATGATCCGCCAAATACTGTAAAATCCTGACTGAAGACTGCAACCTGGCGGCCGAAGATTCTGGCAAATCCGGTTATAACTCCATCACCGGCTATTCTTTGTTTATTAATTCCGAAATCGTTCGATCTATGTTTAACAAACTGATCTATTTCCTGAAAACTTCCTTCATCTACCAGAAGAAGAATTCTTTCGCGTGCAGTAAGTTTCCCTTTATCGTGCTGCTGTTTAATCTTCTCCTCGCCGCCACCCTTCTTTGCTTCCTCTCGCAGCGATTCCAGTTTCTTTATTTTTTCACTCATAGATCCTTCAGATTGAAATGTGAAGTATTTTTTTTGAATCGGTTTCTTTGAATAATCTTTCAATCTCATTTCTTTGTGAAATAAATCGGGAAGAGTTTAAAATAGAATTATCTCTTTCTTCCGGCAGGTCAACTTTCATTTTATGGAATATCTCAGCAGGTTCATTACCCATAAGATATATATTATCTGAAAGATAAAGCGCTTCTGTAATATTTGTAGTTGCGATAAGCAGAGATGTTTTATAACGGGTAGGGACTTTTCTTATCAGACTGTATAATTCTGTCTTTGTAAGGTCGTCCATTCTTGTAAACGGTTCATCGATGCAGATAGATACCGGGTCGCGGGCAAGGGCACGTGCCAGGGAAATCCGGAACCTGAATCCGATGCTGCGATTATCCGGATAATAATCTGAATATCCTTCAAGTCCAACGAATTCGATCAGATACTTTATATCAACATTCCCTTTTGAAGCAAATAAAATATTCTCTTTTACAGAAAGCCAGGGGAATGAAGAAGGAGTTGAGGGAATAAGCATGATTTTCCCGTCATCCATTCCGGATATTTCGCCGGTGGTTTCTTTATCGAGTCCTGAAATAATTTTCAGCAGTGTTGTTTTTCCAGAACCTAAAGGAGCAATAACGGAAGTAATTTTAGCGGGCTCTATTATTAAAGAAATATTTTGGAATATTTTCTTACTGTTTCCGAAAGAATCGGAAATAGTTTTAGAGATATTTTTTAGCTCAATCATTCTTCCCAGAAAAATATTTTTTCGTCAATGTATTTTATTACAGAACTGCCGATCAGAATCAATATGCTAATGACAACAGCAATAGAAAAAAGACCGGCATAATCATTATATAAAAGTGCTGTTCTATAAATTCCTCCGAATCCTTCTATTCCGCAAATAAATTCATATATCATTACAAGTATCCATAAGTAATAATGAATCCTAAAAAGGTCACTGAAGAAAACCGGTTGTATTTGTTTATAAACAATTTTCGAATAGACTTCCGGTCTGCTTAAATGCATATTCAATCCGGCTTCAAAGTAGGTCTTATTGAAACTACGCGATGAATTCAATAACGAGCCGGCAATCATAAGCAGCGAACTTAATAAACCGAATAGAAATTCCGCTGCAATCGAATCTTCAAACCAGTAGGCAAATAGTATGGCAAAGAAGAATGAAGGGAAATACCTGAATATCTTCAGTTTTTCAACCGGGCCTGGATATTCAATAGAAAGTTGTATCAATCTTCCTGCAAATAAACGGATAATAAAATAGGAAACTACAAGAGAGAAATAAACTATAGAGGAAGTAATAGCAATTGCCTGTAAGATGTTATAACCTTCCCAAATATACAGGAACGATTCAAAAAGCATATGAGGCATCGGCAGAACCCTGTTAACCGGAAGTATAAATTCGAACAGGACTACATAAATAAAAAATATAACCAACAGGAATCCTGATTTAGATCTGAATGATTCACTCATAATTGATTTACCGCTCATCCGCCTGATTTTTTAATTAGAATGTTTTTAATATATCTAAAGAGAATACTCAAATCAAATAGATATTTTTATTGGAAGAAAGGATTATGATTTCTTTCCCGGCCGATAGTACTTTCCGCTTCATGTCCGGGATAAATCCTGATATCATCCGGCAGCACAAATAATTTATTTCTGATCGAATCGATCAGTGTCTTATAGTCTCCTCCCCATAAATCGGTTCGCCCGATACTTCCTTTGAATAATACGTCGCCGGTAAAACAGATTTTTTCGGATTCGAAGTAGAGACAGAATTCACCGGGAGAATGGCCGGGAGTAAACAGAAACTTACCGATTGCCGAACCAATTATTAGCTCACTGTCCTCAGATATCAGTTTATCGGGTTTCGGAGATGGAGTTAATTCAGTGCCGTAAAGTTTACCTTGCTCAATCATCATATCAAGAAGAAAAACATCATCAGGTGGAACCATAAAAACAGGATTATATTTTTCCTTAATAAACGCATTGCCAAATATATGATCGATATGGCAGTGAGTATTAATAAGGAATTTCAGCCGAATCTTATTGTCACCAATAAATTTCTCAATCATTTTCTGTTCATTACTGTCATAGCATCCCGGATCTATTATCGCGCCGTCCAGATTTTGATCGTCATAAATTATATATGTATTCTCAAGAAAAGGATTAAAAGTAAATCGTTTTACGAGAAGCATATTGGTTTACCGGAAGTTTTTCCTAATACGGTTAAATAATTTTTGAGTGTAATTAATATAATTGTCCCTGGTTTCTTCGATTGAGTCTCCGCCGAATTTATTCATAAAATGTTTAGCAAGGATCCAGGCAGTCATAGACTCAGCGATTACAGCGCATGCAGGAACAGCGACAAAATCGCTCCGCTCTCTGCGGGCATCAATCTCCCTCATTGTTTTCAGATTGACCGTTTTTACCGGAGACATAAGAGTCGCAATAGGTTTCATCGCAGCGCGGATAATAAGAGGCAACCCGTTTGATATTCCACCTTCAATGCCGCCCGCCCGATTAGTTTTTCTTGTTAGCTGATTTCCCCTCAAAGAAATCTGGTCATGCACTTCAGAACCCAAAAGACCACTTGAATGGAAGCCATCTCCAATCTCAACTCCTTTTACGGCATTAATCGACATGATCGATTGTGCAATATCAGCATCCAGGCGGGAATCATATGATGAAAAACTACCGAGGCCTACCGGGAGACCCGTGGCAATTACGAAAAAAGTACCGCCGAGAGTATCACCCTTTTTCTTTGCCGATTTTATTTTTCTAATAATCTTTTCTTCGTGGTCCTTTTCAAGTACTCTTACCTGGCTATTATCAGCCTTATTGCTAAGATTTTTTATATCAATTTTTATTTTCCTGAACGGATCATAATTTTTCAACGGATAAACTCCGCCAATACTTTCAACAAAACTCCCGATCAATATTCCAAATTCAGCCAGGAAAATTCTTGCAATAGAACAGGCAGCTACTCTTGCCGCTGTTTCCCGAGCGCTGGATCTTTCAATGGAATTTCTTATATCATCAAAGTTGAATTTGGCAACACCTACTAGGTCTGCATGTCCGGGGCGCGGTACGGATATTTTTTCAACTTCACTGCCTTTACCATCAATGCTCATAATCGATCTCCAGTTTTCCCAGTCTTTATTCCATATTATCATAGAAATTGGAGAACCGATAGATTTGCCGAATCGAACACCGGAGATTATTTCCGCCCTGTCCGATTCTATCTTCATCCTTAATCCGCGTCCGTATCCTCCCTGTCGTCTTATCAATTGAGCATTAATTTCGTCAAGTTTGATATTTAGATTTGAAGGGAAACCGGAGACAATTGTAACAAGTCCTTTTCCGTGAGATTCGCCTGCAGTTTTAAAGTCGATCATTCAACACTTTCTAAAATTTGTTCATAAATATAAAAAAAAAGCGTCCTAATAATGGACGCTTTTTACATAATCTGATGAAATGACTATTATTTGGGAATCTCAACCCCGACAAGTCTGGAGGTACCCTGATTATCGAGAATAATTCTCAATAGAACCGCCTGACCTTTTTTGCTATCGAGAATCGATTGAAGATCGGAGACATTATTAATCTCCTTCTTATCCGCGGAAGTGATAACCATTCCTTTCAATATTCTCTGGTTGTATGCTTTACTGAAATTCTTAACATCACTAACTATAACGCCGTTATCAACTTTGAATTCTTTAAGCTCAGGTTCAGTCATATTTCTAACAGTCATTCCGAGATCGCCGAAAGTCACTTCTTTAAGATCCTTGTTGTTCTCCTTTTTATTCTTATTCGCGGCAGTCACAACTTTTTTATCATCATCTTCATCACGCGATTTAAGAGTAACATATCGTTCAACCTCTTTTCCGTCACGGAAGAGTGTAAGTCTAACCTGGGAACCTGCACGTTTTGAAGCGACATAAGACTGAAGTTCATTCGGCTGATTAACCTCACGGTCATCGACTTTCAGAATAATATCTCCCTGTTTAATATCCTCTTTTTCAGCAGCACCGCCTTTAACAATATCCTGAACAATAACACCTTTTGGTTCTTTCATACCGAGAGCTTTGGCCGTTGATGCATCGATCTCGGCAATACTTACACCAATGTAGCCGCGGCTTACTTTACCGTTGGCAATTAAGTCATTGGCCACAGATTTTGCCAGATTAACGGGAATTGCAAAACCGTATCCGATGTAACGCTGAGTCATCCCGTCTGTCGCTATTGCACTATTAACTCCAATGACGGATCCATTGAGGTCAACTAGTGCCCCACCGCTATTGCCCGGATTGATAGCTGCATCAGTCTGGATGAAATTTTCAATCCCGTAACCGTTCTCGTCGCGAATGATATTTATGTTTCTTCCGGTCGCACTTATAATTCCGGCAGTAACAGTCGATGTTAGAGAAAGCGGGTTTCCGATTGCCATAACCCACTGACCAACTTTAATCTGGTCTGAGTCCCCAAGATATGCTTCAGGAAGACCGCTCGCTTCAATTTTTATTACAGCCAGATCTGTTAGAGGGTCCGTACCAACAACTTCAGCGTCATATTCTCTTTTGTTATGCATTGAAACACGAACCTGGCTCGCATTTTCAACGACATGATTATTAGTTAGAATATATCCGTCATCGCTTATGATAATGCCGCTTCCACCGCCCTGCTGTTCGCGGGGTACATCATCCCTGAAAGGGAAAAAGAAATGAAATCCCTCAGGCAAATTGTTTTTTGCTTTTGATACTACACTTATCTGGACAATTGAAGGAGTCACTTTGTCGGCGACCTGGACAAAAGCATTATTAAAAGCTTGAGCCTGCTGGTCAATCTGTTCAAACGGCGGTTTCGATGCACCTATTTGAATATCAGCATAACCAGGTCTTACCAGACCAAATCCGGAGACAAGAATTGCCCCGAAAACAATCCCAATAAACACCAATGAGATAGTACCGATTAAATTTTTTCTGCGCATTTATTAAATACCTCCTGATTTTAAATTAATTCTAATGATTTTAATCCTTTGAATTCAGTGAGATTATACTTTAGAAATTTTGTCATCATCTGCAGAATCCGATCAAGATCTCTTGATAAGTATTTAACATCATTTTTTCTCTGGTTTAGACAAATATATAATTTGAAAAGTTCCTTATTAATTTCAGTATGAACTAGACGGTCCTGACAGCATTCCTGGCATACAAATCCCGAATCGTAATTAAAAGCCAGGTCCTGTTCGGTGGTTAAAATCCTTCCACAGACGGAACAGTTTTCATAATGTATTGCGTAACCAATCTCTTTAATGAAAAAAATGAAATATTTTGTAAATGTATATTTGGGATCGGCAGTTTGAATATTCAAAAGTTCAAGTGCTTTTACAGTTCCGGTAAATAATCTTGTATGGGCTTCATTTTCCGCTGTTAAACCGGATAGAAGTTCAACAATTGCTTGAGCGTATTGCATCCTTTCGAGGTCGTCTTTAACTACGGTGAAGTGATTTAATAAATCAATTTCCCTGACTAACTGGATATCCCTGTTCTCCTTTTTATAAATAACAATTTGAACATAATTGAATGTATCCAATGCCGCACCGGTTCTGGATTTAGGGGATCTGGCTCCTTTAATAATGGCTGATATTTTTCCGTAATCGTAAGTAAAGAAATGAACTATCCGGCTCGAATCCCCGAAATCGAGTTTACGTAAGACAATTGCTTCGGTTTTTATAAGTTCAGACATTTTCGAATCTGTATGGAGGATAATGAACAGACTTTTCCGTAATAATTGAAGTAATGTATTGATTAGGAGTTACATCGAATGCCGGACAAAATGCATCATATTCCGATGATGTAATATGACAACCGTTCATTTCAAATAATTCCATTTTATTTCTTAATTCGATTTTAAATTCCGATCCTGTTTTAGAATTAAAGTCGATTGTCGTTGAAGGCGCTGCAATATAAAATGGTATTTTGTGATGAAGAGCTAGAACAGATAAATGATAAGTGCCGATCTTATTGGCTGCATCCCCGTTCAATGCGATACGGTCGGCTCCGGTTATTATTAGATCTATATTTCCTTCTTTCATCAATACCGCGGCTGTTGAATCTGCAATAATTTTGAAGGGAATACCGAGTCTGTTTAACTCCCAGGCGGTTAGCCTTGAACCCTGAAACAATGGACGTGTTTCATCAACATATACAAATTCGACAAGACCGTTTTCATATCCTCTCTTAATTACACTTAATGCTGTCCCGTCACCGCCTGTTGCCAGTGCACCTGTATTGCAATGTGTGAGCACAGCTGATTTCTTTTTTAATATCTGCTGCCCATTCACACCTATACTCCGGCACATTTCAATATCATCTTCATGAATTTCAATTGCTTTGGAAATCAATACATTATAAATATCCATACGACCAGAAGACCTGTCAAACAGGTCCTTCATCATATTCAAAGCATAAAATAAGTTTACAGCAGTTGGACGCGTTATTATCAGTCTGTTATATGCTTCGTAGAAATCTGACTTAGGTTCCTTTTCGGATTTTTTAACTGAAAGGGCAAGTGCATAAGCCGCTGCAATCCCGATTGCAGGTGCACCGCGTACTTCTAATCTTTCAATAGCTGATGCAATCCTGTTATAATCATCGGTTATTATGTACTCTAAATTGAGAGGAAGCAGGGTCTGGTTTATGATGTGCAGCTTTTCCTCTTTAAATTCGAGCGAACGTATAAGTGTCATCTTAACTGAAACTGGATAGTTCTCTAAATTCAATAAACCTGTTATGGATCTCCAGAAAACTCAAATTCTCCAATCCTTTTGTACTGAATTTTTCGACACAGAAGGAAGCCATCACCGATCCGTATATAACCGCGCGTTTGAGGTTCTCGAAAGTAAATTCCCTGTTCTTATGTAGGTAACCCGTAAATCCTCCGGCGAAGGCGTCGCCTGCGCCTGTTGGATCGAAGATATTCTCCATCGGATATGCCGGTGCAGAGAAAATAGTATTATCTCCGAACAGAAGAGCACCGTGCTCACCCTTCTTGATGATCAGATACTTTGGACCCATCTTTGAAATTTTATGTGCAGCTTTTATAAGGTTCGGCTCATTCGAAAGTAAGCGTGCTTCCGAATCGTTTATTATTAGAACATTTACTCTCTTGAGGACTGTAAGCAGTTCGTCGTAAGCACCGTTAATCCAGAAATTCATCGTATCGCAAACAACAAATTTGGGTGCGGTTAACTGATCAAGAACATCGTTCTGAAGAGAAGGGGCTATATTTCCAAGGACAATAAAGCTGCTCTTTTTATGTCTCTCCGGAATTACCGGTTTAAATTGTTCGAACACATTTAAATGTGTAAAAAGCGAGTCCCTTACGTTCAAATCGTAGTGGTACCGGCACCCGTACCGGAATGTTTTTGCTCCTTCAACAATCTGCAGTCCTTCAAGGTCGACATTATGATTTTCCAGCATACGAATATGTTCGCTGTTAAAATCAGTCCCCACTACACCAACAATACTAACCGGGCCGGTAAAATAAGATGCGGCAAGTGAAATATATGTAGTTGAACCTCCGAGAGCGTTTTCGATCTTATCGAAGGGTGTTTCAATATCATCCAGACCAATTGATCCAACGACTAAAAGTCCCAATTCATATTCCTTCTGTTTTGATGCGTTAATATATATAAAACCGGAAGATTTTTTTGATTACCGGAAATTTATTTCGTTGAAGTATAGGACCGGATTTTCAGATTCGAAATACTGATAAATCGTATCGACTGATTTTCTCTGGCCGTTCCATGCAAGAAGAGATTTTGCTTTTTCTTTATCGACCCATTGATATTCCGAGTGTTCCGATGAAATTACAACTGCGTCGTTATTAACAAGAGCTGCAAAAACCGGTATCATAAACAAAGCATCCTTCTCGGGTGAGTAGAATGAATTTACATTCGGGACAACCCATAATTTTTCCGGTGTTAATCCTGTCTCCTCTTTAATTTCGCGTAGAGCGGTATCGTAAGCTTTTTCTCCTTCATCAATGGAACCTGTAACCATTTGCCAGATTCCGCCGTAGTTTTCGTTTTCAGATCTTTTCAGTAAAAGAAATTCTATTCCATCGTTTTGCTTTCTAAAAACGTGGGCTTCAATTAAACCTGATGTTACTTTCATATGATCCCAGAAAATAATTTAAAAATAAGCTCTTGCCTCTGCTCTCATTGTATGAATTACTCTTCCGCCGCCGTGAATTCTTCCGTCGTAACTGAATGAAGTCTGGACATAACTTGCAATCTTATAATCGAAAAAGACCCTCCAAAAATAATTTTTACCGATCACATTTCCTTGAGTAATTTCAAACGGAAGATTTCCCGTTAGGTCTTTTCCGGTTAACTCAGTTCTTTCGGTTTCAAACCTTATACGCCCCAAATTAGCAAGCGAGACATAAATTCTCAAAACAATTGAGTTCTGATCCACTACAGACGGTTTAAAAGGATATTTATCCTCGCTCCTGGCAACCTGAACTTTTAGTCCCGCCTCAATACTGTTTACCGGACGGTATGTAAACTCCGTCACCACATCATTCCTGTAAACTTCTCTTGCCCGGTTTGAAGATGGCGGTGAGAGAAGGTTATCGATCTGATTTGTAATCTCAGTCTGATTATTTATTCCCTCAACAAGTTTTAACCTGAGTCTGACCGACCTTTCCCTGAAGAATCCCTTTTCCAGTCCTGCGGCATACTGATTAAGATTTCGTTTCTGCAGATAGCGGATTCTGATTGAAAACTCATTGTTGAACTGAAACAGATTTATATCGTTCTGAAACAGTTGAGAACCTCTTACAGTAGTTGAATCATTAAGAAAACTAGAAAGATGGATAAGATAGATTTTGTCTGTCTCATTATCTCTGCTGTTCTCTTCTATTCGCCATGAAGTTTCCGTTGACACAGCTTTAAGAATTCTTGATAACAGATCTTCACCATTTATGATTCTGTTAAAATCAATTTTCCATCTGGTATTTGTTTTCAGATCGATTACAGGAAATAGCTGGTCGGTTGGAGTGGTAATTACAATGAATTCTCCGTCGTAGGATGTAAGCTGGAATTCATTTTCTTCAGCAATTCCGTTGTTGTTTAGGTCACCAAGATAAATATAATTGCCCGTACCAAACGGTACTTTTACAAAGACTTTTTCGAGGCTGGCGGATTGTTCAGTCGATGCCTGGTAGAACAGCTCGCCGGTAATAAAACTGTTCCAGAAGTTGAAACGGTTCTGGGATAAAAAGAGAACAGTTTCGTTATCGGAGTAACCGATCTGTATGAAATTATCTGTATACTTTTTATTCCTGTAGGTGATATTGATGTTCGAGGAAACTTCCCGTAATCCTTTTAAAGATATCTGAATCTGCTTCATATCCGTCTTCGACTGGAGTACCATAGTTCGATTAAGCGGGAAAGATTCCTCCCTATAAGAGTAGAGTGCTCGTATATCGATCGCATTTAAAGGAGAAAGTTCTACGAACGGTGCAGTTTCAACATACTTAAGACTTGTGGCGAGAAGTGAATCATTAAAAAAATCATTTTTGTTTTCATAGATAAAATTAAATCCGGGCTTTATAAAACCGAAAGAATAGTAGCCGCTTCCATTCTGACGATTCCAGTCGGTTGAAATGTCGTCGTTTTTTGAATTAACATAATCCAGATTATATTCAGCCGAGAAGTTACTGCCGTCACCAATTTTCATAACCGAATTGATTCTATCCGATTCAAAACGGTCACCCTGTTTTATGTATCCGTACTTTGATATAAGTGAGATATTTTCAGCAGGGATAAGGTCCAGGTTAATTTCTCTTAAGTTTTGATCGGAATTAGGAGCAGCGGATAAATTATAATGGCGTTTAAATTCAACATCATCAATCCTGTCCAGCGAAGAATACCTCCCTTGAATAAAACGGTCTTTCAAACCGAATCCGACTTTTCCCAGTGATAAAGTTCCTATTTCAATTCTCCTTGGTGAAAATAATAACTCAAGTTTTCTGGCATAACCAGTATTCTGGTCATCATCTAATCCTGAGAACCTGTTCCGGTCCCAGGAACTTCCTGAGAGTTCTATGTTCAATTTTGAACCTTCAAAAAGATCCGCATTCACGAAAAACGACCCCACCTGTTTTAATTCAGGCATCGGAAGAAAAACAACAGGCAAATAATTTCCGTTATCAATGCCGGCAAATTTATATTTTCCCAGACTCTCTTTTATGTAGTCACCTTTCTTATCACCGACGTAACTGAAAGTGACCTTATAAATTGATGAGGAATTTCCCGGAGAATAAACATAGAATGTGTAAGGCTCCATATTTATTGTAGTATCAACCCTGGAGTAAACACCTGAAATATTTCCGAGTGAATCAGGCGGCGCAAGCGTTACACCTGATCGGGACGCGAGCGTTCTGTCGTTACCGGCAATACGGAGAATTTCGAAGTCGGAGTCCGACAAGCTTATTTCAATCGGGTTATCCTGATCATCGGCCTCACGGAAAAAACTTGCTCCTATGGTTAATGAATTATTCAAGAGACTTGTTTGATAATCAGCCCCCGAAAAATTCCTTCTGAATTGCTGGTCAGTGTATTCATAATCGATCGAAATGCGGCTGGCGGATGTTATAATCCTTTTAGGTGTGAAAATTATTTCCGAGATGGAATAATCAATAATATAATCGTTATTCTCACCCCGTTTTAATTCGAGTCCGTCCAGAAATACTTTTTCACTTCCTGCAATAACAATAATTTCACGTTCGTTATTTACTCCGGTTAAACGATATGGCCCCTGATTCCCATCCAGTCCGTTAAACTGAAGGGTATTGAATTTCCCTCGTGAACCCGCTACTAATACAGATCCGGTATGATTATCAAAAGTGAAATCTCCTTTTAATCCCTGGAGTTTTCTGGTAATCTGAGAAAATTCACTTCTACTGGTGTTTAATTCATAATCTCCGAAAGTACCTGTCGCGTTTTTATGCTTTACCTCTATGAATACTTTATCGAGTTCTTCAAGAGTCTCTGTATTCCCTTCGGGTTGAATAGGAGTATTTTCATCTGAAAGAGCAGCTACAATTTCGAGATCCTCAGAAAGTCGGCCGGCTAACTGCAAACGGAGACCGCTATTCAATTGAAATTCGGAATTTGTTCCGACTGTAAAACCTCTTATGAGGGCACCGCTCTTTTGAATATCTTTACCGAATATGGATTCTGTCGAGAAAGCATTTTTATCAATCTTAGAAACAAATACTGAATCGGACTTTAAATCATCATAAACTACATTTAACCTTCTTTTCCGATACTCAGTTGATAATTCTAATTTAACAGTATTGTAAATTATTATGAGCAGATCATGGAGTTTGAATTTCGATGAATCTGAAATCGAAAACCGTCCGGTTGAATAAGTGATGGAGTAGTTACTCCGGTTTAAGAGGATACCATTTATAAATATTTTTTCTGAGAATGGTATAATATTCAGACTGGATATTTTATAATCGTTCTGAGGATTAACATTAAACGTATCGGTTACAGAGACTTCATCGGGATGCTGCGCAAGCAATCCAGCATGAGGTACCGATACTAGTAGAGCAAATATTAGAATGAATACTTTTTTCAATTGGATGTTCAGGATTATTCTGTAGAATAAATCTATACCTAAACTCCCTCTCTTTCAAGTTCAATAAATGAATGGCATTAATAATGTTGGAATTTTATATCATGTTTATTCATATCGAAGTGCTTCAATAGGATCGAGGTTAGCCGCCTTGTAGGCGGGATAAACACCGAAGACTACACCTACAAATGTAGTAACAATAAGACCTATTACAATCCATTCCACCGGCAGGACAACGGATACGCCGAGAGTAACTGCAACAAGATTTCCGCCTATCACTCCGATCAGAATACCGATAAGTCCGCCAAACCAGCTGAGAGCAACAGCTTCGATAATGAATTGAGCAAGGATGTTCTTCTTCATTGCACCAATAGCTTTTCTTATTCCGATCTCGCGGGTTCTCTCTGTAACACTAACAAGCATAATATTCATAATACCGATACCGGCAGCTAGAAGAGCAATAAACGCAACAACGCCGGCTCCAAGTTTAAAATATTTGGTAATATCGTTGAACTGCTCAATCAGTTGCTCATTAGTTACAAGTTCAAAATCATTTTCCAATCCGGTAGGGACTTTCCTTATTTTCCGCATTGCTCCGATTACTTCGTCCATTGTTGCGGGAATCATTTCTTTTGTCTGGGCCATTACAACAAAGTTGGCGCTTCTATCGCTTCCAAAATGTTTTTCAAAAACGGAGAGAGGGACACATATAAAATTATCCTGAGACTGACCAAGAATACTTCCCCTTTTTTCGAAAACGCCGATTATTTCGTAACTGAACTTTTCAACTCTTATTCTTCTACCGATTGGATCGATTCCTTTAAATAATCTGTCTACCACGTCTGTACCAACAACAGCAACAGGTTTGGAATAGTCGTCATCAGATTTTGAGAAATTTCTTCCTTCTTCAATTTTGAGATCGAGTGCAACAAAATAATCGAAATTTACACCAGCGACAGCAACACTGGGGTTGGTTTTTTCATTTCCGTATTTAATAACTTTTCCGCCGGTAGACAGCGAAATTCCAATTGCAACCGGCAGTGAAGTCATTTCTTTCAACTTAATTCCGTCTTTTACTTCAATGTCTTTCCTGTTCCTCCGGTCTCTGGACCCATGCGGATTTCCAACTCTTATAGCTGGCCACTTCTGGACAATAAAATTATTTGTACCGAGACTGTTAAATGTATTTTCCACGCTTTGTTGAATTGCACTTATTGCCGTCATTACAATGATAATTGAAAACAGACCGACAGCAATTCCGAGCAAAGTGAGAACTGAACGAAGCTTACTGGTCCTAATCGAATTAAATGCGAGTTTTATACTCTCGAAAAAAAGCATTATTCATACCTCAAAGAATCTACCGGATTAAGTCGGGATGCTTTCCATGCAGGCAGGAATCCGGAAATGATTCCTACAACAGCAGAAATTAAAAGTGCAAGAATAACTACCTCTAGTGGCATTGAAGTCGGAAGAAATTGATTGATTATCAAACTCAATGGAAATGAAATCATAAGTCCGATAATACCGCCTATAAGACAGATAACAGCCGACTCAGTGAGAAACTGTAGAAGAATAGACCAGGTTTTTGCACCAATTGCCTTTCTAATTCCGATTTCCTTTGTCCGCTCCGTAACAGAGACAAACATAATATTCATAATGCCGATGGCACCAACAAAGAGAGATAATGCAGTAATAACAATTCCTGCAATCGCGATGATCCCGACTGTCTGATCGTACATCTGTTTAAATGCTTCCTGCTGGTTCACGGCAAAGTCGTCAGGTTTTCCATAGGGTACTTTTCTAATTATTCTCATGGATGCAACAATTTCTTCTTTAGCATCCTCGAGCCTGGCGGTATCACCAACTTTAATATCAATTCTTAATCTGCCCCGTGACGGGCCAGCAAGAGCTTCGAAAGCTTTTATCGGCATTATTATCATTCCATCCATACTGAATGATCCTAAAAATCCACTCCCTTGTTTTGTCATTACACCGAGTATTTTAAAAGGGACATTATTAATTTTTATTTCCTTATTGATTGGACTTTCAACCGGGAAGAGTTCTTTTACAATATCCTGACCGATCATACATACCCTTCGTGCAGCTTTAACATCAGTCTCAGACATAAATCTTCCATCTTCCAGCTCGATCTGGCTGGTAGTTTGGAATTCATGCGTTGTACCATACACTACGGAAGAAACAACTGTTTTTTCTTTTCTTTTAACATTCATACCGAAAGAGGATTTAGTTGGTGCAATAGCTTCGTAAATTGTAAGCATCTCTTTCAAACGCTCGTATTGCTCCATTGTAATATTTTTCCTGTTTCGATAACTGCTCCAGTCACCCATTGCGAACCAGGGAGTTTTACTCACATATAAAACATCGCTGCCGAAGGAAGAGATGGATGTGAGGAATGCCTCTCGAAGGCCTACAATAGCAGTGGACATTGTGGTTACCGCAACAATACCGATTATAATACCAAGTGTTGTTAAGGCGGATCGCATCTTATTTGCACGGATTGCACGAAGCGCAATTGCAAATATTTCAGGAAACTCTACTAGAAATAATTTCACTTAAACTATATATTTTTTTTATCAAATATATTGCAGTAGAGCTTAAGAATAAAGTGAAAGTATAAAATTGTCACATTTATTTGAAATGAATTCAGGAGGAAAAAAAATTCATTTAGGATTTGAACCGGCTAATAACGGTTCATAGTAAGTAATAATCTCATGGTGTTATTTACTCATATCTAAGTGCTTCTATCGGATCAAGATTTGCGGCTTTATATGCAGGATATGTGCCGAAGCTTACTCCGATTAAAACACAAAGAAATACACCAATTAAAACCCAGTCGATTGGAATTACCGCAGTTGCATTTAAAAACGATCCAGCCAGATTACCTAATGAAATTCCGAGAACAATACCAACAATACCGCCGATAAGACTCAATGTAATTGCTTCAATAATAAACTGGAAGAGTATGTTCACCCTCTTAGCGCCAATAGCTTTTCTTATTCCGATCTCCCTTGTCCTCTCTGTAACAGACACAAGCATAATATTCATAATTCCGACACCGGCAGCAAGAAGAGCAATTGCCGCTACAACAATAGATCCGATTCTAACCCCGGAGGTAATATCGTTTATTCTTGTCAGAATCTGCTCGTTAGACCAAATATCAAAATCATTCTCTTCACCGGGTCCCAGTTTTCTAACAGTCCGGAAATAACCTTCGGCAATTTCCATCAGTTCATTGTAGGTATCTTTATCGCCCGACATAACAGTAATATTAATTGATCTTGCTCTTTTACCGTACATTGCCTGAAAAGCTGTTAAAGGAATCAACGCAAAGTTATCCTGGCTCTGGCCGAATACATCCCCCTGCGATTCAAGAATCCCGATTACCCTGAGTTTATATCCATCAACAGTTACTTCCTGATTAAGAGCTGAATAATTAGGGAAGAGGCGCTTAGCAACATCGGGGCCGAGTACAATAACCTTTGAATAACTCTGAACATCCCGCTCGTTGAAAGCTCTTCCTTCATCAATTGTCCATTTGTTATTTGGAAAAGCTTCTGGTGTGCAGCCGGAGACCTGAACATTAGGATTGGTTTCCCTGTTGCCGGCTTTGAATACTTTTCCGAATCCCCACTGTTCAGCACCGACAGATTTGGCCTCAACAAGTTTTTCTCTTAGCTGAACAAACTCTTCGTAAGTAATATCAGGACGGTTTCTGAATCTTGCATTTTGTCCCGGTCCGCCTGTTTGAACAGCCGGCCATTTTTGAATTTGAAAAGTATTCTGCCCTAACTGAGAAACTCCCTTTTCGATACTAGATTGAAGCATTTCTATTACAGTGCTGATTGCAATAATCGAAAAGATTCCTACGATAATTCCAACAATTGTAAGTGTGGACCTTAATTTATTTGCGTGGAGAGATGAGAAAGCGACTTTAATAATTTCAAATATTTCCATTATTCATACCTCAGAGCTTCAACCGGATCTAATTTTGCAGCAGTATAAGCAGGTGCAAATCCGGATATTACTCCTGTTAAAAGTGAAATTACAATTGCAAGAATGACAGTATCGATTTGAACTGATGTTGGAAGGAATTGATTAACTATCATGCTCAACAAGACGGCTAATAACAAACCAACCAATCCTCCAAGCAGACAGATTATGGCAGATTCGGTTATAAATTGTCCCAGAATTGATCTGCGTTTAGCACCAATTGCTTTTCGAATACCGATCTCTTTAGTTCTTTCTTTTACAGAGACGAACATAATATTCATAATTCCTACGGCTCCAACGAAAAGGGACAATCCGGTTATGAACAATCCTGCAATCTGGATTACACCGATAGTGGAATTAATAGTTGTAAGTAGACCTTCCTGCTGATTAATTGAGAAATCGTTCTGCTCGTTATACTTTAGTCCGCGTATCCTTCTCATAATGCCGATTGCTTCTTCCTTTGTATCTTCAACCAGCTGACTGTTTTTAGCTTTTACATTGATAGTAACACTTCTGAAGAATTCACTCTGAAAATATTTGAAAACATTTGATATCGGTATGAAGACCTGCCGGTCAGGATTAAAATTGCCCATAACCCAGCTACCCTGTTCGGATAAAACACCGATCACTTTGAACTTATGCCCTCTTATCCGGACATCCTGATTAAGAGCATTGCCACGGGGGAATAGATTCTTCGCAATTTCAAAACCGATAACACAAACCTGTCTGCCGCCGTTGCTTTCAAGTTCATTGAAAAATCTTCCTTCGTCAAATGTAAGATTGGTTGTATTAATATATTCGTGATTAGTACCCTGTACAAGAATCGATTCTACATTCAGATCCTTAAATTTTACAGTCTGATTTGACCAGACAGTAGGGGCAACTGCGAGAGGTAGTTTTGCAAGTTCCTTATATTTTTCATAATCCTCGAGAACAAGATTTTTCCTGTTCCTCAATTCCCAGAAAGGAATATCGTTATTGAACCACTCCCACTTATCAATATACAGGTTGTCGCTGCCAAGAGAAGAAACACCGGTTTGGAAAGCGTTATCGATTCCTTTAATAGCTGTAGACATCAATACAACAGAAGTAATTCCGATAACAATACCGAGAGTAGTAAGAATTGCCCGGACCTTATTGGCTCTGATAGCTCTCAGCGAAATAAGTAGCCCTTCCTTCAATTCAAATAAATATGTACCCATCGGTTATTCCTTTGCTGTTTTTCAATTCACTGCCAGTTTATTTTCAGACATTGAACTGAGAAATAATTTATAATTTCGATACTCCGTTTTTCTGCGGTATGTATCTCTTTCTAACATTTTCATCTTTTTCGATCAATCCGTCTCTCAGTCTTATAATTCTTGCAGCGTGTTCGGCAATATACTCCTCGTGAGTTACAAGAATTATAGTATTGCCCTGCCCGGATATTTCATGGAAAAGAGCCATTATGTCTTCACCGGTTTTAGTATCAAGGTTACCTGTCGGTTCATCAGCAAGAATAATAGATGGATTGGTAACAAGAGCTCTTGCGATAGCAACTCTCTGACGCTGGCCTCCGGATAGTTCATTCGGTTTATGATGCATACGATCTGATAGGCCTACCTGATCTAAAGCCGAGCGGGCCCTCTCCTTTCTGTCTGATGCAGAGACACCGGCATAGATTAAAGGTAGTTCAACATTATGAAGTGCATCCGAGCGTGGCAGCAGGTTGAAAGTCTGAAAAACGAAACCGATCTCTTTATTCCTGATTGTTGCCAGCTCATTATCATTCATCTGACTAACGTTCACACCTTTGAAATTATAGATTCCTTTAGTCGGAGTATCTAGGCAGCCCAGGACATTCATAAGAGTCGATTTACCCGAACCGGAAGGACCCATAATAGCAACATACTCACCTTTATCAATTCTAAGTGAAACATCTGCCAACGCATGAACTTCTTCACTTCCCACCTGATAAATCTTGGCAATGTGTTCAATATTTATAATGTTCATATTCTTTCCGTTAAAAATGAATTATAGTTAAGGTTTTTTCTCATCCTTGCGTTTCGATGTTACAGATACTTTGGAATCGTTTTCGAGATCTTTGGATATCGCTCTATATGGTCCGGTAACAACTTCTTCGTCTCCTTTAAGACCTTCAATAACTTCGATATATGTATCGTCGCTAATTCCGGTTTTTACTTCGATCATTTTAGCTTTACCGTCATTTACAACAAAAACAACTTCCTTAGGTTTATTCTCTTTACCATTCTTGGGTTTCTGCGGCTGAGCTTCTCCTTCTTCTTCAGTATTCTCTACTGGAGCTTTTTCGGATTCGGATAAACGTGCTGTTACACTCTGAATAGGAACTGCCAGGACATTGACTTTTGTTTCTGTTTCAATGTCGGCATCACAGGACATACCCGGTCTAATCTGATCTCCGGGATCAACTAGTTTAATTTTTACTTCGAAATTCACAACCTGATCCTGTGTGCCTAATCCGGTCGTCTTAGCACTATTACCGATTTGTGTAACAATTCCTTTAAACTCCTTATCTCCGAAAGCATCAACTCTAATTTTTGAAGTATCACCTACAGATACAAGGATTACATCGTTTTCGTCAACGTCAACAGTCGCTTCCATCTGGGATAAGTCAGCAACGGTTAAGAGAGCTGTTCCCTGGAATACGCTTCCGATAACTCTTTCATTCAATTCAACGTCGAGAACACTTACAGTACCGTTCATAGGTGCATAAACATATGTCTTATTCAAATTTTCGACGGCTTCTTTTAAAGATGCTTCAGACTGTGCAACGCTCGACTTCTGGGATTCATAATTTGCATTTGTCTGGAGGTAGCTCGATTTAGCGGCTTCAAGTTCCGAATCGCTCGCAAGCCCTTTCTGGAACAATCCCTGGACCCTTTTATAATCAGCTTCGACCTTATCGAGCAGAGCTTTTGTCGAACTCAAGTTGGCTTTTGTTTGAGCGAGGCGTGCTTCGGCACTAGTCTTCTGAGCTTCATAAATATCAGGTTTAATTCTAAGAAGGAGTTGACCTTTGGAAACTCTATCCCCTTCACGAACCAGTAAAGAGACAATTTCGCCGGTTGCCTCTGCGGTAATTTTAACAAGGAAAACCGGATTTATCTTGCCGGTTGCGGATACAACCTGAGTAATAGTTTTACGTTGTGTTAATTCGGTCTGGACCTGGAAGATATCCTCTTTATTTCCGCTGAATGCAACAAGAAGAATAATTACGAGCAGTAAAACTCCCAATCCTCCGAATATTATAAGTTTCTTTTTTGAATTCTTCTTTCCGTTAGACATTTTGTATAACTCCTTAATGTTTTATTCAAACTTTTTATAATCTAATTTGCCGAGTGAATTATTCAGTTTATCACGTTTGGTATAAAAGTCGAATGATGTATTGATTTTGTTTCTAAGTGCATCCGTATAATCTCGGTCGGCCTGAAGCACTTCGAGAATTGTTCCTGATCCCAGATTATAACGTTCCTGATTAATTTTTCTGGTCTCTTCTGCCGCAGTAACATTCTTGGATGCCACATCAAGACTTTTTTTAGCAGCGGTTAAATCCAGATAACCCTGTTTAACTTCAATCTTAACTTGGCGTTCTAAAGCAAACAGATCCTCTTTAGCATTTTTAAGATTCACTTCAGCAAACTGAATCTGGTTCTCAGTATTCCAGTTAGAGAAAATCGGGAAATTAAGACTCAGACTAATGTTCAGAACTTTACGGTCGAAAAGTTTATCGAATTTAGAAGCACCGCTCGAATATGAGTAGGATCCGCTTAAGGATGGAAATAATCCGGATCTCGCCATAGTTAATCCGCTTTCCGCTGACTGTACAAGGAGCTGCTGGCTCTTAAAATCGAACCTGGTATCGAGAGCAGCGCCCACCATAGCGTTTATATTATCGTATTCGGCGAGATATGCATCGGATTCAGAAATTTCTTCTGAACCGAATGGACTGACAAGCTTATATTCTTCAAGTACATCGAGACCCAGATAATTTAAAAGATTGCTGATTGTGTTTTCATAACTATTTTGAGCCTGAATCAGCAGTAATTCAGCATTTCCAAGCTGGACCTGAGCAGTATAAACATCCGCTTTTGCAACAATACCAAGCCGGTTACGCTCGCTTACTGTTTCATAAAATTTCTGATAGTATTTAACATTGTCCTCACGCACGCGCATCAGTTCTTCCGCATTTAAAACCAGATAATAAAAATTTGTTGCTTCGTAGACGACATCCTGTTTCTTCTTTTCGATATTATATTCTGTTGCCCGGAGATTATTTTTTTTCTGATTGATGTTGGCAATATTTGCCAGTCCGTCAAAGAGGGTTACACTTCCTCCTAGTCCTGCAGAAAAGGAACGGTTATCAATCTGCGACGGCGGAGTAATTACTTCATTACCAAGAAAATCTCGTTGAGTACTGCCGGCATCGTTTATCCTTTGAAAACTCCAGCCTGCATTTGCCCCGAGTGTCGGAATAAGGCTTCCATATGCAGATTTAAGTTGAGATTCGCTGGTACTCAATGAATTCTTAACTTTTATAAGAGAGGTATTTCTTTGAAGTGCTATTGATACTGCTTCCTCTAATGTCAAATTTTTCTGAGCGGCAACCGGAATTGTAAATAGAAGTGTAATAACTGCCAGAATCATTCTTTTCATCTTTAATTACTCCTTTTCTGCGTTTCTCTTCACAGAATTTAATTTTCTGTCAAATTTGACGGAATAAATCAATTAAAAGTTACAATATTGAGAAAAATAATTTTTACTAACGGTTCAGGAAAGACTCCTTTATTTGAAGCAGATAATTGAATGCTTCTTCATAATTATTCCCAATTCTTCCATCTAGTATGGCTTCTTCGATGGAAAACTTAATCTCACCCACTAATTTAGAAGGAGGAATATTACAAATTCTCATAATTTCATCTCCTCGAACAGGTGACTGGAAAGCTCTTAACCTGTCTTTTTCTTTAACATCATGTACTTTCTGCATCACAAGGTCATAGTTTTCAAGATATTTGTTAACCTTATTGGGATTCTTGCTTGTGATATCTGCCCTGCATAGTGTTATTAAATCATCCAGGTCTTCATCAGCAGCAACAATAAGTCGCCTTATAGCGGAATCTGTAACTTCCTCGTCAACAAGTGCAATTGGCCTTAAATGCAATCGGATCAGCTTTTCTATATAACTGAGTTTATTGTTTGGAAGTTTCATCCTTTCGAAGATTCTTTTCATCATTCTTGCGCCAAGCTCTTCATGGCCGTGGAATGTCCATCCTGTTCCCTCAATAAATTTTTTGGTTGGAGGTTTTGCAATATCATGAACTAAAGCTGCAAATCTTAACCATAGGTTATCGCTTGCTTTTGAAACGTTATCTACAACCATACAGGTATGATAGAACACATCTTTATGGTGATGTTCATTCCTCTGTTCAATTCCACCCATCGCATCAATTTCAGGAAATATTATTTTCATCACACCGCTTTTAAAAAGATGGATCAAACCGATCGATGGATTTGGTGAAGCAAGAATTTTCAAAAACTCATCCGTAATTCTCTCCTGCGATACAATTGACAACCGTTCAGCCAGTTTTGAGGCTGCATCAAAAGTTTTTTGTTCAATTAAGAAACCGAGTTGTGAAGCAAACCGGAATGCTCTCATTATACGCAACGGATCATCGTTAAATGTAACTTCCGGATCGAGAGGTGTACGAATCAGTTGATTCTGGATATCATCTAATCCTCCAAGCTTGTCCAGTAATTCAGAGTAATCCCGGTTATTGAGAGAAATAGCTAACGTGTTAATCGTAAAATCCCTGCGGTTAATATCGTCCTCTAAAGTACCCGGGGTAACAACCGGATTTCTGCTGTTGCGGTTATAAGATTCTTTTCTGGCACCTACAAATTCCAATGAGAAACCTGAATAATTAAAATGTGCAGTCCCGAAATTTCTGTATATAACTATCTCCTTTATTGAAAGACGTTCGGCTAAAGCAGCAGCAAATTCCGGTCCGTTCCCGACAATTAAAAAATCCATCTCGCTGCGAGTCCTGCCAAGGATAAGATCGCGAACGTATCCGCCGATAAGATAAACATCTTCTCCTCTTTCAACAGCAAGCTGCGAAGCTTCTTTAAGAAATGCGAATTGATTAATATGTTCTTTAAAGTCGATCATTGATAATGAAAATTCTTCTTAACTTCTTCAGCAAAATTATAAAACCAGTTAATCATCCTGAGGTTATCGATAAATATTTTGTTGTGAATGTCTCCCGAATCAAATTCTAAAGACTTAACAGCAAGTTCTTTAGCTAACAAGTAATCACCATATTTGAGAGCCATCTTCGACAAACCCAGAACAGAAAAAGCAGAAACTCTATCGTTTACCTTTAAACGGCCCGATAATTCTTTTAAAAACTTCCATTTTATTTTGTCAACCTCTGCATAACGAATCAAAGAAGGAATCGATTCATAAAGAATAGCATTAATGTTTATGCTCTTCAGAATATTGAACCGTTCCACTATATCTGCTTCAATATATTTTTTTAACGAGTCGCGCGAATACTCCCCGATACGGAGTCTTAACGATGCTTCGTTTCTGTATTCGATGGAAGGTGACTGAACTACTAAACTATCGTAATATTTTAATCCCTCTTCCGGTTTGTTATTTCTAACTGAAAGATCACCGGCCATTAATTCAAGAATGTAAAGATAAGGAGTTTGAACGAAGTAATTTAATTCTTTTAATAAAATTTCTTCCGCTTCTTTAAATTTTTTAAGTTGTGTTAAAGAGTTCAGCCAACCGTTTAATGCCTGATACGAACCAGAATAAAAATAGACTTCACGGAAATTTATCACGCCCTCATTATATTTCTTATCATCGAAAAGGATCCATGCATCTTTTATCCGTTTTGCTGCGGCCCGGGCACAGTGTTTCTTAAAAATTGATTTACCGCCGAGATATAACTGAGCCAAATGTTTGGTAAAAGTTATCTCCTCCGCATCTAAAAACCGGTAGAAATTCTGCTCCAGATTATAAAGCGAATCACCAAGAATATTTTCGAATTCCAGATTACTATAAAGAGCTTTTACTTTTTCTATACCATATGTTTCGATAAGGTATTTAACAAATGAACCGCTATATATGTATGCCAGGGAGGAAAAATGAGAAAAAAAATCTAATCCGTCGAAAAGATCGGCAATTGATATTTTAAACCCGGACTTTCGAGCCATTCGCGCAATTGAGTGGACCGAAAGACCGTTGAAGTCGTCCTCTATAGCCATAGCAAATCCTTCAATCATTGCCGGATTAAGATTATCAGCAACTTTAAATGGTGTTGTACCGAAGTCCCCTGCAAGTATATGAACGAGCTCGTGTTTTAGAGAAGCGTCAAATTCATTCCCATTAAGATAAATCTGGTTAAGCCACGGCTTAGCTACATTAGCATTTCCGGCTCCGAAGTAATTTCTTTTATCTTCCCTATCATTAAAAATAAATGATGTTATTTTCTTTTCTCTGCGGATGTTTAATTTCCCGCTTATTTGTTCGTAATAATATTCATGAAGCAAAGCAATCTGTTCGGCTTTTATTGAATCGATGCTGTCTGAATAGAGGATTTGAAAGCGGGGTGTCTCAATTCGGTTGTTAAGATGACGTGCAATCGTTCCAATATCGGTTGAGAATGATAAGCATGGTTTTATAAGAATAAAAACTGAACTAATAACTAATATTAAACTAATTGACTGCAGTCTGTTCAGTTTCTTTTTAGTGTATAAAAAGTGAATTCCGAGAAAGATTATAAACAGAATAATTAACAGCATCCTGAATAAAATTAATTTAGAATCAACTGCCAGGTCTTCGTCATAAATAGTACCCGGGAAAAATCCTATTATAAGATTGTAAAAAAAGATTTGAGGATTAAAATAGATTTCTATTAAAGGTATAATCAGAATTAATATTGTAAGGAAATGGAAGATGAGTTTATGATAGCGTCTTGCATATTTGACGATAAGAATCCCGGAAACAGATCCGAAAAACAAAGATGGTATTGAGATTACCAAGTAAAAAAGGATTCCGTCAATCACCGGACAATTGGTAAAAACTAATGTGGAGGAAATACCCGAAACAAGAGGAATAAGCAAAGCCAGGATAAAAAATGTTTTGTGTCGGCTAAAATATCCCGTAAATGAAGCACTGGATTCTTTTCTTGTATATAAGATTGATAGGTAACCCGAGAAAATAAAGAACAGGAAACTGTTCAGAACTGAAGATTCATAACCGATAATATTAACAAGAGGGAAAAAATTAAAAATCAGGTTTATAAATAAGAGAATAGCAAGCAGTATAAATTGTAATTCAACTCTTTTTAATCTCAACTTAGAATTCCGTTGTGGCAACTCTTTCTATTTCCGCTCCTAACGATTTCAACTTTTCTTCAATTTTTTGATATCCTCTGTCGAGATGATAAATCCTCAGGACCTCAGTAGTTCCCTCTGCAGCCAAACCGGCTAATACTAACGATGCGCTGGCTCGTAAATCGGTGGACATTACCTTAGCACCTGTTAACTTCTTAACACCTTTGACTATAGCCCTGTTATTTATAAGTTCAATATTTGCTCCCAGCCTATTCAGTTCCGGAACGTGATTGAAACGGTCCAGATAAATCGTATCAGTAACGGAGGATGTACCTTCTATCAAAGTCATGTAGGCTGTCCATTGTGCCTGCATATCAGTAGGGAATCCGGGATAAACTGCGGTTGTTATATCAACACATTTACGGCTATTATCTGTTGCATCTAAAATAATTTTGTCCTTTGAATTAAATAACTTAATTCCGCTGTCCTCCAGTTTTACAAGTACAGAATCCAGATGATCCAACTGTGTATTCTCAAGTTCTATTCTACTGTCTGTAATGGCGCCTGCAATCAATAAAGTACCGGCTTCAATTCTGTCGGGAATATTTCTAATTGAAAAAGGTTTAAGCACCTCGACACCTTCTACTTCAAGTGTGGTTGTCCCTATACCCTGAATATGTGCTCCCATACCGTTTAGATATTCTACTAAAAGATTAATTTCGGGTTCAATTGCAGCATTCGTGATAAGAGTAGTACCTTTAGCAAGAACTGCAGCCATCAACGCATTTCCGGTTGCACCAACAGAAGGAATATCAAAATGAATCTTGGCACCGTGAAGACGTTTTGCCCTGGCAATAATATAACCCTCTTCAAGTTCAATTTCGCCTCCGAGTTTTTTCATTGCCTCAATGTGAAGATTAATAGGCCGGGGTCCCCACGCACATCCGCCGGGCATAGAAACTTTTGCATAACCGAAACGGGATAGTAGCGGCCCAAGAACATATACGGAAGCCCGCATTTTCTTTACATGTTCATACGGGGCTATCTGACTGGTAATATTGCTTGTATTTAATGTTAACTTATGATTGGCAAACTCTGTTTCAACACCTAGATGGGTTAAGAGTTTGATCATCGTATAGATATCGTTTACCTCGGGAGTATTGTCGATAATATTGATACCGGAATTAAGAAGAGTTGCAGGCATTAATGCCAGGGAAGAATTTTTAGCGCCGCTTACACTAACTTTGCCCGATAATCTTTTTCCACCGCGGATTATAAATTTATCCAATCTAAAATTCCCTATTCAATTCTGAACATCATACCGTTAACACCGACAAGATATAAATGTCCGTCGGGATTAAGAGCAATATCGTTCATATTCGAAAAGATCTGAGATTCTACAAGGTTCCAGTTCTCACCACGGTTTTTTGAGACCATAATAGTCCCTCTGTTTCCAATCAGCACTGAAGTCTTATCATTTATAAACATTACCCTCTGTAGTCCTCCAATATCAGTAACCCTTGTTTCCTCCCAAATTTCTCCGTAGTTAGTCGATCTTAAAATCATTCCGTCGCCGCCAACAATCAAACCGTATCCATTCTTAGTGAAATCGATTGCTTTAAAGTAATTGTCAACAGATTTAAAATCCGACTTATTCCATGATTCGCCGCCGTTAGTGGTTCTAAGGATCATTCCATTCCAGCCGACTGCAAAACCCCGTTTCGCATCGATGAATGCGATGTCGAAGATAAGGTCGGTCGTATTAGTTGTTACTTTATACCAGTTTATTCCACCGTTAATTGTTTTAAGAATTAGTCCTTTGTTACCAGTAATAAATCCGGTTTCATCGTCAATAAATCTTATTCTGAAAAAAGTATATCCTTTCTGAAACGGGATCTGCTGCAGAGAATCGAGAGCATTGTAACTGTAAAAGATAGAAGATGAATCTCCGACAATTATTGATTTGCCTGACGGTGAGACATATATATCGCTGAAGTTAATGTTGACACCTATGTCTTTCGGCTCCCAGGTTATGCCAGCATCATTCGAGATAAGCACTGTACCCGAATCGCCGACGGCAGCGGCCATTTTTTCGTTTGCAAAATAAACGGCATTCAGATTAAAAAGTGTATTACTCCTGACTTTATTAATCGAAGAGAATTTTAATTTATCATCTTCCGACGAAAAAAGGGACTGTATGCTGTATTTTTCAAGTTGATCGAGTTTATTGCTGGTAAGCAGATCGTTAACCTGATGAAAAACGAAATAGGCAAGAACTAACATTAATATTATAATACCTGCAAAAGCGAGGCTCGAAAATGTTTTATAAGTCTTTGAACGTTCGGTCGATTTCTTAAAATAGCTCGTATACATTTTTGCGACATGCTTATCAACTTCCTGTACATCGTTATACATATCTTCGCAGCTGTTATATCTTTCAAGCGGATTCTTTTCCAATGATTTCATAATTACTTTATCCACCTGATCCGGGATGCCGGTCAGCCGGGTTGAAATCTTTGGAGCGGTTTTCTTGAGATGACTATCCATCACCTCGTATTCACTCTGAAAATCGAAAGGCGGAGTACCGACAATCATTTCATAAGTAGTACAACCGATCGAATAAATATCACTTCTGTTGGTAACATCCTCTCCTTTAATCTGTTCAGGACTCATATAATATACGGTACCGATCTTTGAGCCGGTTTTGGTCATATTTTTATCGAACAAAGATTTGGAAATTCCGAAATCCATAATTTTCGTTATTCCTTCTTTGTTCAGAATAATATTGGAAGGTTTTATATCTCTGTGAACAAATCCTTTGGAATGAGCGTAACCAAGTCCGAGTAATGCCTGCTTAAGAATATAGATAACATCGTATAAATTGAATCTGCCCTGCCGCTGAATTACTTTTTCGAGACTTTCTCCTTCAACATACTCCATTGCAATACCGAGGAGATCCCCGTATTCAATGAAACCATAAACAGTGACAATATTCGGATGCGATAATTTAGCCTGATTTTTTGCTTCTCTTTTAAATCTCTCTACAAACCTTTCACGGTCATACGTCTGTGCATTAAGCATTTTAATCGCAACATAACGATCGAGTTTTGTATCATAAGCTTTATAGACTATTCCCATTCCCCCTTTACCAAGAACAGAAACGATCCGGTAATTATCGATCAGTTTACCGATTAAATTTTCCATCAATAACTTTATTTTTTGTATGAGAATATAAAAAAATCTTTTCGAATTACGTTTTGAAAAATCTTTTAATGAGTGATAAAAAGGAAGATTTTTGATATTTCAAACCATTTGACTAATTTTGCAAACCTTTTGCGAGAGTGGCGGAATTGGCAGACGCGCTAGACTTAGGATCTAGTACCCAAAAGGTGTGGGGGTTCGAGTCCCCCCTCTCGCACTTTCACTATTTTTTAATATTTATTGAGGTTTCTTTTGGAAATAAAAGTTAATCAGGTATCCGACTCTAAACAGGAAGTAGAAGTAAATTTAACATATGAAGAAATTACTTCAGATATTGAAGAAGCTTATAGCGAAGAGAGAAAAAATATAGAAATCGACGGCTTTCGAAAGGGTAAAGCCCCGATGGCGATGATTAAAAAACTATACGGCGAAGCTATTGAATACAAAGCCAGTGAAAAAATTGCCACTAAAAAATTCTGGGATGTCGTTGATCAGGAGAACCTGAAGCCGATTTCAACTCCGCAGTTAACCGATATCGACTTTGTACCGGGAAGTAAATTGTTTTTCAAAATCCAGTACGAAATTAAACCGAAACTTGAATTAAAGAATTATAAAGACCTCGTAATAGAAAAACCTTTATTCAAATTAAAAGAAGAAGATATCGACAAAGAAGTCGACTATTTGCTCAAACCTCATTTCACATTTGAAACTTATGATGTTGTTGAAGGCAAAACCTTTCGTATAACTGTAAATCTTCAAAAGCTGGATGAAAACGGTGTTGCCGTTATCGGTCAAGGAAGTGAAAACATGCTTATCGATTTGAGCGACGAAAAAGTTAACCAGCAGATTGTTGAAAATGCTAACGGTAAAAAAGTAAGCGACAAATTCGTATTTACATTTGTAGACGAACATTACCATGGCGAAGAACTTCACAGGGAGGAATACAGGTACGAAGCCGAGATTACAAAAATTGAAAAAATTGTATATCCGGAATTGACAGAGGAAATCTTGAAGAAGATTTCGGGTAACAAAGCTGCAACACTCGATGAATTTAAAGATATGTTGAGAAAGAACTTCACTGAGTACTACACAAAACAATCTGAAGAGATATATACAAACAGCTTATTAAATGAAATAGTGAAGAACAACGAATTTACTCCCCCTCCCGGATATGTAAGTTCCGTTCATAAGCGCCTTATTGAAATGGAAAAGGAGAATGCTAAGCGCTATAAAATGCCTAATGTTGACGAGAAAGCTATTGCAGAGTACTACAAACCGAGAGCCGAGTGGAATGCCAAGTGGCAGATTATACTTGAGAACCTTGCAGAGACAGAAAGTATAAAAGTTGAAGAATCCGAACTGGAAGAACTTGCGAACAAGGAAGCCGAGAAAACCGGGATATCCGCGCAGAAACTTCTTAAATACTATAAAGATTCCAACCGCGGCGATGTACTTCTGGAGGATAAGGTTATTGATTTTCTGAAAGCAAATAATAAGATTAAAGAAGTTGATGCCGAAGAAAAAACCAAAGAAAAAAAAGGAAAATAAAATGAAAGTTAATTTCCCGATCGATTCTATTTATAAAAAAGATTATGAAATTTATAATCAGCTTGTTCCCTATGTAATTGAGCAAACGGGTCGCGGCGAGCGCGGAATGGATATCTTTTCCAGGTTACTAAGGGAAAGAATTATTTTCCTTGGGACAGCGATCGACGATCATATAGCAAGCCTGATAATTGCCCAGCTTCTCTTTCTGGAAGCGGAAGATCCGGAAAAGGATATTTTCCTTTATATCAACTCCCCCGGCGGAAGTGTTTCGGCCGGTCTGGCAATATATGATACAATGAAATATATAAAGTCGAAAGTTTCCACTATTTGCGTTGGATTAGCAGCAAGTATGGGAGCTGTTCTTCTTGCCGGAGGCGAAGCTAACAAACGTTCCGCACTCCCCCATTCAAAAATCATGATACATCAGCCGTGGATCGGTGGTCTGCAGGGACAGACAACAGACATCGAGATTCACGCAAAAGAAATGATAAAGACGCGGGATACAATCTACAATATTCTTTCCGAGCACACCGGTAAGAGTTATGAACAGATTGCAAAAGATTGCGACAGGGATTATTTCCTTACTTCCCAGGAAGCAAAAGAATACAAGCTGATTGATAATATTCTTGTTCATAGAGTCTCTCAAACAGATCAGAATAAAGAAAAAAAATAATCTAATAAATAATTAAGGGCACATAAGTGCCCTTTTTTTTGTCATCCAATTCCGAGGGGGTAACATGAAAACTCTCAAACGCCTCTTTCTCCTAACACTCATTGCAACATCCGGTTTATTTGCTCAGGAAAAACTGTTAACTGTTGAAGATGTTATACTTAATTCGTTTACTAAGTATTCTCCGGCTAATATCCGACAGCTTGGATGGATACCCGATTCTGATTTTTATGTTTTTCCCGAAGGGACCGGAGAATCTTCGGTACTGATGAAATCCACTCCACTCTCAGTGAAAAAAGATACTTTGATTACACTAAAAGAGATCAATTCAAAATTAGAATCTTTTGGTCAGAGGAAACTGAATAATATCCCTGCGATACGATGGACCGATTCCAATACACTTCAATTCTGGTCTGGAGGTACCTGGTTTTCTTACAACATCAAATTCAAAAATATTTCCAAATTAAACGCCCTCCCATCAGGTGCAGAAAATCAAACTCCTGCACCAAATAATAAGTTTGTCGCTTATACCATTGCAAATAATCTATTTGTGAATCTTGATGAGTCGAAAAAAATTCAGATTTCAAATGATACAGACACCAATATAGTTAACGGTCAGGCTGTTCACAGAAATGAATTCGGCATCAACGGCGGAATTTTCTGGTCCCCTAATTCAAATTATATTGCTTACTACCGTATGGACCAGACGATGGTTTCTGACTACCCTCTCGTTGAAATCGACAAGACACCAGCACAACTTAAAAATATCAAATACCCCATGGCCGGTCAAAAGAGTCATCACGTTACAGTTGGGCTTTACAACATAGAAAGCGGAAAGACCACGTGGATTAAAACCGGAGAACCTCTTGAACAATACTTAACTAATCTGGAATGGTCACCAGACGAAAAATATTTTTATATAGCTCATTTGAACCGTGATCAGAACCACATGGAATTCAAAAAGTATGATGTAGCCACCGGCGATTTAATCAATACATTATTCGAAGAAAAGGATACGGAATTTGTTGAGCCCTTGAATCCTATGATCTTTCTCCCGAAATCGAACAATCAGTTTTTATGGTTTTCTGAAAGAGATGGATTCAATCATCTCTATCTCTACGATACGGACGGTAAAATGATTCGGCAAGTTACTCAGGGTAAATGGGTAATAACCTCCTTCCATGGATTCGACAATACCGGAAAATTTATTTACATCACTTCCACAAAAGAATCCCCCATCGAACGCCATTTTTATAAAGTGAATCTTGAAAACGGGAAAATGGATCGGGTTACAAGCGAACCGGGCGTTCATAATGTTCAGGCAAGTTCCAACGGACAGTTTTTTATCGACTCTTACAGCAGTCTTGAAGTCCCCCGCGTTATTAATATTCTAAACAAGAAATATTCTGTTGTTAAAAATCTTTTGAATTCTGATAATCCGTTAAAAGAAATTAAACTTGGCGAAGTAAAAATCTTTACTATCAAGAATGAGGAAGGGACAGACTTATATTGCAGAATGATCTATCCGCCGGATTTTGATAATTCAAAGAAATACCCTGTAATATTTTACGTCTACGGAGGTCCTCACTCCCAGGGAGTTCTTAATTCCTTCGGTGCAGGAAGTTATCAGTTATGGTTCAGAATGATGGCCCAGAAGGGATATATTGTTTTCGAACTTGATAACAGAGGTACATCCAACAGAGGATCTGATTTTGCTCAAGCTACATTCAGGAAATTAGGTACGGTTGAAGTTATGGACCAGATGGCAGGAGTTAATTATCTGAAGTCACTTCCTTATGTAGATCCTGAACGTTTCGGAGTTTACGGCTGGAGTTACGGAGGATTTATGACAACTTCATTAATGCTCAGGACGAACGGCGCATTCAAAGTTGGCGCCTGCGGCGGTGCTGTAATCGACTGGAAATATTATGAAATAATGTACACAGAACGATATATGGATACACCTCAAACTAATCCTGATGGGTACAAGGAATCGGGTCTATTGAATTATATCGATAACCTCTCTGGTAAACTATTACTCGTACATGGCACTTCGGATCCAACAGTAGTATGGCAGAATACATTAGCATTTGCCAAACTTGCCGCAGAAAAGAATAAACCTCTTGAGTACTATCCATATGTAGGGCACGGGCATGGAGTTCGGGGACGGGAGGCTCTCCATCTTTACAATAAGATCACCAATTTCTTTATTGAAAATCTCTGATAGTTTCTTAACAGTCCCGCTTTAGGCGGGACTGTCTTAATCACAGGTTCAGGTTTATCATTTTCAACTCTTTCGTAAATTGTTTATTTTCACAATCAAATTTTGAATACTTCATAGCACGAGCTCTATGCCAACTAATGATAAGTATGATTTCCTAAAAAAGATATCAGAGCTTTCCGAATTTGCAAAACGCGGGGATGATTTTTTTGCTGACGAGGTCTGTAATTTCATTGTTGATGAATTTAACCTGGAAGCTGCAGTTCTTTTTTCAATTGGAACCGACCATAAATTTACAGTATTAAGCAGATCAAGATCCGCACGTAAGAGTTATTCCAAAGGTTCCGCTCACAATTGCCAATCCTGTAAAAATCTTGTTTCCGAACTGACCAATACACTCTACAATGATTCCTCCTGTCAAATACAGATTTCCGACTTTCTTGTTTACGAGGCATGCGCACTTGTTAAAGTAAGTGACGAGCTGAAGATATTGATAAAAGTTGCGAGGAAAACCGCTTTTTCTGCTGAAGAAAAGGCTGACCTTGAAAATGCAATTAAACTGATCGGATTGATTTTTTTCAACTGGTTTTCTACAAAAGGCAATTTAGTTGTTACGGATATTTCATTTACCGGTCTATTCAACAATACTTCGGTTGAATTGAAGAACAGTGTAAATTCTATTATCGGATTCACTTCAATTATTTCCGAGGAGAACCTTTCTGCATCTAATTCAGAGTATCTTGCTTCCATAAAAAAGTATTCTCAGGGCATGCTTCTTATAATCAACGATCTGAATGAAATTGCCAAAGCAGATAGTGGTAAACTTGTTCTCGTTCGGAAAAATATTTCAGTCAGTGCTCTGGTTAATGATATTTCCGCGCTCTTCAAGAGCAAATTATCCAACAAAGAAATTTCATTCAAAATAAACACAGCCGAAGAATTCTCACGTTCAATCGATCTGGACGATCAGAAATTACGCTACATTTTAAGCAATATATTATTTTTCATAACCTCTTCAACTGCCGGTGCCAAAATAACAATTAATGTGACTGGCCATCGAGGTAATAAAATAAGATTCGAAATAATCGAGTCCACAAAAAGTCTTCCGGCCGAACTTATAGAACGGTTTTTTGAACCATTTGCACTCTCAAAGAATAACGAATATAAAAGTACAAGTCTTACAGGACTAAGCTTAACCTTAGTAAAAAAATATGTAAATTTCCTGGGAGGGGATATTACTGTTACCGGAAGCGATAACAGTACAATATTTAATTTCACTATCAATGGAGAAGTGATGACAGAAATTGAATCCACTCTATCGCAGCTGCCAAAACCCTCGACAAAGAACAAGGTTCTTGTAGTTGAGGATGATTACGCTACTTCCAAACTCCTCAGTAATTACCTCAACAAATGGGGCTACGATCCTACTATTGTCAGTTCCGAAAGTCAGGCTTTTTCTGTAATAAACAGTGAACCGCTTCTGGCTATAATTCTCGATATTGAAATTCCCAACATAAACGGTCTGGAGCTGTTAAAAAAGATTCATGATAATCCGAATACGAAAAATGTTCCTGTTATCGCATGTTCAATTGAACCCGAACAGCAAAAAGCTTTTATGATGGGAGCGGTTGAGTATTTTGTAAAACCGATTAATTACAACTACCTTGTTGAAGTCCTTACTCATTACAAACTCCGTAAAGATTCAAACGTATTATGTGTTGATGACGACGTGCCTACACTCAATCTAGTTAAACAGGCTATCCAGAGTGTAGGATTTAACGCTATAGCAGAAAATGTGTCTGCCAATGTAATGAACCTGATACGGGATAAAGAAATAGATCTTGCAATTGTTGATCTTGATATGCCTGCCCCTAACGGATTCGAATTAATAAAACTAATTAAGTCAGAGAAAAAATTCGCAAACCTCCCTATTATCATTTATACAGGAAAAGAAAATTATAAAGAAGATCTCTCCAAAATAGAAGGATTATTCGAAGAACTTCTCGAAAAGAGATCTACTAACATAGAAGATCTTGCCGATACTATTAACGCAATGATAAACCGTTATGAAGTACCGCCTCCTGTTGATTCTGTAATTCAGAAGAAAGGCGGAACCAAAATACTGCTTGCAGAGGATTATAAGCATTCTCAGATAATTGTAACCCGACTACTTAAAAAGAATAACTACGAGGATATAGTAGTTGTTGAAAACGGTGAAGATGCCGTTAAAATGGCTACAGGAGATAAGTTCGATCTGATTCTCATGGATATGCAAATGCCAATTATGAATGGTTTCGAAGCGACCGAAAAGATACGCCAGATGCCCGAATACAAGAATATTCCTATTATCGCGCTTACCGCCTTCGCAATGAAAGGCGACCGTGAGAAATGCCTTGAATCGGGCGCTACCGATTATATTCCAAAGCCGATCGATTCTAAAGAATTTATTGAAAAGGTTAAATACTACACTAACGCTTAAGAACTGTACTTCCCTGCATGTTAAGGGAAGTACGTCCGCTCTTCTTGACCTGCCGGATATTTCAGTCAACTTTTTTATATTTAAGCCGCTTTTTTTATAAATAAGGATTATTGTGGAAAATATTAGAGTCCGTTTTGCCCCCTCTCCAACCGGATACCTTCACGTTGGCGGTCTAAGAACCGCACTTTATAATTATCTATTTGCAAAAAGAAATAAAGGTAAATTTATTTTACGGATCGAGGATACAGACCGCAACCGGTATGTTGAGGGTGCAGTCGAAAATCTAATTTCAGCAATGAAATGGGCGGGTCTCGATTATGATGAGGGGCCGGATAAAGCCGGCAATTACGGCCCTTACATGCAGTCGCAACGACTCGAAATTTATAAGAAGCATGCCGATCAGTTGGTTGAGAATGGCAATGCATACTATTGTTTTTGCACCCCTGAACGTCTTCAGGAATTAAGAGCCGAACAGGAGAAACAAAAACTTCCTCAGGCAAAATATGATAAACACTGCCTGAATCTTTCTAAGGATGAAATTCAGAAAAACCTTTCGATAGGGATCCCTTACGTAATTCGCTTGAATGTAAAACCAAACCAGAAAATTGCGTTTAACGATTTAATCAGGGAGCGCGTTGAATTCGACAGCAGCAATGTTGATGACCAGGTTCTTATTAAAAGCGACGGCTATCCGACTTATCACCTGGCTAACGTTGTGGATGATCATTTAATGGAGATCAGCCATGTAATACGCGGAGAGGAATGGCTCTCCTCAACACCAAAGCATGTATTATTGTATGATGCATTCGGCTGGGAACGCCCTTCTTTCGCGCACCTTCCATTACTTTTGAATCCAGATAAATCCAAATTGAGTAAACGTCAGGGTGATGTTGCTGTTGAAGACTACAGGGACAAAGGATTTTTAAAGGATGCTCTAATAAACTTTGTTGCTCTTCTGGGATGGAATGCCGGTGACGATAAGGAATTTTACTTAATAGATGAGTTGATTGAAAAATTCTCACTTGATAGGGTGAATAAATCGGGAGCTGTGTTCGATCTTCAGAAGCTCAACTGGCTTAATTCTGAACATTTAAGAAAAATGAACGACCATCAGATACTACCCCTTCTTAAAATGGAAATTCAGAATTCAGATTATTCTGGTCTGAAACTAACCGATGAATATCTGCTGAAAGTGATTGCCGCTATGAAAGAGCGGGTCTCTTTTGTAAAGGAGTTTATAACAACCTGCCAATACTTCTATACTTCACCTGTAGAGTATGAACAAAAGTCATTCGAAAAGAACTGGAAACCTGAGACTGCCGGACAAATGGAGAAACTGATAGCTCGTTTTTCAGTATTAGAGAATCCATCAAAGGAAGAATTTGAGAATTCACTGGCTCTGACAGCCGAGGAATTGAATTCAAGCAAAGGTAAGCTGATACATCCTTTGCGGCTGGCGGTATCCGGACAGAGCACAGGGCCCGGAATGTTCGAACTTCTTGCAATATTAGGCAAGGATGAGGTAATAAGAAGAATTCAAAAAGCTATATCCGTCCTCGTGAATTAGATTTCATTAAGGGAACTTAGAGAGATTTTTTCCAGTTTAGCTTCTAAAAACATATGAAGCTATATACACTATACCGCGAGCAGACACTCAATATTTCACTCGAGAAGGCATGGAATTTCTTTTCATCCCCCGAAAACCTTAAAATGATTACGCCTGGTTATATGGGTTTTGAGATAATCTCAGATTACAAAAATGAAAAAATGTATCCAGGAATGATAATCGAATATATAGTGAAACCTGTCCTTAATTTCCCCATGCGCTGGGTAACGGAGATTACTCATGTGCAAGAGCATGAATATTTTATCGATGAGCAGAGGTTCGGACCGTACAAATTCTGGCATCATCTTCATCAATTCAAATTAGAAGCAGGGAAATTGATAATGATAGATAGAGTCAATTATGCACTGCCTCTAGGTTTGATTGGAAGAATTGCACATTCCTTATTCGTCAGGAATAGGATTGAAGCGATTTTCAATTTCAGATCGAAGATACTAAAGGAAATTTTCAGTAGTCATTAATAAAAATTTCGCGGCTAATTGTCTATCTCTGTTTTGCCCAGCTGTCCTTTAATGTTACTGTTCTGTTAAACACAAGTTTTTCCGCTGTAGTATATTTTGTATCGACACAAAAGTATCCGTTTCGTTCGAACTGGAATTTCTCTAGAGGCTTAGCGTTTTTAAGAGACATTTCCAGTTTAGCATTTTCAATTATTTCGAGCGAGGCAGGATTTATCCTGGAAAGCCAGTCCTCCTCATTACCCGGATTTTCAACAGTAAATAGCCTGTCATACAATCTTACTTCTGCATTAATCGAATGTCTTGCAGAAACCCAGTGAATTACACCTTTAACTTTTTTAGTACTTGTACCGGTTCCGCTTTTAGTCTCGTGGTCAATAGTACATCTTAGTTCGGTAACCTCTCCTTTTTCATTCTTAATAATTTCCTCACACTTAATTATATAAGCATAGCGTAATCTTACTTCCCCGCCCGGTATAAGCCTGTGAAAACCCTTAGGAGGATTTTCCATGAAATCGCTCTGTTCGATATAGAGCTCATTGCTGAAGACTACTTTACGCGTTCCTGCTCCGGGATCTTCAGGATTGTTTACAGCATCAAGTTCTTCTTCACCATTATAATTTGTAATAGTAATTTTAAGAGGATTAAGAACCGCCATAGCCCTGTTTGCTTTCTTGTTCAGATCATCACGGATTGCGTATTCAAGCAGCGCGATATCTGTAGTTGCATCTCTTTTAGCAACACCAATTATCTCTGCAAAATTTCTGATCGACTCAGGAGTATACCCTCGCCTCCGGTATCCTGAAATTGTTGGCATACGGGGATCGTCCCATCCATCAACATATCCTTCTTTAACCAATTGAAGTAGCCTTCTTTTGCTCATTACTGTATAACTTAAATTCAGTCGGGCGAACTCGATCTGCTGCGAATGATGCACTTCAAGCTGATCCAGAAACCAGTCGTACAGAGGTCTGTGATTTTCAAATTCTAAAGTGCAGATTGAGTGGGTTATTCCTTCGATAGAATCTTCATTGCCGTGAGCCCAATCGTAGGTCGGGTAAATGCACCAGTTATTTCCCTGCCTGTGGTGTTCCTCGTGCACAATACGGTACATGATCGGATCACGCAAATTGATGTTGGGCGAGGACATATCAATTTTTGCGCGCAGGGTTTTCGAGCCGTTCGGGAATTCTCCTTTCCGCATTCTTTCAAACAGATCAAGATTCTCTTCAATTGTTCTATTTCTGTACGGAGATTCTTTACCTGGTTCAGTTAGTGTTCCCCTAGTAGAACGGATTTCATCAGCATTAAGGTCGCAGACATATGCCATTCCTTTTTTTACGAGAACAACTGCCCATTCATACATCTGTTCAAAATAATCCGAACCATAGAGAATCCGGTCTTCAAAATCGGCCCCGAGCCATTTTACATCCTCAATTATTGAGTCAACATATTCCTGTTCCTCTTTTTCCGGATTAGTATCATCGAAACGGAGATTGAACTTACCATTGTAATCTCTTGCAATACCGTAATTAAGGCAGATCGATTTGGCATGACCGATATGGAGATAACCGTTCGGCTCCGGAGGGAATCGGGTTATAACTTTTCCGTTCCACTTCCCTGTTTTCATATCCTGATCGATAATTTCATAAATAAAATTCTTCGACTTAAGTTCACCAGAATTTCTGTCTTTGTTATTGTTATCTTCCATTTGAGTTAATTACCATTTCGATTGTTGAATAAAATTATTTCGGGTGCAAAGTTAATTAAATAATCAGCTTTGCTCAAATTGAATATCCGCATAGATTACAAATAATAAGTTTAACACTATAATTTCTTTTATTAATGAACTAGTTTTGAGTAACTAATTCTTTCTTTTAATGAATCAGAGCAAGTCATACCAGAGACCGGGATTAATTCTATTAGTCACTACTGTTACTTCCTTCATGACGGCTTTTATGGGCTCTTCACTGAATATTGCCCTGCCGGTAATCGGTTCAGAATTTAGTTCCTCAGCAAAGATACTTAGTTGGATTTCGACAGTTTATTTTCTAATAACAGCAGTTCTATTAATCCCTGTCGGAAAGTTATCCGATACCAAAGGTCGAATGAATTTTTTCAGTTACGGATTAATAGTCTTTACCGGTTCTACCTTTTTATGCGGCATATCCGGAAGCACGGCAATTATTATTTTGTTTAGAGCATTACAGGGAGTCGGGTCCTCTTTCATTTTTGCAACTGGAACCGCTCTGATAGTTACTGCTTATCCGGCTAATCAGAGAGGAAGAGTACTTGGAATAAACACAGCATCGGTTTATACAGGTTTATCTTCCGGGCCATTTCTAGGCGGATTCATAACACAATATCTCGGCTGGAGAGGAATATTTTTCACTAGTGCAATTATCGGACTTGTAATAATTCTGATTGTCTCTTTCATGTTAAAGGGTATTGAAGAACAATCCACTTCCGAAAAATATGATATTATGGGGAGTATTGTTTATTCCTTATCAATTGTCTCAGCAATGATCGGGATTTCAATGCTTCCCGGAATAACGGGAATTATTCTAACAATTACCGGTACAATTTTATTAATTGTTTTTTTCAACATTGAAAAGAAAATTATCAATCCCCTCTTCGACGTACGAATATTCAAGTCGAACAGGACCTTTACATACTCAAACCTTTCAGCTTTAATAAATTACTGCGCCACATTCGCAATAAGTTTTCTGATCAGTTTTTACCTTCAGATTGTGAAGGGTTTAAAACCAAGAGAAGCAGGAATTATATTGATTACACAACCAGTGCTTCAGGCGGTTTTCTCGCCTTACGCGGGGAAATTATCAGACCGGTTCGAACCGCAGTTAGTATCTTCAACCGGAATGGCATTCTTAACTATCGGCCTGGTGATTTTCTGCTTTCTGACTCCCGGTACCGGCTACGGACTTATTATCGGTAATCTCGCTTTTCTCGGTTTGGGATTTGCACTTTTCTCTTCACCAAATGTAAATGCAATTATGAGTTCGGTAGACCGTCATTATTATGGTGTAGCATCTTCAACACTCGCATCGATGAGAGTAATAGGTCAGACATTAAGCATGGGGATAGTAATAATGATTTTTACATTTTATTTGGGTGAAAGAGAATTATCTCCGTTAAACAGTGCAGAATTTATGGAAAGCGCAAGGACATTATTCATATTATTCAGCATCTTATCTGTCGCTGGAATCTTTGCTTCTCTGGCAAGAGGAAATATCCACAGCAAATAATTACCACGTTATCTATTCCTTAAAGGTACTTGGAGATATATTTTAAGAATTGTTTATCATAAAATAAATCAATACCTTTTCATCAACTTCATCATCTAACTCTCGGAGTGAACATGAAAAGGTATAGTCCCCATTCTTTTACTTTATTAATTTGTGCTTCCCTTTTTATTTCATGTCAGGATATTCTCGAAAGTAGTTTCATTTCATTTGACATAAATGAGGATTTTGATAAATATAAAATAAGTACAGCTGCACTTCTGCCGATGAGGAATGACGATACGACCAGCACAGGAACGTTTTACTCGACAAATTATTTTTACAACCGGCTTTTAAAGAATGAAAAATTTATGATGATTGATATTGATAAGTTTATTGCATCGGATTCAGTTTCTATTACACAACAGGTAAAATCATTAAAAAGGAATGGTGTCCTGAACCTTAAAATCTTATTCGGAACAAATCTAGGTTCATTTTTATTAACGGAAAGTGTAGACGCAATAATTGTCGGGGATATTAAGAAAAACGAACACTACTATTACACCTGGTACGGATACTCTAACCACCTTATGATAACAGTTGTAACAAAATGCGATTTCATTTATTATATGGCTTCTTTACAGGATGGAAAGATATTGTGGAAAGCAGATTTATGCGGATATGATAGTTATGCTGATATATTATTCAAAGGGCCTTATCACTACCCGCCGGTAGATCAGGCAATCTCGAACGGAATAGATGTACTCCTGGAGGAATTGAACAAATTATTCCTCAAATAAAAAACCCGATCATAAAGATCGGGTTTTTGTACCGAAGGCCGGACTCGAACCGGCACGAGGTTTGAGCCCCACTGGATTTTGAGTCCAGCGCGTCTACCAATTCCGCCACTTCGGCATTACAATTTTTTCAAGAATTCTTTTCCAACTCCGGATTTTAAGTACTTTTCTCTTACCCTAGCAGTATTTCTCGAATCATGTTTTTCAGAATAGATTAATTCAAAAGGCGCATATGGTTTTGTTGTTTTTTCTCGACCTCTATTATGCCTTAGAAATCTCTCATCTAAATTAGCGGTAATACCGACATAAATATAATTTCGATGAACACTTCTTATTGCATAAACATAATACATCTTTTAGTCCAGCGCGCCTGCCTGCCGGCAGGTCTACCAATTCCGCCACTTCGGCTTAAAAGGCGGTGCAAAGTTAGATTTTATTAAAGAGATATTCAAGAAATGGACACAAATAATTACTTATAAAGTAGTTTAAAAGCGTGTGTCCAGTGATTATACTTAAAGCCGAATTCAATCCAGAGCATTGCGAACGCTTCCAGCCAGAATGAGTGCTTTATATCACCGATATCAATTATATTCTGCCATCCGAATTCACCTGCTAAACCTATTACTTTTTTCTTCGCATCGATGTCGTCCCCGGCTATTAACAGATCCGGATTACCTTCCTGAAGTTTAGGATTAACCATAATTGAGGCGCTGACCGAATTGAAGGCTTTAACAACCTTTGATTCAGGGAGCCATGCCTGAATCTGTTCACCGGCAGAGTTGCCTGGCGCAGCAGTAAACTTAGGCGGGACTCCGCTGCTGAAGTCGAGCGGATTTGTTGTATCGACAACAACCTTATTAGAAAAATTCTCGAGTCCTGAAATTTTAATTGCGTTTTCTGTACCGCTAAAGAGAGTCGCGAGAACAACTATTTCACCAAAGGATGCAGCTTCAGAAAAACTACCGGCAGAAGCATTTGAACCGGCTTCATTTAACCATTCCTTAAGTTTATTAATATCTCTTGTTCCAAGCTTTACATGATGCCCAGATCTTATAAAACCGAGTCCCAGAGTTTTTGCAACCGGGCCAGAACCAAGAATTCCAATTTTCATTTAAGTCCTTTCATATACTTTATTTACAATAACAGGCGGATCGTTACAGAAGTTCTATTAGAATGAATAAAAATCAGGTGTGATAAGCGATATTGGAACCGACCCATGTCTTGCCTTTATTAAAATCGACTCCCATCATTCTGCCCTTACTTGTGCGAAGCAGATTATTTACTAGGACCGGTTCGTCTATCCAGATATACATCATGCGGATCTCAGCTCTTGAAAATTGATCGGGTGTTTCGATCAGCGGAGCGTATTCAACTTTCTTTTGAAGTATATAATTCTCTCTATTATCTATTTTCTCCAGCAGATCTTTAGAAAGATCTACAACAACCCCAGACCCGGCGAACGAATAGAGGGGTTTTAAGACATAGTTCTGCAGGTTCTCCGGGTATTCATTTATAGAAGAGAGGTAAAAAGTCTCCGGTGCATAACCACCTTTTATTAGGGGAAGAGAGTGTTTACTGATTTTGAAGAACCAGTTTGGATGACCGGCCCATTCTACATCATATTGGTCTCTGAAATCAAAATTATATTTTATATTTCTCCTCAACAATTCATCAAATATCACACGATTATAAATCCGTTCGATCTTTACTTTCTTTCCTCTATCTGTATAGTATAGATTTTTACCATCTTTTACGATATCCGAAATGCAAACCGGCTTAATACCGATTTTTTTTCCTGTGATATAAAAATCGATCCTGGTTTTCTGTTTATCGGGTTCAATTTCAAGCAGGATAACATTTTCAGGATTATGAAGTCCGAGAATTGCACTTTTTAGGATCTTAAAATAGGATTCTTCATTCAGCCCGTTGAAATAAGAATTAAAGCCTTCAGGAATTTTGTAATATTTTCTGTTGAGTCGGTCCACTTCTGTCTGAAAAGAATAGAGCGATGGGAAACCCTGAAGTTCTATCAGTTTCGGTTCAAGATTGCCATTGGGATCTTTTGTAATTGCAAAATCAATCTGAAGAAAAAGTGGATGTTCATCTTCGTTGGGAACATAAAGTTCTTCAGGAACAGCGTTAAATGAATTTCTTTTAAAGTTTTCAGTCTGTAAAATTTTTAAAATGGAATCAGCCGCCTCAGTCAATCGGTCCGTCAGATTATTATCGAGGAATAAAGGAGTTTCAGAGATCCGGAAATCAATTTCACCATTAGTCCATTGCCAGATTTCATTCAGGTAATTATTATAAACTTCGTCTGAGTATCTTGAATTGAATTCCTTTCTTATCTCCGGAATCATCAGATCTCCAGGCCGAAATTCGTCTGTTCAATAATAAAATCGACAACTTTCCTTAGATCGTTAGTTTTTTCGAATACCTGGAGTTGACGGTACGCGCCGGTTTTCATTTTAAGAATTTCTTTCACATAATTAATTTCATCGCGGCTGTCGAGTTCGTCGACGACTTCATCTACAAAATCGAGAAGCTCATGAATCAGATAAACCGTATCCACCTCCTCCTGTTTCCCGAAGTCAATCATTTTACCTTCCAAACCGTATCGTGCGGCGCGCCATTTATTTTCATTTATCAACAGCCGTCTGTACAATCTGAATCCAAGATTTTTCTTAAGCAGTTTATGAAGTTTTGCAACAACCGCCTGAATCAATGCTGAGATTGCAATTGTTTCATCAACCAGCATGGGAATGTCGCATATCCGGACCTCTAAAGTGTTAAAAAACGGATGAGGCCGAACATCCCACCAGATTCGTTTGGCATTATCGATGCATCCAGTTTTTATAAGGAGATTTACATACGATTCAAATTCACCATAACTATTGAAATGATCGGGAATTCCAGTACGAGGAAAGCGGTCGAATATTTTTGTACGGTAGGATTTAAAACCTGTTTTCCTCCCTTCCCAGAATGGTGATGATGTAGAGAGTGCAAAAATATGAGGTAGAAAATATCTCAGAGCATTCATTATATGGATCGTATCTTCCTTATTTTCCAGACCGATATGAACATGCAATCCGAAGATTAAATTTGCCCGGGCAACATCCTGCATATCCTCTACTACATCATGATAGCGCGGATGATCTGTAATTTTTTGTTCCGCCCACTTTGAAAATGGATGTGTTCCGGCAGCTGCGATTTCAAGTCCGTGCTGTTTTGCGATTCGTGCAAGGCTGGATCTCAGTCGTACAACCTCTTTACGGGCATCTTTAATATTGTAGCAGACATTCGAGCCGACCTCTACAACGGATTGGTGCATTTCTGCTTTCACCTGTTCTTTGAGAATGACTTTTCCGTCACCTAGAATCAGTTCGATGTGGGATTTGAGTTCACGTGTAACAGGGTCAACAATCTGGAATTCCTCTTCTATGCCGATCGTGAATAGTTTGTCACTCATAAAAAAAAATCTGCCTCCTTCAGTCACTTATTTTGATTTGGGAGCATCATTTACATAGGATTTAATAAACTCGCCCCAGGTAAGGTTGTTCCTTCCGGCTTTGTGCTTTTTCGCTCTATCGATTGCCATATTAGCGGCAGCTTCTACAACCCATTCAAAGTTTTCCTCGCCAACTGAATGCAGGTCGGCATCGGGAGCCGGGTTGCAGAAATCGATGGCCAGAGGGATTCCATCCCTCACAGCAAACTCGACTGTATTAAAATCATAGCCCAATCCTTTGTTCAAAGTAAGAACGTATTTCTCTATATTTTTTAATAACTTAGCTTCGACCGGCAAAGGATTTTTTACATATCTTTCATGGTGAGGAACTTTAGGATCGTATCTCATAATCCGAACGTCTTTACTGCCGATACAATAACACCTGAAATAATCTTCGAACTCAATCGCTTCCTGGAGCATCATAACAAGCTGGCCGGTTTCATTATATGCATTAAAAAATTCCTCTTTATTGTTCAGTTTATAGACATTTTTCCACCCACCTCCCGCAAAAGGTTTAAAAAATGCCGGGAATCCAACGTAGTTAAAAATACCTTCCCAATCGAGGGGGTATTCAAGGTTACGAAACGATTTCTCATTTGTATCAGGGGGATGCTGATTTGAGGGGAGCAGGACAGTCTTAGGCACCGGAACATTTAGTTTGGTAGCAAGCGCATTATTAAAAAACTTTTCGTCTGCGCTCCACCAGAAAGGATTATTTATTACGGCTGTACCGGATAATGCGGCGTTCTTGAGCATCCCTCTATAAAACGGTACGTCCTGCGAGATTCGGTCGATTATTACTGCGTATTCGGAAGCATCGCCCTGGATCACTTTATTTACTTTTACAAATTCAGCAGAGATTCCCTTTTCATTTTTCGAATTAACTCTATCGACAAATGCCTGAGGGAATGTATTCTCCTGACCGAATAGTATTCCTATTTTCTTCATTGCTGTTTCTCCAAAGACTTTTCTTAAATTTATTTTTCTTATTCAACCGCCGATCCTCATGAATTATAAACTAAGGGCTACTGGGGGTCGAATATTAAATTCTTGAAAGGTAATACGGAAACATCTCTTTCCACCAGGGCCAGTCATGTCCGGTTGATGACCTTACATCGAGCCAGTGGGGGATTTCTTTTGAATGAAGTATTCCGCTCATCCTTTTATTCTCTTCCAGACAAATATCCCATTCACCTGTTCCCAAAATAATTCCCATTTTTTTTATTCGATCGAGGAACCAGGGGTCGTTAAGATTATTCATATAATCGGGAGGGTTATTGAAATAACAATTATCGTCGTAATAGCCCATAATAAACTGTTTAATATCATAAGCACCGCCCAATGTAAACAGATGACTGACTTTATCCGGATGACGGAAAGCCAGATTCAAAGCATGATATCCTCCGAAACTGCATCCGGCAACGCCAACAGTTTTAGAACCGGTTTCATACTTAGCAAATTCAATAACATCGTTCAGAATAACTCTTTCGTAGGCCAGATGGGTTTTGACACGATCGGCCGGATGGATTCCATAGTTATACCAGCTTTCAGAATCGATGCCATCCGGGCAATAAATTTTCACCTTACCGGATTCAATAAGATGGGCTGCAGAACCGATAAGTCCGAAATCCTTGTTCTCAAAATATTTTCCCTTTGAAGTTGGGAACAGAATTACAGGGAAACCTGAATGACCGAAAACAAGCATTTCGAAATCCCTGCTCAGATATTGCGTATACCACTTATGATAAAATTCCTGCATAGAGTCAAAATTTTTTATGATGTGAATAAATTTGAGATAGAATATACTTAGCCGGAAATTATAATTCCATTGATGGTGAGTTAAAGGAATGAAATAAAAAACCCGCTTAGGTAAAGCGGGTTCACACAAATAGTATTTTAAGATACTTTAATCAGGCAAGTGTCTTCCAGCTTTGGAGTAATTTCATATAATTAGCCCTTTCAAATGCAGCCGGCTGCGCGATTTTTTTCTGACTCATACTTCCCTTCATCATATCGATCGAGCTATACTCATTCTTTTCCATCCATTCTTTAAGTCCATCAATAATTTCTGTAATCCGTCCTATTCCCTTAACAAGCAGTTCGGAAGCCATCATAGCAACATCGCCGCCTGCCATCATAACTTTTATAACATCCTCATGAGAATGAATTCCGCTGGTTGCACCTAATGAAGCTTTAATATTTCCATAGAGAATGGCAATCCACCTTAATGGAAGTCTCATTTCCCAGTTAGTACTCAGAACAAGATTTGGCACTACTTCAAGTTTTTCAAGATCGAAATCGGGCTGATAGAAACGGTTGAAAAGGACAAGCGCATCTGCCCCCGCATTATCCAATCTTCTTGCCACATTCGACATTGAAGTGAAGAACGGACTTAGCTTCATAGCGACAGGGATTTTAACGTTCTTTTTAATTTCAGTAAGAACATCCACATACATCGTTTCGATTTCCGAGCCGGTGAGATTCGGATTTGTTGCTATATAATAGATATTAAGTTCGAGTGCATCAGCTCCGGCCTGTTCAATATTCTTCGCATATTTAACCCAGCCGCCGGTACTTACACCGTTAAGACTTCCGATAACCGGAATACTAACAGATTTTTTAAGTGCTGCTATATGATCGAGATATTGATAAGGTGTTAAGTGAAACTGCTGAGGTTCCGGGAAATAGCTTAATGCCTCGGCATAGCTTTCGGTTCCGTAAGAGAGATAATGATCGAGTTCACCGGATTCATGTGTAATCTGTTCTTCGAAAAGTGAATAAACAACTACAGCTGCTGCGCCTGCATCCTCCATCTTCTTAACGTTATCAACACTCTGTGAAAGCGGAGAAGAAGAAGGAACGATAGGATTCTTAAGTTTCAATCCCATATATGTTGTTGATAGATCCATATTTTAACTCCTTATTTAAAATTTTCAATTCCTTTATTCATACCGGGAATAACATATTATTCCCGGCAATCATAATGGAGTTTATTAGTTCTCTTTTTTCTCACCGCTTCCGTCGTTTGAATAATCGAATGAAGCCATCTGTTCATATAATTTCCAGCGTTTAAGTACATCCTCCTGAGCAGCGCTCAAGAGTTCCTTTGCTTCTTTCGGGTGCGATTTTGTAAGCATCTTATAGCGTGTCTCTTTATAGATATAATCCTCAAGTTTAATCTTCGGAGCTTTGGAATCTAGTTTAAGTGGATTCTTTCCTTCTTTCAAATTATCCGGATGGTAACGGAACATCGTCCAGTAACCGCTTTCAACGGCAAGTTTCTGGCTTTCCATTCCCTTAGCCATATTGATACCGTGAGCAATACAATGGCTGTAGGCGATAATGATAGACGGACCGTCGTATGCTTCTGCTTCTAAGAATGCTCTTATTGTCTGGGCATCGTTAGCGCCCATTGCTACTCTTGCTACATATACATTTCCATAGTTCATAGCCATCATAGCAAGATCTTTCTTAGCAGTTGGTTTACCTGCTGCAGCAAATTTAGCAACAGCGCCCATTCCGGTAGCTTTGGACATTTGCCCTCCGGTATTGGAGTATACTTCAGTATCAAGAACCAGAATATTAACATTTTTGCCGGAAGCCATTACATGATCCAAACCGCCGTAACCGATATCATAAGCCCAGCCGTCACCGCCCATTATCCAGACCGATTTCTTAACGAGGAAATCTGCAACTTCAAGGAGTTTACCGGCATCGGATGATTTGATCGATTCGAGCTTCTTTTTCAATTCTTCTACCCGTTCTCTCTGTTCATAGATTCCGGTTTCATCTTTCTGATCGGCATTGATTAAAGAATCAACAAATTCCTTTCCGAGTTGATCAGAAAGTCGGGACAATAATTCTTTTGCAAACTGATTCTGTTTATCAACCGCAAGGCGCATACCCATACCGAATTCAGCATTATCCTCGAATAACGAGTTAGCCCATGCCGGGCCGCGTCCCTCTTTGTTCATTGCCCAAGGTGTTGTTGGCAAATTTCCGCCGTAGATCGACGAACAACCGGTAGCATTAGCAACCATCATTCTATCGCCGAACAACTGGGAGGCAAGTTTTACATAAGGAGTTTCACCGCATCCTGAACATGCGCCTGAGAACTCAAACAACGGTTCGAGTAACTGATTGCTCTTAATCAGTGAAGTATTAACGAGTCTTCTGTCGATTTCAGGAATGTTCAGGAAGTAATCGAAATTAACTCTCTCCTGTTCACGGATCGGGATTTGAGGAACCATATTGAGAGCTTTAAGGCGTGTCTCTCTCTTGTTCTTGGCCGGACAGACTTCATAACAGAGTTCGCAGCCGGTACAATCCTCAGCGGCAACCTGTATTGTATAAGCGTATCCTTCCGGAAACTCTTTACCTTTTGCATCCATTGTTTTGAACGCAGCAGGTTTATTTTCGAGATGTTTCTTGTCATAAACTTTAATTCTGATTGCGGCATGCGGGCATACAAGGGCACACTTTCCGCATTGAATACACCATTCAGGATCCCATTCAGGTATTTCGAGAGCGATATTTCTCTTCTCCCATTTTGTAGTAGCCGAAGGGAAAGTTCCGTCGATCGGCATTTCGCTAACCTTAACATCATCGCCTTTTCCTGCCATCATCTTAGCCAGAACATTTTTCACATAGTCAGGCGCCTGATCGGAAACAATCGGAGGCAATTCAATTACGCTGGTTGGTTTAGCCGGTATATCAATCTGGTATAAGTGAGCCAGAGTCTGATCTACCGCTTCATAATTCTTTTTAACAATATCTTCACCTTTAGCGCCGTAAGTCTTCTTGATCGATTTTTTGATCTGTTCAATAGCTTCATCTTTTGGAAGGACACCTGAGATTGCGAAGAAGCAGGTCTGCATAATTGTATTTACTCTTCCGCCCATTCCAGTTGCGTTGGCAACTGCATATCCATCGATTGCATATACTTTTAGTTTCTTATCAATTATCTGCTGCTGAACTTTTTTCGGAAGTTTATCCCATGTTTCTTCTTTACTGAAAGGAGAATTGAGCAGGAACGTTCCGCCGTCAACAATTTTTTCGAGTACATCGAATTTTTCCATGAGTCCGAATGAGTGGCATCCGACAAATTTTGCAGTTTGAATAAGATAAGTAGAATGGATCGGTTTCGGACCGAATCTTAAGTGTGAAATAGTTGTTGAACCTGATTTCTTAGAATCGTAGACAAAATAACCCTGGGCAAAATTTTCAGTTTCTTCACCGATTATTTTAATTGAGTTTTTATTTGCACCGACAGTTCCATCAGCGCCGAGTCCGTAGAATAAGCATCGGACTACGCTATCCGGATCGGTCATAAATGCCGGATCGAAATCAAGGCTGGTAAACGTAACGTCGTCGTTTATTCCTACTGTAAAATGGTTCTTCGGTTTAGCTGATTTCAGGTTATCGAAAACGGCTTTAACCATAGCAGGAGTAAATTCTTTGGAAGAAAGGCCGTAACGGCCGCCAACGATTTCAGGCATTTTTGAGAAAGGAGGATTATCAGATGCCATAGCTTCAGAAATCGCATTTACAACATCGAGGTGAAGCGGTTCGCTAAGCGCGCCCGGTTCTTTTGTTCTATCGAGTACAGCAATTTTTTCGACTGTTTTTGGTAATGCTTCCAGAAAATGTTTTGCAGAGAATGGTCTGTAGAGTCTTACTTTAATAATTCCGACTTTCTCTTCCATTTTTTCAGTCATATAATCAACTGTTTCCTGAGCGGTTTCAGCGCCGGAGCCCATAATAATAATTACACGTTTAGCATCCGGAGCCCCGAAATAATCGAATAACCTGTATTGTCTTCCAGTCAGTTTTGCAAACTGATTCATCGCATTTTCAACAATCTCCGGACAGGCATTATAAAATTTATTAACTGTTTCCCTACCCTGGAAGTAAACATCTGGATTCTGGGCAGTTCCGCGGATGAAAGGATTCTCCGGCGAAAGAGCGCGTTTCTTAAATTCACTTACCGCTTTCGGATCCATCATTGAATGAAGGTCTTCGTCGGATAACTCTTCTATCTTCATAACTTCCGAGGATGTTCTAAATCCGTCGAAGAAGTGGACGAACGGGATTCTCGATTCTATTGAAGCTTTATGTGCTATAAGCGCGGTATCCATAACTTCCTGAACCGAGTTTGAACAGAGAAGTCCGAATCCGGTCTGACGTGTTGCCATAACGTCGCTATGGTCACCGAAAATCGAAAGAGCCGCAGCGGCTATCGAACGGGCACTAACATGAAAAACTGTTGGTGTAAGTTCGCCTGCAATCTTATACATATTCGGGATCATTAAAAGCAAGCCCTGAGAAGCGGTAAAAGTTGTTGTAAGGGCACCGCTCTGAAGAGCTCCGTGAACAGCACCAGCTGCACCGCCTTCGCTCTGCATCTCGGTTACAGAAGGAACAGTCCCCCAGATATTTTTATCCTGACGTGCAGCCCATGCATCGGATAACTCACCCATAGTAGACGATGGAGTTATCGGATAGATAGCTATCACCTCGCTTAACCTGAATGCAACGGACGCAGCCGCTTCATTGCCGTCAATAGTTATTTTTTTTCTTTCCATTAAAACACCTGTTATTTTATAGTAATTTAGTTTTTGGTTCTTAGTTCTTTGTTACTTTTATAGAATTTACCGGTTTAATTACACAAGAATCCTGCCATTTATCAGTCAGCTTAATCGATTATTTCGGCAATTTTCACGGTTTTTGGACCTCGTTTATCCGTTAATTTTTAGAACAGATATACGAAATCTTATTTTTAAGAAAATCCGCAAATATCCGGCAACAATAATAGAGATTATGAGAATTAAAATAAAGACGAATAAGTCTATTTATAATTATTTGGTCAGCCAGGAGCTACATTGAAAAAGTAAAAATCCTTGAGGAAGAAAAATGAAGGAGTGTAGAATTAATATATTAATGGAAAGATTGAAAGATCAGGGTGATGAGAATTGGGAATTAACTAACTCAGGAATTAATATAAAAAATAAGAATCAAAAAACCTGTAAGTCAGTTATTAAATACTTAAGTCGATCTAAATTAAAAGATTAATTTGTAAGCTATTCGGAATAAAGAACAGAGTTCAGTGGAGTATCAATCACTTCACCTACTTTAGCACCCGGGCACCATGTTTCCCAATCGAGTTTCTGGTTATCATTTTCGGGCTTTTTCAGAATCATATCCTTATCCATATAAATGACTGTCATAACTTTTCTTATTTGCCCGGATGTATTAGCCCCTGCGCGGTGAAAGATCCAGCCGGAGTGGAAACTGACCTCACCGATATCGTAAGGTTCAATGACGTGCGGGAAATCATTTACCCTTAATTTGTCTTTAAGTTGTTTTTCACTTTCATCGCTTATTGCTAATTCCCTTCCGTATACAAGTTTATTACTTCCTGAGCTGAATTCGAGCGGACCCATATTTAAAGGAACAGCCTGCAGTGGTATCCATGCTGTAATAGTTTTATCGCTCGATAGAGGCCAGTAATACTGATCTGCATGCCACGGAGTAATTCCCCCGCCTGCTTCTTTAAAGAGGGCCTGATCGTGATAGAGGCGGACTCCGCTTACTTCCATTAACTCGGATGCAATCTTAGCAAGCCGCCTGCTGAAGACGAGTTCTTTAATCCGCTCATCCTCTTTCCAGAGATTGAAAAGCTGCAGAAACGCTTTACCGTATGTGTCTCTTTTATCTAAAGGAAGATCAACTTTATTAAGTTCATTCACCTTATCTGAAATAACCTGATTATAATACAGGATAACCTCAGCAGGAAGAACATTTTTCAACTTGATAAAAGAATTATTTTTATAATCAGCAATCTGATCTGAAGTCAGTTTATAATTATTATTCAGAAGATCCAAGTACATTTGAAATCCCTTTTAGCTAAAGTTAAACACTATTCATAATATCTAAAACTATTTTAGAACAGGAATGGCAGAATGGCTCCGACTAATAGACCAAGAATCATATACCATACTAAATCCTCATCATCATCGTAAGAATCATATGAATCATTTGAAGAGTAATAAGTAGAGTTTTGCTGTAAGGGTACAACCTGCAATGTTACCCAAGTATAAGTGCCATCACTGTGCAATGCCGGAATTAAATTGATAGTACCGGGTCCTTCGACATACGAAGAACCCATCTGATATTGTGTCCAATCATACTTCCAATTAATTCCCTGATAAGCAGCATTCTGAATGGCTTGAACAACTTCGGGATCAGTATCACTTAAAGAAAAATTAACTGTCGATTTATCATTAACGTAATAGCTTTTACTAGCACCCGGTTCAAGATTAGCCTGAAAAACTCCATTAATACGAACGGCAACAGTTCTGTTGCTCTTATTGTAGATATCAACATTATATTGTGCTAAAACCTGACTAACACCGGCAGAAAGAAGTAAAATCAAAACTATTTTATACAATATATTTTTTCGAGTAATCATTTTTATCTCCATATTAATTTTATTTAAGAGAAAATGTTTAAACTAAATAAAGTCGTATATCTCTAACATTGGCACCCAATAATCCTCGTATTTCGAAAAACCAAACAATGGGATATAAACGCGCAGCACTAATTCCTCCTGCCCGTCTTCTACAAAAATATTTTTTTCAGTCTCTAACTTAATAACCACTATTTCCGGATCGGCATTGAAATCCTGATTTACCGGAATAAACGAGACATCAGTCAATAAATTAAACTGGTCATATTTTTTTACCGCTGCATAATTTTTACCTAGAGCATAAGAAAGATAGTTGACCCAATTTTTTATGTCGGAAGAGATATTGTTTTTATCCCCTCGCCGGATTAACGCATAAAATGAATGATCGTTCCCGGCAATAAAACTTCCGCTTGTTCCAGCTAATTGGATTTTACTGATAAACCGTTGACCGGGGAAAGATCCCCAGTATGCATCACCAAGAACCGTTTTCGAATAGAATTTTTTAATTTCATCACCGGAAAATTCAGGGCCGGTTATTTTTCCAAACTTAACCGCTTGGACCAGTCTTCGCACATTTTGGTGAAAATCCTCACTAACCGGTTCCTTATTAACCTTTTCAATTTCTATGGAATTATTAATTTTAGAGACTGCAAATGTAACATTGTATCGATCGATACTATTCGGGTCCAATGTTATAATAACATTTATATACGGCGGGTAGAATATATAATTATCGGAACCTTGTACTTTACTTTTCACTGAACTATATCTAATCCTTCCGGAAAGATCCGACATACCAATTCCGCTTAATTCCCATGGTTCTATTGTAAGGTTACCGATACTAAAACTGTATTCATTCGGTTTCCAGTAATTATCAAATTCCTCAATTTCTTCAAATGTCATCGAAACTCTCAAATAATAACTTCGAATATCGTCCTTTACATATCCGGAAGTATTCAAATTTATTTGCATTTTTGCATCTCTTCCATTAGTGAGGAAAGGGACATCAGAAATTTTTATAATCAAATCACTTTCTTTTTTTACACCGCCGAAATTCTGATTAGCAAAAGATTTTAATTTATTAAAATTATTCCATGAGTCTTCAATCATCATTTCCATCATATCTTTTGCAGTGTTGAAAGATAAAACCGGCTTATTAGCCAATCCGGATTGGTAAATTTCATTTTCTTTATTTATTGAAAAAGATTCAGGATTCTTAGCGGATATAATAGAACTTATAACCAAAATGGTTATTAAATGCTTTATAAACATATGCCTCTACCTTTCACTATTGTTTGAGTATTATAATACCTGCAACAGCCGGTTTAATACATTGATCTGATGGATTCTCTTTATTACGATTGGAGTCTATAACGACCGGTCAAAGATAATTTGCGGTAGATATTTTTCCAAGTGAAATCGGAAAGAGTAAATTGGAAATTAGAATTCTATGGTCGGATTTATTTTAAAATAAAAGTGACAAGGTGACAAAGTAACAGAGTGACAACGAGATAAAGTGAAGCAGGCGGAGTTGGATTACTTGGATGCTTGGTTGGTGGGATGATGGGTGTTGAAGAATTGAATTGTGTAATTGATAAATTGTAGAAGCGTTGAATTGTTGAATTGAATAAATTATCGAACCGTTACTGATCATCCGTTGCTATTAACAGATTAAACGTAACCGATGGCTGTTATCTATTGCATATTTAGGAATTTTGAATAGACACAACAGAATCACTGCAAAGAGCTGTAGACCGATTGAACATCGTCGTCCTCTTCGAGGGCTTCGATGAGATCGTTCACTTCTTTCAACTGGTCCCCTTCGAGTTCTTTTGTGTTAGTAGGAATATAAGTCAGCTCTGTAGAGAGAATTTCAAGCTCGCGTTCTTCGAGGGCTTTCTGCATGCTGCCGTAATCCTGGAATGAAGAGTAGATATAGATGAACTGATCGTCATACGAGAAATCATCCAGGCCGGAATCGATCAGCTCGAGCTCGAAAGTTTCAAGATCGGCAATTTTCTCTTTACTGATCTTAAACAATCCTTTCCGTTCGAACATGAATGAGATAGATCCGGTACTCCCCATTGAACCCTCGTGCTTTCTGAAGTAGTGCCGGACGTTGGCAACAGTGCGTGTCGGATTGTCGGTCGCGCATTCAACCAGGATACCGATACCGTGGGGTCCGTAACCTTCGTAGGTAATTTCCTGGTAACCTGTTGTATCCTTTGAGGAGGCCCGTTTAATAGCTGCTTCTACCTTATCCTTCGGCATATTTACCGATTTCGCGTTCTGTACCGCAATACGAAGTTTGGAATTCGCTTTAGGATCCGGGCCGCCAGATTTAACGGCTATTTCAATATCTTTTCTTACGCGGTTGAATGCTTTTGACATCCGCGCAAAACGCGCGAACATTTTATGTTTTCTTGTCTCGAATATTCTGCCCATCTGAAGTTTCCGTTTTTATCAGGTGCAAAGTTAAGAAATGTTAACTGTATGAGAAAAGGAAATTTGAGAAATTGTAAGGAAAGGGAAATGTTCAGGTGTGGAAATGTTGAATTGGGGGATTCTTGAGTCCCGGGATTGAGGTTTGTTATGATGGTAGTATGGAAATATGGAAAGTTGGAATAATGGAAAACTGGAGTAATGGGAAGATGGAATGTTGGAAGTTTTGAAGCGGGAAATTGTTAATTAAGAATCAATTAGACAATTCAACAGTTCAACAATTCAACAGGAATATTTGTTACCCGGTTATATCAGTCACGAGGTTATTCTCAAGTTTATATTTCCGGTTTGATTTGGGGCAGGATGCCAAACCATTCTTATCGAAATGAAGCCGCTGCCCGGCTTCGCTCATCCAGCCTATGATCTTTGCCGGATTACCGACTACAAGAGCGTAATCTGGGATATCCTTTGTAACAACGGCGCCGGCACCTACAAAAGAAAACCGGCCGATGGTTACACCGCATACAATTGTAGAATTAGCACCAAGCGATGCGCCTTCCCTAACAAGTGTTTTTACGTAATACTTTGCACCTACCTGAGGGTATTTGCTTCGGGGATCTACAATATTTGTAAAGACCATCGACGGTCCGCAGAATACATAGTCCTCCAGCGTTACGCCTTCATAGACCGAAACGTTGTTCTGAATCTTAACATAATTACCTATTACAACATTATTGCCGACGTTTACATTCTGTCCGAGCACACAATTCTTTCCGATCTTCGCACCGGACTGAACGTGGGAGAAGTGCCAGATTTTTGTCCCTTCGCCAATTTCTACATTATCGTCGATGTAGGATGATTCGTGTACAAAGTATTTCAGGTTCATATTCTAATTCCTCCTGGAATATTGGAAGAATGGAATATTGATGGAATTGATTAATCAATAATTTCCAGCCAATTTCCGGATTGCCGCTTTCTATTTAGAGATTTTATTAACGCTACTAACTTGTTTTCAACTTTATAATGATATTCATCAAGTGAATTATAATCATCAGTGGTAATTAGATTTACCCTGTGAAGTCCAATTATTCTAGTCAATAGTTCACCCAATGAACCCAACGCCACATTTAAAAAGTAAAGATATTCATTAATAGATTTTCTGCAATAACCTTCGGCGATATTAGCGGAAACTGATTGAGCAGCATCGATAATTTGACTTCTACTTTTTAAATCAAGGCTGCTGATTCTGGAAATACATTTATAAACCAACTCGAACAAATTAACAGCATCATTCCAGACTTCCAACTTCATATAACCGCGGTTAAGATTTCTTTTGAATTTTTCTGACAACCTGTTCTCCCCCATTCCATCCATCATTCCAATATTCCATTACTCCTTCATATCACCATCAACACAATTATTATCTTTAAAATAAACTAATCACTTGAACTTCTTTGCTTTCTCTCTAATCTTCTGAACGAGCTCAATTGAAGGACGGCTATCATTAATTCCGAATCCCCCGCCGGATAAAACATTCTTATATACTTCTGTGTGGAGATCTGTGAATCCTTCGGTAAACTCGATCTCTTTGCCGTCAATCTTAATTGAACGGTAGGTTCTTTTGTTATTCTTTAATGCTTCTTCCGGAAGATCGCGCGGATCAATTGAAAGGAACCAATCAACATCGGCATTTTTAAGGCTTAATGTTCCGCCCATCTTATTATCCATTGCCAGATTTAGCGAGAATTCTTCAACATCTCCGAAGAGCCAGATTAAAAGATCGAAGAAGTGGATGCCGATATTGGTTGCTATTCCCCCTGACTTCTGAATATCCCCTTTCCAGGAGAAGTTGTACCAGAGTCCGCGGGATGTAATATATTTTAACGTAACCCGGTGTTTAGTTTCTGGTTTGTGGTTCTTGGTTAGTAGATTTTTTTTGAGTTCAATTATAGATGGATGAAGGCGAAGCTGCAGTACGGTATAAATTTTCTGTTGAAATTCTTTTTCTAATGCTTCTAGTGCATCAAGATTCCAGGGATTTAAGACTAACGGTTTTTCGCAGATGGCATCGGCACCCACGCGGAGAGCAAACCTGATATGGGCATCATGAAGATTATTCGGTGAACAGATCGAGACGTAATCGAGCTTAAAATCCGATTCTTTACGTTTAAGCATTTCTATATGGCGGTCGAAGCGTTCGAACTCGGTAAAGAAGGCGGTATCCGGGAAAAACTGGTCGAGTATTCCAACGGAATCATGCGGATCCAGAGCCGCAACGAGATTGCTGCCGGTCTCTTTAATTGCTTTGAGGTGCCGGGGAGCGATATATCCGGCTACTCCGGTAAGTGCGAAGTTTTTCATGAATAGAAGATAAGAACTTAAGCGGAGAGATGGTATATGCGGGGGCAGAAAGTATCAAGTTCGTTTAAATGCAATTGGGATTGGAATTATGGAATGGTTGAATAATGGGCGGATGGTGGCCGTATGCTTGGATGCTTGGAGGGGTGCTGGGCGGGGTGCGTGGTTCTTAGTAAAGAGAAAGTAACAAAGTTACAAGGTGACAAGGAAGTGATGGGTGATCTGTGAACTGTAATCGGATGAATAAAGACGGATGACGGAGTAGAATTGATTGAGTGCTTAGATGCTTATGTGGTTGAGTTATTGAAGTGTTGAATTGATTTATTTATTAGAAAGATCCTTTACACATCGGAAGCCGAAATAATTATCATAAGTATCAGGATCATAATGGTTGCGGAGTGTTATCCGGCACCCGAGTTCATTTACATTCCATGACCCTCCGCGGAGGACTTTGAAATTACCCTTTTTGCCGCCTGAAGGATTATTAATGTCTGAGGAATCATAAGGTGAATACCAGTCGCTACACCATTCGAGAACATTGCCGCACATATCATATATACCAAGTTCATTTGGCGATTTAGTTCCGATTGGATTAGTCCGCAGATCAGAATTGGCAGAATACCAGGCAACATCATTCAGGTTATTACTGCCAGCGAATTTATATTTTTTAGATTTAGTTCCGCCGCGTGAAGCAAATTCCCACTCGGCTTCAGTAGGCAGCCTCTTTCCGGCCCATTCAGCATAATCGTATGCATCCTGCCAGCTTATATTAACCACCGGATGGTCATCAATCCATCCCCATTCAGGCACCGGGGGCATGCGGCGCCCTTTTGAATTGCAGAATTCACGGAATTGCTTTACAGTGACCGGGAATTTATCTATCAGAAAACTTTTCACTTCAACTTTTCTTACCGGTTTTTCATCTGCAAAATCCAGACTTCCCATTTCAAAACTTCCGCCATCAACTAAAACCATCTCCCCTTTCTTTAATTTTTCCTCCTGAATCAGTTTTAGTTTATTGATATTCTCGATAATATTATTCCACTGATAGACAGGATTTTCTTTTTTATCCCAGAGAGCAGATTTCCGGCAGAGAACCAGAGCCTCATCAAACTTTCTTTCTTCAACCAGTTTTTTAATCTCTTCATAATAGACAGATGCCTGTTTCTTTCTGATATTCAATTCAACTTCTTTTCTTCTTTTCTCATCGATCAGATAGATCAAATCAGAGATTGTGCCGATACGGTTCTTCTTGTCCCTTGTAAGACATTTCATAGCAATGGGAGCAACGTCGTGTTTGCTTTTGAGAGGAGAGATTTCGATTAACGGATTAAGTTTTTTTTCTTTAATCAATTTAGCCGATCCGCTATAAGGAAGGTCGCCGTCGATCATTTCATATAAGATCATTCCGAGTGAATAGATATCTGCCTCTTTGCCAACATCTTTCCAGCGAGCGGCCATAATCTGTTCAGGGGCCATATAAGCGGGAGTTCCTACACCGTCGTGGAGAATTTCCAGATTCTCCATTCCTATACCGCGTGCAAGTCCAAAATCGCTAATCTTAACCTTCCATTTCTGGGAGAGGTCTTTGAAATTTTTATTTTTTATTAACAGGATATTTTCCGGTTTGAGGTCAAGGTGAATAAGTCCCGCCTGATGAATTGCCTCAACGCCGAGACATGCCTGCTTAAATATTTCGAGTCCTTCTTCCAGGCGGTCTTCAATGTGTCCGGAGGTTTCAACAAGCCAGTTACGGAGACTCATATCGGCCAGTTCCATCGGATAGATGACAATTGTCTGTTCTTTTGATAAAGCGATCTGGGGCTGATAAGCTTTGATTACGTGTTCAACATTATCGAGTCGGTCGCGCGACTCGAACTCAAGAAGTATATTGTTGATTGAATCCTTTGTGATGTAAGGAAGAGTCTTTAAGGCCATGGTTCTTTCTGTAATCTTATCGAAGACCTCGTAGACACTTCCGAAACCTCCCTGCCCTATTTTGCTTTTAACAAGATACCGCTCGGCAATCAGTTCATTTATCTGCAGTTCAACATTTTTTATCGGGGCAGTTTTTTCTTTTATGTCGCTTAAACTGCTGCTGTGATTAGTCTGGTGTGGCGTACGGCTGCCGTGCGGAGTGCGTCCGTTTGTAACAGTATTACCCGTAGGAGTTTTGCACGAAGGACAAATCTGCCAGGTTCCCTTAATCTCCTTTCCGCACTGTCGGCATTTACTGATCTGGATAATAGGCTCGAGGCAATTAGGACAGATATCCCAATCGGATGAAATCTCCTCACCGCAGGATTTACAGTACAGGTTTAAGTCCACATTAAGGCCATTATCTTTGATAGTTATACTTTCTTTTTTAGACGCCCTGAAGAATACTGCCAAATAATAATACCTTTTCAGCAATATATGTGTGTAATGGGTCACACGGTTGAGGTGGGTGAAAGAAAGTGAAGAGTAAACTGTAATCTGTGATCGGTGAACTGTAAAGGAATGAGCAGGAAAAATGGAATGTTGGAATAATGGGTGGATAGTGGCCGTATGCTTGATTGCTTTGGTGATTGGTTGATTGGAGGAGTGTTCGTGGTGCTTAGTTCGTAGTTCTTAGTTAAGAGAAAGTGACAAAGTTACAGAGTGACAAGGTGACAAAGGAGGGTGAATCTATGACAGAAGACGGAGGACAGAGGTCTGAGGACGGATAGGGTTGATGGATGGATTTAGGAAAAATGGAATAATGGAATGGTGGAATAGTGGGTGGATGGTGGCCGTATGCTTGAATGCTTGGATGCTTGATTGATTGGATGATTGATTGGAGGGTTGAAGGGGCGCGGGGCAAGTGTAGTTCTTGGTTCTTAGTTGCTTAGTTCTTGGTTACTCGGTCTTCTGTACGCTGCATTCTGTCATGAAAGAATGGCCACGAATTTCACTTATTTACACTAATCATTCTGTATTCAATGTATTAGATTTATTTAATCTTAAAAACTGACGGATCGTCATTGCTACTATTTTTAAATCAAGCCATAACGACCAGTTATCAATATACCACAAATCATATTCGGTACGTTTTTGCATTTCTGTTAAATCTGATGTCCTCCCTTTCAAACCATTTACCTGAGCCCAGCCTGTAATACCGGGTCTAATAATGTGACGCTTCATATAATCTGCCAGCTCGTCCTTCAGGATTAAATTCTCGGCTTCATCATGAGGACGGGGACCAACAACAGACATATCCCCTCTTAATACATTAAAGAATTGAGGCAGCTCATCAATATTAAATTTTCTTAAGAAAAAGCCGAACGCCGTAAGACGCGGATCACCCTTTAGTGTTATTCTATGTCCATTATTGTTCTCTCCAGGAATCATCGAACGGAATTTATAACAGTAGAACGGCTTCCCTTTCATGCCCCATCTTTTGCCTTTATAAAATATCGGTCCGGGATTAAATATTTTTTGCAGCATAAAAATTATCGGGAAGAACCATGAGAAGACTAAAAGGATTAAAGTAATAGATAGTATGAGATCGAAAGATCTTTTCAAGAGTTTCCATTTATGATTTTTTGGTTCAGCAATCATTACGGAGAGGAAACATATTTGTTTTATGATAATATAAAAACTTTAATTATTAGAATAAACAGGTTAAGTAATGGCTGCTGGTGGTGGATGGAGGAAAATTGGAATAATGGAATGGTGGAAGAATGTGTGGATGAACGCCGTATGCTTGATTGCTTGAATGCTTGGTTGATTGGAGGATTGAAAGGGTGCGGGGCAAGTTTAGTTCTAGGTTCGTAGTTCTTAGTTAAGAGAAAGTGACAAAGTTACAAAGTGACAAGGAAGTGATGGGTGTTCAGTGAACAGTAATGGGATGACAGAAGGCTGAGGACAGAGGTCTGAGGGAGGAGAGAGTTGATGGAAGGATTTAGGAATATTGGAATAATGGAATTTTGGGTGGATGGTGGCCGTTTGCTTGATTGCTTGGATGCTTGATTGATTGGATGATTGAGAGATGTTAGAGATACTATAGAAACTGATACTAAACTTATATATAGTATTAGTTATAACTATTTATTATTTTACTATTAGTTTACTGTTTCTTTACCACAAAAAAAGGAGGATTGTCAGCTTTAATGCATTACAGAGGGGTATTTTTCCTTTATACTTATATTTTTTATATTACAAGGATATATAACATGCATGAGGAAGCAGAACGAGAAAAATTTGTAATGCTTAGAGCCAGCGGATTATCTTATGAACAGATCCGTTTGAGAACAAAGATATCAAAACCGACACTGATAAAATGGGATAAGGAGTTCAGGGAGGAGATAATCAAGTATCAGAAGGAGCGTACAAATGAATTACTTTCGGTACTATTAAACGATTCCATGAATTATTTGAAGGAGATGCTTTCAGAGAGGAATAAAGCATTTGCTCATTTTAAGAAGATAAGCTACGATAAGTTATCTAAGAATGAGCTTGTTAATATTATCTCTAAACTGGATTCGCTGATCAATAAGAATCTGGAATACTTAAGCGCAACGGATATTAATTTGAATCTGGGTGTAAACAGTCCGTACAGGTTAAATGCAACAGCGGAGGCTTATAAGTCAGAAGCGCCAGAGGAAATAACATTACGTGTAAGACGGATATGCGAGTTTGATGACCCGCCAACGGAACGGATCACTGAGAGTAAGATTCCTGCGAAAGGGGTGGGAAGATTTTGAATGCGTGTGCGGGGCGGGGTTTGGTTGTATTGAAGGAGGACGGAGAAGGATTGCTTGGGTATGGGTTGTTCTTAGTTCGTGGTTCTTAGTTCGTTGTTTTTGGTTAAGGAGTTAACTATAAAACAAGGAACAGGGATAATGGAGTTGTGGAATAATGGGTGGATGGTGGGCGTATGCTTGATTGCTTTGGTGTTTGGTTGATTGGCGATTGTTCGTGGTGCTTAGTTGTTATTTAGTTTGTTACAATGTTACAAGAAAGCTATCAATAGACTTCATCATGAGAGCCGATATTAATTAGAAGAATCTCACTTAGACCTGTTTCCGGATTATGAATTAAATCGAAGACAATTCTTACTTCACGGGTTACTGAGCAGGCATAAACTCCTTCCAATAATCCTTTTAACTTATGGGTCTTTAATGAAGGTTCAAATGGATCGGCTTCCAGAAATTTCAATGTATTAATTATTCTATCCTGCAGATCAGGCTGATATTTAATAATCTTCTTAAAAGCACGCTTAAAAGAAGATGACCAGTTGAGGACTATCATTATTTTTCAGCATCTTTAAGAAAATCTTCTACAGAACCTCTTCCAGATCTGCCTGAATAATATTCTTCCCTGCTTTCTCTAATAGTGTCTGATATTTCCTTCCGTCTTTCCTCAATAACACGCTTATAAATGAGGTTAGAAATCATTAATTGATCTTCCAGAGAAAGCTTCGAAACAGATTCCAGGAAGTCATTGATTATATTTTTTGTCTGCATGTTAATTACCTAATGATTTCAATTACAACTTACTAAGATTGATGCTAAATAACAATTCAGAGTGTGTAAAATGGAATGGTGGAATGATGGGTGGTTCGTTCGTGGTGAAAGAGTAAACAGTAATCGGTGAACAGAAGTCGGAAGACAGAGGACGGATAGGGTTGATGGATGGATTTAGGAATATTGGAATAATGGAATATTGGGGGGATGGTGGCAGTATGCTTGAGTGCTTGAGTGCTTAGGTGGTTGAAGGGGTGCGGGCGCGGGGCGGGATTTGTTACTTTGTTTCCTTGTTACTATGTCACTGGTTACTCGTTACTGTTCACTCATTACTGATTTCCCGTCACGCGTTACTGATTACACATCTTCACAGCACAAAACTGACCGAGGCGCCGCCGGAGAAATGCTTCATGTCCATAAAACCGCCGAGGAGTTTGATATGGTTGAATAAAGTTATACGCATACCGGCATTGAAACGCTCGGCATCGTACTCCCCCATCAACTCTAACATTTCAATCAGTGTTACGGAAAAACCGCCGAAGATACCGACGTACTGGTGATCGGCCGCATCGATAATATCGGATCCGTAACCTAATGTAAAATGAATCCGGTTAAACGGAGAGTTGAAATTAAAGTTCTTAGAAATTACAAGATAAGTCGACGTGAAATGTTTTGCACTTGGGTCTGTGCTATAAGGATTATGGAGACCGAGTGTGATTGAAGGAAGATTATTAGTCTCGTCAAAGAACCTTATCCTTCCGCTGAACATGCGATCCATTACATGTCCCCGCTCGTACGGATAATTGAGCTGACGTGTAATCCTGAAAGAAGCTTCAATAAAAGGAAGAAAACTAATCGTAATGAACGGAGCAATTACATCTCTAACACCGTTTGAATACTTGAGATGATTCCTTTCGAGGTAATTAGCGCCTAAATAGATGGTGCCGTCCGCGGCAAGATCCGCAGTTGGGATATTAAAAAGTCCTGTCATCCCGTTGAGCGACTGTCCTCTCGTAACAGAGACAGAAGCTAAGATGACAATAAACAGTACTTTTATTAATTTCATTTAGAGATATTTGGTCAAATTGGAAAATCTTAAGAGTAAAATAGGGATTTTTCTTCTTATTGCCTCCTTTCTATTGAACCTGATCACTTCAGGAATATCAAATTATTCACTCAATTCCGTTCTTTTTAAAATAATTTCAGGGATTACAAGCGGAATTGTAATTTTATTCTTTTTTAAGAATGAGCTGAAAGAACTCCTCCGCACTATTAAGAAATCTGCTGTTTTTTTAGCTGCATTGTTTATTCTATACATGTCGGTGAGCCTATTATGGTCTAGCAATCCCGGTTTCGGAGCGGAGAAGGTGATACATTTTGTGATTGGAAACGGGCCCTTAGTTCTGGGTATTGGGTTGATACTGGGTATTAAAGTAGTAAGTAGACAGTATTCAGAAGGCAGTGGGCAGTCTTCATTCGGCAGTGAGCAGTTGGCAGGCGGGGTGGTAATTATTGGAGTTATTGCTTGTACCATTGCAATTCTTCTCGATCCGTTCAATCCGAGTATCCCCTATTCATTTGAACTTACCAGGTGGAGTCATGTCGCATTCGGAAGGTTTACTGGACTGGCGCTTTTAATAACTTATCTATACTATCAGAATGCAGATAACCGTGAAAGGAAATTATCAGCGCTGTTACTGACGTTACTTTTCACTTATTCAATTATAAGTTCCGGCTACAGGGGCGGATTGATAGCCGCAATTTTAGCAATAAGCGCCGATACTTTTTTCAGAATAATCAGGCATCCTGAAATCCGGCTCCGCGCAATAATAAACTACATAAGTATAGCAGCGATAGTTTTATTAAGTTTTTTTATCATGAGCTGGAATAATGGAATGATGGAAAGGTGGAATAATCTTTCAGTATTAGCGGGTAACGAGGTGAATGTTGACAATTCAATCAATTCAAGGATTGAAGGATACAGTGTTGCTTGGAGAATGTTTAAAGAGAATCCCCTTACCGGATCCGGGCTGGGAAGTTTTAACGGGAGTAATTACGGGAGTGAAATCGGAAGGGAAATTAAATATCCGCATAATATTATTCTGGAATTGCTTTGCGAGTTGGGGTTAATAGGATTAGGGTTTTTGATAGTTTATACCGGTGCTGTTATCAGAGTTTTATTACAGTGGAGGAAGGATTTGCTGATAATTTTTGTATTTGGAATTTTGTTGGCAATGTTTGGGAAGGATATGAGCAGCAATGGATTGGTGTGGGTTTTTGCAGGAATGGTAGTAAAGGAAAGGTCATAGGTGATAGGTCATGGGCGAGAGGTCATAGGTCATAGGTCATTCATGGGTGATAGGTCATAGATGATTGTTAGGGTTTGGATTTAAGGGATTTGATTAAACCGTTTATCATTTTCACAATTTCAGTACCTTCATTTTCCAAATCATTCAGCTTTTGAACATCAATCCACTTCATCTGGCAGAAAAGATTCAATAATGTAATTGTTTCAAAAGCCGAACCTCTAGCAATATATAAGAAGTGAAGATATTCTTTTTTTGAAAACCTTCCGTTACCTTCGCTGATATTCATAGGTACTGAAGCTGCAGAAGATTCAATCTGCTCAAATAAACGGAAATGTTTTCTATCAGTATTAAGAGAATCAATTAAGAGGATAATGTTACAGGACCAACTTAGAGCTTTTTGCCATACTGTAAGGTTTTTAAAACTAATTACATTTTCCATTTTCCCCCTAACTATAACCTATCTACTATAAGCTAGCAACTATGAGCTATCAGCTATAACCTACTCCCCCTCTACCCGCTCCGTGCTTTTCGCACTAATATATTATACCAGGCCTTGAAGAAATATCTGATATCCGTGAACAAAGGATTCTTTTCGTAGCTATCGAGGTATTTCGATTCAGAAGCTGCTATTTCATCAATAGTCTTTGGAAGGTCTGCATAGTAAGGCGGAACGAGGCCGGGTTTGTACTTTATACGGCGTTTTTTAAGGTCTTCGGGATAGAGACTGAAATAATGGGAACTCAGGGGCCGGACGCCTACAAGTTTTAACTGGCCTTTGAAGAAATTTATAAACATCGGGAATTCATCGAGCCAGAATCTCCTTAAAACTCTTCCCCAGCTGGTTATTCTAAAATCATCCTTGAACTTCCCCCCTTCTTTCAGATTTGCCTTTTCAAAAACAAAATTTTGAAGATATTCAGAGTAAGGATACATCGTCCGAAACTTGTAAACATAGAATGTTTTGCCGTGAAGACCGATTCTTTTAAGTTTTATAAAAGGTCCGTAAGATGGGTTTGTATCCTGTGAAGGCTCCCGTTTTTTAACCGCGATAAGATAGACCAGGTTTCCGATCTGTTTAAAATTGATCAGGTCAAAACCGCAGAAGTAGATCCTTCCAATTATTTCGGGAAGGGACAATGCACGGTTTTTCCCTTTTGTCAAACCGAAATAGATATTTTTAAGGAAGGGCATTTTGGGGAAAAAGCGTTTCCAGATAAAATCGAAGAAATAGAAGATATATGCAAAATAGAAAGGATACTTTTTAAAAAACCGCTCCCTCCTTAGGCTGAGAGGTTCAACTGCGCCTACAAAAACTCCTCCGTCAATAAGTTTTTGATTGACCTTTTTAAGGTACTTATTGATCCTCTGAATATCATTCAGTTCGCGGAGGTTCATATAGAACTCGAGCTTATTCTCGGGCATCACCTCAATGTTAAAAACATCGGATGACTTGATCATATATGAATTTCGTACATCGAATGTAAGGAAGTCGAGGTGCTCCTCAAGGAAATTATAAATCTCCTTATGCTTCTTAAGGTATACAGTAAGAAGCTGTTCAGAGAGATAATGATTGAAAGGATTTCCTTTAATGCCGTATTTAGCTGGATAATTGCCATTAGATCTCATCATTGGTTCATCAAGGAGAGAAGTTGCTTTTAGAAACTTTGTGGCAGGCTCGTCAGTCCTGGACTGGCTTCTGTATAGGTAATAGATACTGTTAATAATTACAGCATGGATGGAAAAAATTAATGCAATGTATAACGGATAGATAGTGCTCAGGTTTTCGGGGATTAGGATATAGACCATAAAAGAGACAAAGGCAATAAAAATGATATATCCCTTTATTCTTCTCCATATAAAATACCAGTAATTCAATGAGGACCTGTGTGCCTCGAAATGGTGAGTAAATACCGAGGAAGCAATCCAGAAAATTAAAAGGAACGCAGTGGAATAAGTCTTATATTCTATTCGAACTGAACTATATGTGAAGTAGGTAATGACAATGATAAAGAGGATTAGAAGGAATTCTGAAACAAAAAGACCGGGTGAAAAATTGAACTTTATTTTGAATGGATTCTCAAAAATTAAACCGAATTTTATAATTCTGATAAACAGCTCAATTGAGAATCCGAGCAGAAATGTTCCGCTTATTACGAGTCGTGATGGGAAAGAATCTGCAACCAGGTTAAAATAAATAGTAATAATGCCGATTGAAAGAATAAGCGACCTGAAAATAGGTTGGGCTCCCTCTATCACTTTGCGTTTAGACGTGATTCCGTATTTGCCTGTTATAAGCGAAGAGAAAAGAACGGTGAGAAGTATTATAGCATGATACGGAGTATATGCGGAATATACTTGTACTTCACCGAGCTTAATAGTCTCGATCAGTTTGAATGAAAGAGTATAAATGAGTAAGTCGGTAATTAGTTTAATTAGCATAATTGAAAATTATGAATAATAGTGACAAAGTTACAAAGGAACAAAGTGACAAGGAAGGTAATGGGTGATCGGTGAACAGTAATCGGAAGACTGAAGTCGGAAGACAGAATAGAAAAATATGTATGCTTGGTTGCTTGATTGTTGGGTTGCACGGAGGATAATCGTTCGTTGTTCTTGGTTCTTCGTTCGTGGTTCCCCGCAAAAGGCGCGGGGCATGCTTAGTTCAAGTGTAAACTGTAATCTGTTATCGGTGAACTGTAAAGTAATGACCAGGAATTATGGAATGTTGGAATATTGGGTGAATCGTCCCCGTAAAAGGAGCGCGAGGTGTGTAATAGGCAGTCTTCAGTCGGCAGTCCTCAGTCTTCAGTCAGCGGAGATGGATTTCCGATTCTTTTGTCAGGAGAATCTTTACGATTCTTTTGGCAGCATGTCCATCCCATAATTCCGGGATTGATCCTTTTTTTATTTTACCTGATAAGACATCAGAAGCAGCAGCGAGAGCTTTATTTAAATCATTGCCTAGCAATTGATTTGTACCAACTTCAACAGTGATGGGACGCTCTGTTGAATTCCTTAATGTAATGCATTGGACCCCAAGATATGTCGATTCCTCCTGAATACCGCCGGAGTCGGTAATTATCAGTTCTGCATTTTTGATTAAAGAAATAAAGTCTATGTAACCGACAGGATCAGTAAGATTTATATTGGGGTGAATCATATTCATCAATCCGAATTTAACAAGATTATTTTTCGTTCGGGGATGAATCGGGAAAATTATTTTCCTTCTATCTGCAATTTTATTTAATAAGGAGATAAGTTCTATCAGCTCAACTTTTTCATCAACGTTACCAGGTCTATGAAGAGTAGCTAACACATAATTATTTTTAATAAGACCGAATTCATCAATGATTTTTGATTCCTCAGCTTTCGGCAAATAGTATATGAGAGTGTCAATCATTGTATTGCCGACAAAGAAAATCTTAGAGTTGTAAATCCCTTCTTTTTTAAGATTCTCGAGACCGCTTTTTTCAGTTACGAAAAGGTAATCTGATATCTGATCTGTGAGAATTCTGTTTATTTCTTCCGGCATGTTTCTGTCAAAGCTTCTTAGTCCGGCTTCTACATGTGCAACTTTAATCGAAAACTTAACTGCAGTCAGGCTGCATGCAATAGTTGAATTCACATCACCCACTACAATTACTAAATCAGGTTTTTCACTCAACAGTACTTTCTCGAACTCGATTATAATTTTTGCAGTCTGCTCGGCATGAGTACCACTTCCTACCCCTAAGTAATAATTTGGTTGAGGAAGATTAAGATCCTGAAAAAAAACTTTGCTCATATTGTCATCATAATGCTGACCGGTATGGCAAATGAGGTGCTGGAGATTGATGTCTGAAGACTGAAGACTGAAGTCAGAGAAAGCTTTATGGATTGGAGCGATTTTCATGAAATTTGGACGGGCACCAACAACAGATATGATTTTCAAAGTAGCTCTTAAAAGTATTATTAAAAAGAATAATTATTTACTAGAGAAGAATAAATCCAGAGGATAACGAGAAAGATTTATAATCCTAGTCTAATTTTCCTGTATTGCCATGCTTCCTTTAAGGTTGGAGTAGTATTATAAGTTGCTATTGATGAATCATTTTTAATAAACTGAACATAACCATTTTTAAGTTTGTCCAATGCTTCTAACATAGCAGCCGGGGCTAATTCGTAGTTCTTTTTAACAATAGTATTAAAATTGTCTTTTTCTTCAATTGGAAATTTTTTTTGAACAATTACATCACCAGCATCAAGTTCTTCATTAACAAAGTGAATCGATACTCCTGTTTCTTTTTCTCCTTTAAATAATACCCAGAAAGGAGTTAATCTGCCCCTATTTTTTGGTAGTAATGCATTATGCCTATTTATCACTCCAATTTTGGGTATCGCAAGTAATTCACTTTTCAAAATATTCTGGGATTGGTTTATAATTACATCTATATTAAGATTTCTAATTTCATCAAGGAACTGTTCATTGTTCGGAGACTTAATGTCCAATGTTTTTATCCCATTTTCTGATGCTATCCGGGCAATTGAAGGATCCTTGAATAGTTTTGGAAAGATTAAATATAGCTTTTTTTTAATTTTGTAAATAATTGTTATAAAAGAATTCCTTACAAAATGATAAAAACCCATTATTAGAAAAAGAGATAGGAGATAGGTGAATTTTGATTTTTTTCTTTGAATTGTTAATCGATCCCCTTTAGAAATTGCTAAACCAATTATCTCATTTTTTTTTGACTCGATAATTTGGGAGATGAATGAATTTGTCTGCACCGGATCATCCATAGTTATGATAAATATTCTCATAAAAGTCCATTGTCAAGACAGTATTGCTTAACTGTCGTAAAAACATAACCTCTTTCTTTATAAAATTGTATTTCCTTTTTATACAATGGGATTGCTGCTTTTCCCAGATTCTTTACCTTCAATTGTGAACGTAGTATATCCTTAAAAAAATAACTGACTGGATTTTTTGTTCTTTTATTTATTACGCGGACTTCACTTGATTCATCAATAAATTCATTAGGGTGAATATCAAAGACCACGGGTTTTTTATTAATACTACTTTCTAAATGAATTCCTCTTCGCTGAATTGAGGTTATAAAAGGTATTATTCTCATTGTAGTACCAACGTAAGGTAAAAATAGAGCAGATAAAGGTATTTCAACCAAATCACTATGCCCCTTCTTAAAAATGTTATTTATATCAACTTTGTAAGGCAATCTTGGAGAAGTAAGCCATTTAAGTTTATTCACACTTCCAAAAGAAAGGAAAAAATCGAACCTTTGCGAAGCAATAGAGCTATCAATTCTATGACCAGTTTCAATTAAAGCTCTTGCAGTGTAACTATTAACTCTTAATGCAGGTGCTCTAAAGGAGATAATTTCTTGTCCCGAAATATCTTCTAATAATTTTTTTGTATAATCAAGATGTCTCTTCTGTTTTTCAAAAGGCATTACATCAAAACCATTTGAGGGCAGATGAGATTTGCCATGAGAGCCAATTTCATGCCCTAAGCTAATAACCATTTTTACAATTTCAGGGATGAGTTTTACTATGTAACCGGTAAAATAAAAAGTGGATTTGATATTTAATTCATTATAGATTTCTAACAAAATTGGCATTCCCGTTTTAAAGACTTTTATGCCAGTTTCATCCCGTAATGTATTATGCCATATTGATGTCGTTTCGACATCATTTGTTAGAAGACAGTACTTTTGCGTGCTGTTAATGTTACTAATTTTTTATTCTCACGAAGTTCTTAATATAATTAGTTAGATAATTAGAAAAATCTATCTTTTCATCAAGCATTTTTTGTTTTTTTCTTGCCAACTCATAATAATCAGAATTTAAAATCCTATCAATAAGTTCATAAATACTTTCCGCATTATTTGGAAGTAAACCGTAACCAAGATTGTATTTATTTTCAAGTTCATCCAGATAACTAATTCGATTCACAAAATCATTTACACGGATGAATGGTGTACCCAGTACAGCTGCTTCAGCAGCCATTGTCTGGCTATCACCAATATACAATTTAGAAAATGCTAAAAAATGATGAATATCCAATGGATTAATTTCCAATCGATAATCATTCAATTCTGGACCAATATCTCGTTCACTTGTGATATATACATCACCATAGTTTTCTAATTTCTTAATAACTTTAATTGCATAATTATCATTAATTCCTTTAATACCTACATCATGGTGAGCTGATAACTTAGCAAACCTCATAATAGAGAATGGTCTATCAATAGAAATGTATTTTTCTACGACTCTAATATCAGGAGTAAAATGATTGGGATGCAAATACGATAGTTCATGATAACTGTTATGTTTAATACATTTATATTCCCATTTACCCGTTCTGCAGACTTCCGGGCAGATTATTTTATCAGCGAAGTGATATCCTATATTGGCAGTATATTTTATTATATCAAAATCATCTTCATTTACGATAGTATTTGGTATCCCTAATATTCTTCCTGCAATTGATATTATTATGGAAGTACCCATCACAAGATCAGGTTTTTCCTTTTTTAATATTTTATATAACGAATAGATTTTCTCATAAAATTGTAATACAAGGTCTTTTTTTGTTAATAAAGTCTTTCTTGCCTTCAGTTTAATTGAAATATCTTTCAATTCAGACTTTTGGATAAGATCTTCAAGAATATCCTTATCATTAAATGTGATAAAAACATTTTCATTTAAATATTTCAGATCTTTTATCACATTCTTAAATAAATGAAAATGTGCTGGGTGTGCTAAATGAAATAATACTTTCATTTATATAAAGTCATTATTTTTGATAAACTGACAAACATCCATGCATTGGACCAACGCATGAATGAAGTAGTATTTTTATGATACTTGAATTTTCGGAAGTAAAAATACCCTTCTTTACTTTGTATATTTTCGATCATGAATTCCGCTACATTTTGTGCCGTTTTTTTATCCCCGAATCTCAAAAGAGTCAATATAGATTGACCTGCAGAAGTACAGTCGATTGGATAAAGATTAGAGTTATAAAATTTTGGTATACTATCTTTTTCAAAAAAATTATTTAAATAATAATTATAACCTATTTCAAGAGCTTTCTGATATTTAGGATCGTTAGGAATGCAATACTTAATAAAGTCATCTAAGCAGTCAAGGATGTAACCAGTGTGATAGTTATCTACCCACTCACCAGATGCCCTTTTTGAATAATACCATGAGCCATTTTCATTTTGTGAATTTAAAACATAATCTGCAGCTTTTGTTGCTATGGTTTTAAGTTCTTCCTCTTTGGTGAAAATGTAAATAAATGAAAGAATCCGGATACCTTTCATACTTGCATTAAATACTTTCTGCTTGTCGAAAGGAGAATAAGAAAATATAAATGAGCCATCATCTTTATAAGTACGATTAATGTCTTCGAGGACAAAATCTTTGGAGCCAATTATTAATTCTTTTGATTTGTCAATATTGGTTAATCGATAACATTCAAATAAAGAATTAACAATAAATCCCGTAGCCACTATCGTAGGCTGATAAGCGGGAATGGATGCGTACCGTGATTCCCAGTCGAAATCATAACCCCAGCAATTACTACTGTAACCTTTGGGAATTAACGCTATAAGTTCTTCGATCAATTCATTAATTTTCTTTAAATAATTATTTTTTTCTTCCACGTATACTTCACTTAAATATGAGTAGGCTTGAATACACAAGCCAAGTGTAACAGGATTTTTTCCTTTTGGAACAACTAACAATTTTCTTAAATTAAATGGAGAGCGCTTTACTAACTGTTGTACACCAAACCGAATTAACTTATTGTTTCGAAAAAAAGGTAGTTTGAAAAGCGGTGATTTTAAAGCATCGTATGGGTCATATCCCGAATAATTATTCTCTTCAATGTAATTTTGAAGTTTTCTTAGGGAATCTGCTAATTTTTCTATATGCATAATTGATTTATGGGAAGGTAATAAATGATGCAGAACCAACAGTTAATATAGTTTACTTTTCCGAGAGGATTAATTTCTAATAATTATTGTTTTTCGATTTTTAATGGACTCGATTATTTTAAAGGTAACTAAAGTAGAATGATACAATTCTTCAAAAGGAATTAGAGGATTATCATTAAAAAGTGAGCTAATAAACTCTTTCAATTCCTGTGCGTGACCTTTATCCTGTTTTCTACTTTTTATCTTCTCTTTCTTATTACCGTAAATCTCCAGCTCTCTAAAGTCATCAATTTTCCAGACCGATCCGCCGTTAAAGACTTCAAGATACTCTTTGGATAAAGCTTTATTTCCGTTTGAAAAATAATTTATTCCGGCAATGCTGCCATTTTCAAATTTTAAATTAATCGTCACAGAATCCATTAATCCGTAGGCATCATCAAGGCTCTCAGCAGATACAGAAGATACTTTCGAAGCAGTTAAAAAGATTGCTAGGTCTATGAAGTGACAGATTTCCCCTATTATTCTTCCGCCACCAACATCAGGATCCTGTATCCAATGTTCCTTTGAAATTATACCAGCATTGATCCTATAATTTATCGCAGTTGGTAAATTAGGATTTATAAATTTTTTAATCTTACTTATCATTGGGGAAAATCTTCTATTGTATCCTACCATTAAATGAGAATTATTTTTTTGATATTCTTTATTAATCTCTTCAAGTTCAGCTTCTGACATACAGAGAGGTTTTTCCGTAAAGATATTCTTCCCATTTTTCAAAGCATCAAGCACATATTTATAATGTAGATTATGTCTTGTTGCAATAAATACTGTATCGATATGATCATTATTTAATATTTCTTCGCTATCGGAAGCTGCAAAATCAAAATTATATTTATTTGCAATGTTCCTTGAAGAATTACCACTTGATGTTGATACACCAACAAAGTTGACATAGCCAATTAGATTAGGCAGTAGATAATTCTGTGAAAAAGTACCCGCCCCAATAAATCCAACATTTGGTTTACCTTTGATACGTATTATTTCTTTATTAAATGTTATCGATTCTTTTTTCAGTTCTTTTTCGACATCATATTTTAATAGTATACCGGTGAAAGGCTCCTTCTTTGATAAGATCAGATCGTAAGCTTCAGGCGATTTTCTAAAATCGTAGACATGTGTGATTAGTTGCTCTAAATTGAGTTTTCCTCTTTGGAGAAGATCAACAAAAGCTTCCATATTTCTATTTTCGGTCCATCTCACGTAGCCTATAGGATAATCAATTCCTTTCTCTTCATAGTTGACATCATATCTTCCGGGGCCATAGGAAGAGGACATCCTTAATTCAAGTTCCTTCTTATAGTAATTTGCCCTACTGAAACCAGTTGGAACAGCACCTACAATAACAACTTTACCCTTCTTTCGGCATATCTCCCCCGCAAGTTCAATAGGATCTAAGGATGATGTTCCGGCAGTAATAATAACTGCATCAACTCCATTGCCTTTAGTGAATTCAGTTACTGCTTTTTCCAAACCGTAGTCATCTCTAGTAATAGCAAAATCAATAATTGATTTCTTTGCCATTTCAACCTGAGTTTGTTCAATGTCAATTCCAAAGGTTTTAACACCAGCAGCATTCAAATACTGAACTGTAAGTTGACCGATAAGACCTAAGCCAATGACAACACAATTTTCACCGATCCTTAGATCAGCTTGTCTTACTCCTTGAAGAGCTATAGATGCAACGGTGGTAAAAGACGCGTACTTCAGGTCAACATCCTTGGGAACTTTAACGCATAAATTCTTTGGGACTGAAACAACTTCAGCATGAACCGCATTCGCACCGCCGCAGGCTACATAATCCCCTACTTTAAATTTTGTAATTCCTTCACCCATCGCAATAACTTCACCTGCACAACTATAACCTAGTGCCGAAGGTGAATCCAATTTATTCATTACGGTTTTATAAGTTTGCAATAGACCTTGTGATTTCGCCATCTCAATAACTTGTTTAACTTCTTTTTGACGTGACTTTGCCTTTGCAATATACCCTTTACGAGCATCAGTAACGGTTTTGCCTTCTGTACCGGCACTTATAACTGAGTAATGATTCCTTACCAAAACATACCCAGTTTGTATTGCAGGGATTGGAACTTCAAGAAGTTCCATCTTTCCATTTTTGAAATTCTGTGTAAGCTGCAGCATAATCAATTCGCTGTAATTATAATGGTGAAATTATTTAATAAATTTTTGAAATATTTGATACCAACACCTAAATGAGATCAGAGCATAAATCAAAGCAGAATTATCCTCACTACCGTTAAGATGTGAATTAATAATCTTTTGTATATTTTTAACAGAAAATCCTTTATATCCCGAATAAAAATCAAAATCGCAAAATTTTTCTATATTTATTGAATTAGAAAGTATACTGCGGAGAGGCATTCCGAATCCTGCTTTTCTACGTTTCAATATATAATTAGGCAGATAAGGCTTCATTGTATCTTTCAGAATTTTTTTTGTTTCACCAAATAAATTAATTTTATAAGATTCTGGAAGACTTAAGGCAAATTCTACAATTCGATAATCTAGAAATGGGACTCTGCCTTCAACTGAATTGGCCATGCACATTCGGTCTATGTAAGCAAGATTCTTAACAAGAAAATTGTCTATTTCAAATCTGTTAACGGAATCAAATGGGCGACAATTATCAACGAAATAATTACTAAGGAATTCTTCAGAGGTATAATTTGCAACTTGGTAAATCGATTTTGAGTTCTCATAATCACCTACAATATTAAAAATGCCATATCTGATATTTCCATAATTATAGTATTTCCCAAGCTTATAGAGGTATCTTTTGTAAGGTTTTAACCATCCCTTTCCAGCATTTAATCCTGATAAATAATTCATAAATAATTTAACTAGTCCTGAAGGAAGCAAATCCAGATATTTGGAATACATGGTAAGCTGATGACCAGCATAACCGTAAAACAATTCATCAGCTCCCATTCCAGACAGCAACACTTTAGAATCTGATGAAGCTTTTTGAGAAATTAGGAAGGATGGTATTTGAGATCCATCAGCGATCAGATCATCGGAATACTGAATAGTTTTACCAATCAAGGACATTTCATTATTTCCAATATCAACGGATTGAATGGAAAGATTCCAGTCGTCAGCAAGTTTATTTGCGTAATAAAAATCGGATGAAGATCCCTCCGTTTTAAGATCAGTTATGTTTTTCTTAGCAGTATAATGTGTAATATCCTTTCTATCACGCGTAAAATATGCGATTATCGAGGAGTCCAAGCCACCTGAAAAAAAGGTTCCTAAAGGCACATCAGACATTAATTGCATATTTATTGCAGATTCTAATAATCTATATAACTCAGTACATGCTTCATTGTAAGACAAGGTAGCTATATCTTGATTCTTTTGTAATTTCCAGTAGCTAATTAATTTCCAGGACAGATCATTAAGGTCTATTTCAATATATGAGCCGGGATTAAGTCTTTTTATACCGTTAATTAAAGTATCTTGACCTGGTGTGTATTTAAAAACAAAATAATTCAATAAGGCTTCTTCTGAGATACTATTTTCAGACAGGAATTCCATGATGGTTTTCATTTCCGATGCAAAAACAAATACTTGATTCCCCGAGTAATAATAAAGTGGTTTTACTCCCAATCTGTCACGTACAAGAAACATTTTTTTTTGTTTCTCATCAAGAATAGAAAACGCAAAATCACCATTTAAATACTCACAAGCCTTTATGCCTATTATTTCATAAAGCTTTAGAATTACTTCTGTATCCGTCTTTGATTTGAATTTTTTATTTTTTAGGAATTCTAAATGCAGATTATTGTGATTGTATATTTCACCGTTGTAAATTATGCTCACTTTGCCATCATCACTTTGCATAGGCTGAGAACCTGCTTCAGATAAATCTATTATACTTAACCTATTATGTGCAAGCAGTATGTTATAATTATTAATAACAGACTTGTAAGTACCATTGCTGTCAGGTCCCCTATGATGTAGAGACGATAGAATGTTATTTTCATTAACTTTATTCTTTGTAATACAACCAGATATACCGCACATATCAATTCTTATTTACAGATAATACTTGGTTAAATACTTCAGAAATATTTTTTTCAAATATTTCATACGTAAACTCAGATTCATATTTTTTTCTACCGTTTATGCCAAGACTTTTTCTTAATTCAGAGTCTTCTATAAGAATTTTAATCTTATTCGCAAGATCCTCAGGTTTTTCCTTATTAAAAAGAAATCCAGTTTCATTTTCAGAAACTATTAAAGGAATGCTCCCTTCCTCAGAGGCTATTACAGGTAGTGAAAATTGCATAGCCTCAAGAATAACAAGGCCAAATGCTTCATACTGAGTTGGAAAAACAAAAATATCTGCTTCAGAATATAGTTTATATTTGTTATCTCCACCTGCATCTGTAATTAATTTTATTAAATTATTTAGTTTTTTTTCGCTAATTATTTTTTCTATGTCTTTAATTTTATAGTCAGACTCTCTTCCAGCAATGCAAGCAGTAAAATTTATTTTTTCATTATTAAGAATTTCAATCGCATCCAGGAATATTTTTAAGCCTTTTACTCGACTGAAATTAGAATAATATAATATCACAGGTTTATTATTTACAACATTTTTCTCAATAATAAAACGGCAATCTATTCTAGTTACCCCGTTCGGGACAATATAAGGATTACAATCAACAACATTTACGATATCATTCTTCACTAAATTTGAAAGGCATATTGTTTCTTCATTCTTAAATGCTGCTCTTAGAATAATTCTATTAAACATATTTTTATTAGCAAATAATTCAAGACCTTTTCCATGAAGATGATAAATGATTTTTTTCCTAAAGAGTTTGATAATAAAAGCAAAGCAAATATCTCTGTAAAGCGCAAATCCTGTTGTTGAAATTTGGAAGTAAATAAGTGCTGGATTAAAAAAGACGAGAACATAAATCAACTTGATAAGTGTTCTAAAGAATACAATTAATTTACGGCTACTAATTTTACCAAGTTCAGATACTTGATCGCTGTAGGATACCTCAAATATTTTTATAATAAATTTATCATGAAGTAGCTTACTATTTTTTACATACTGGTTCATTTGTGTAACCCCAGTATTCGGAGGAGGAATTTTGATGAATAGCAAAATCCTTTTACTTTCTAACATTAATAATAAGCTTGTTATTTAATATATGTTATTAATTATCAGTTGCAGGTATTATATCAAAATGAAGCGGCCTCTTTCGCCTCGATGGTTTCTCTTTTAATTGCCATAGGGTCAAGATAAATCTGATACCTCAACGGAAATTCTTGAAAGTATGCACCCTTTTTTAACTTTTCAATTTTTTTAAGAAGATCATACAAATTAGAAGTAAAGTATGATTTTCCATAACTACTCAGAGGGATTAGTTTGTATTCTTCCATAAACATGGCATTAGAGCTCAAATTGTTTCCAGTTTTTGTGAAAACACTTATGTATTCGTTAATGTGAATGAAGTTTTTCCCAGCACTCAATAACTTTAGATAGAGATCAATATCTCCCAGTGATTTCAATTGAGAATTAAATTTATATTTTTCAAATAAATTCCGCCGAAAGAAAGTAGCACAGGAATAAATATATGACGAACCATATTTTAGGTAATTGAATCGGGCATTAAGGGATTTTTTGAAAGAAATGAGTTTACCATTATCATCGATTACAAGCATGTTTCCATGATAAACATCAGCATTTGGATATTTTAGTGAATAATCATCAATGATCCTTAATGAATTAGGTAAATATTGTTCGTCACAATTAAGATAGGCAATTAAATCACCACTGCTACATTCTATACCCTTGTTAATTGCATCATACATACCTGAATCACTTTCAATTATATATTTCCCACTTTTGAAATTGTTTTTCAGCCAATCAACTGTTCCGTCCTTAGACCCGCCATCCACAATTATATGTTCTTTATGTACGCCTTGCTGATCATTGACGGATGCCGAACATCTTTTAAGATAGTTCAGCATATTGAAACTAGGTGTAATAATTGAAAACCTTATCATTTTTTTACTGCGATTGCGAATAATGTATCTTTAAAATTTGAGTTTAATTTAAGCAATAATCTGTATGGTAGTTTCAGCCAATTGCTAATATACTTCGGATTCCATCTTAATGAATATTGAGATAACTGATGTACATATGATTTCGAAATATCCCTTTTTGACTTATTTTTTTTTTCTTTTATGGACAACCCAGTAAAAGTATCTTCTACACTTAGCTCAACCATTTTAAATTTACATTGGGTTATCACATACTCCAAATCTTCTCTAGTATATTCTCTATGATGACCACTATGATATTTTTGATGAAATATATACTTTATATCCGGCATAAAACTTGATCCACATAAAAAAGTAAGGCGTTTTTTCAAATCAAGTATATTTGGTGTATCAATGATAAGAATTCCACCAGGTTTTAAGATCCTGTAGAACCAATCCAAAATTCTTCTAGGTGAATTTTGAATATGTTCGATAGTTGCGAGCCACATGATTACTTCATAACTATTCTCATCAAAAGGTAACTCATCAGTTTCGAGATTGTTGATAGGTGTATAGTTGAAACGCTTCGAATGCAATTCGCAAATTTTATGACCCGCTATTTCTGGAGAATCCGTAACAGAGATGTTGTAACCCATCTTTTGCAATACTCTTGAAGGTATAGCAAATCCAGCAGACACATCTAAAATCTTAATGTTTTCTTCTGGATAGTATTTTAATACGCTATATACAGTTTTAAAATGACGATAGTAATCTCGGAAAATAATCCCCTGGGGAATATCATATTCAGAAGCTAAAACTGAGCATTCGTTTTTAATAAGTTCGGAAATACTCTTATTTATATTTGTACTGTTTTTTAATTTAAGATCTTTCACTATCATTTTTAATAACTATTTTTCAAGAACAAAATCGTTCATTATTAAAACGTCAAGTCCATTATCATAAAAGCAGCGAATTGCCTCGCGAGGATGATTTATTATAGGCTCTCCCATTATATTCATTGATGTATTTAGTATAAGGTATTCGCCAGTCATATTTCCAAAATCATTTATAAGCCGCCAGTATTTAGGATTGTGGTTTTTCTTTATTGTCTGTGGCCGTAATGTATGGTCTGCATGTACTACCGCTGGTACATTTTTACGTTTATCCTCTTTACATGTGAAAGATGTGATCATAAAGTATTCATCCCTTTCCCTTTCTAAATAATCTTCCTTTTTCTCCCAGGAAATCGAGGGACAGAATGGTCGGAATGCTTCTCTGAACTTAACTCTTGCATTAATTATATTTTTATTTTCCGCTTTATTGGCACTCATTAGAATTGAACGATTACCTAAAGCTCTGGGCCCGCTTTCCATTCTGCCCTGGAACCAGCAAATAATTTTATCTTCTGCTAGTTTTTTTGCAGCATATTCCGTAGCGTTATCCAATTTCCTGTATTTAAGGTTTCTTAATTTAAGGACATCCTCAATTTCATTTTCAGAGTATTCCGGTCCAAGATACAGATCAGTTAGTGAATATATTTCAGCTTCTGGATTTTGAGAATAATACGCATATAACGCAGCACCGGAAGCAAGACCAGAATCTCCGGCATTTGGGAATATAATTTGTTTTTCAATTTTTCCAGTTTCCCACAATCTCTGATTTAATTTAACATTGAGAAATACTCCTCCTGCGCAGGTAAGATTTTTTGTCTTTTCCTTTTCCATCCATGGAAAAATAATTTCAAATGCCTGTTCTTCAAGCACCCGTTGAGCTTCTGCAGCAATATTTTCTGCACCATGTTTGTCAACAAGTTTTTTTATCTCGAATGCATCGTCAAAATGCCATTCGGTTTGTCCTCCTTCATTCCAAATAAATGCCCTTCCATAATCATAGGGCTCTATTAAATCGCCCGTTCCGAATTTTGGATAGAATTTGTCCAATAAACCTTTTACTTTCTGGTAATCACCATAAGGGGCTAGGCCCATTGTTTTTCCTTCACCATCTCCATGCCACCAACCTAATGCCTCAGTTACGTTGCTGTAAAACCACCCAAGAGAACCTTTTGTATCAAATTTTTTTAGCGGTACAATTTTACCATCTTCACCTTTCCAAATGCATGTTGATACCTTATCTCCGGCACCATCCATAGTTACAATAAGTTGTTTTTTCCTATCTCCGCTTGTGTAATATGCTGAAGCAGCGTGCGCTAAATGATGTTCTACATTAACTATTTTTGTTCTGTCATTTTTTTTGAATGATTTCACATAAATTGGTGGTTTCTTCAATGTTTTCCTTGGAACAACAGGAGCAATCTCAAGCAGATTTCGGATCCTGGAATCAGGAGTTACAGGCAATCCCAGTTCGAATAAAAAATTGAAATCTGGAATTGTATGGATCCCTGGTACTGCGATTATATCTACTTCATTAATGGTAATGTTTTGTGACTTTAAACAATAATCTATTGACTTTAGCGGAAGACCGTTATAATGTTTAATACGTTTAAATCTTTCTTCTGCAACGTCTGCAACTAGTTTTCCGTCAATAACTAGTGCCGCGCTGCTGTCATGGCCAACATGAACACCAAGTACAACCATTTTTTCCCCTTCTTTAATTTAATCCTAAAATTTGTTTGTATGTTTCAATGGTAATTCCAGCAACTATTTTACTACCATTATTTTCTTTTATAATCTGCTTTGATTTATTACTCTTTGAGATAGAACCCTCCTTATCAGTCAGCATCATAATTAGTTTATCGATTAAATCTGACGGGTCATTAATATCAAATAAATTATAAATATTATTATTTTTCACCATTGAAGGAATTCCCCCTACATTAGATGCGAGTGAAGGAGTTCCCACTGCAAGTGCTTCAAGTAATGAATTAGGGCTGTTATCACAATAGGAAGGGTGGAGGTACAACCTTGATCTTGATAATAATCTTGCGATTTCAGACGGATTCCTATAACCGACCCATTCAATATTTTTATCTACACCTAATCTAGATGCTAGCGATTTCATTTTTCTCAGATACTTAATATGGCCTCCTCCCACAAATTTGAAGTTTAATCTTGGAAAATGTTTAATAATTTCGGGTACACATCTTAGTAGTAATTCTGTTCCTTTTCTTTTACAAATTGTTCCAACAACAATAATATCATCGGAATCCATACCGTTCCAGTTTGTTTCAAGAAAAATATCGCCAACTGCCTCTGGAAGATAGAAGATTTGGGCATTTTTATTGTTATGCTTAACAAAACTTTTATCCCAGTTAGTTCTGCATCCAAACTTTGAACCAGATCGTATTGTATTAACTTCTATTCTTGCTTGTATCCAACTTGTTACACTAGGCTCATACTTGAATAAAGAACTGATAATCCCCTGAATAGATACAATACTGTTTACTCCAGAATTAACTGCTCCAAATCCGTATGGGCCTTCGGTGCCATGTCCATGTACAATATTAGGTTTAATATCTTTTAATAGATCATTGAATTTTTTTACTAAGTTTTTATAATAAGTTATCCTGTCGATTGGCAACCATGATGGAAATCCTTTATAAATAAAGGGGATGCCAGAAGGAATTACATGTAAGTGGTGACCTATTTTGTGATAGAAATATTTTGGTGCACGAGTAGATACATTAAGAATATGTAATTCAATTTCTTGATTATTAATTAGTTCGTTAGAAAGTGTAACTATCCATGATGAAGAGTGCACAAAATCAGGATTGCCATTAAGTTGTCTTCTAATCTCTGGAATGTTATTTATCGGATATGGGCAAAGCCATGCTATTTTCATTTGATTTGATAATTAAATGATAAAAAGATAGACCTATGAAAATTACACTTTGGAAAATAACCTGGGAAAAGCCAAGTAAAATTATTAATGATAGTGATAAGAGCGGAAACCATTTATAGTTGATTGTCTGGTTTTCATTTAGTTTCTTGAATGTTTTGTAAATACCAAAGAAATAAAAAATAAAGAATGGGATCCCATATTTGACAGCAAAATCTGATATCCCATTATTCCTATGTGTATCTCTGCTAAAACCTGTGAAATCATCAAATCTAGTGTACTCATTAACTCCTCGTCCAGTAAGAGGGTAATTCAATATGTCATACATGTCAAATATAAAATTTGCAAACCTTCCTCTACTTCCATAATGATAATATCCCACATTTAATGATTGTTGATATTGCTCATCAAGTTTTCGACCCAAGAATTCCAAAGAATTAAATGAATACCAAAAAATGGCAATAAGTAAGGGGATCATTACAAGTTTATAGGATTTCCGTCGTAGAAAAATAGTAGCAGATAAAATTGCTACAAATAGTGATATATAACTTGCTGTTGAAAAGGTTGTGATAATACCGGCCAAGAAAATTAAGTTCTTCTTATTCCACAAGTTTTTAGATAAAATTATATTTATGTAAAATGCTAAGACAGCATATACACCCAGACCACCAGCTTCGTGAAAGGCAGAAGGATTTCGTCCCCCAATAATTTCCAAGCCATAATCATAATATGGTTTTGAAATACCAGTATTAAAAGTATATATAATCATGTTAGAGTTATATGAATAACCGCGCCTGCTCGATTGCTGCTCAAATATTGGAGCTATATTATCAATGAGGAACTTTTCAAAACCAGGGATTAGTAAGGAAGGGATAAAAAATATGAAACTGATTATTATAAGCAAGTAAATTATATTGACGTAAGCTTCAAATAGTTTTTCACCTATTAACTTTATTAATAAATAAGCATTAATAAATGTTATATATATACCAATAGTTGTTTGCAAAGATATATAATTAAAAATAATAAATTGGCCCAACAAAACAATTGTAAGCAAAAAAATAAAAGTAAGAAAACCTTTATCAAATTGATGTCTTTTGATTGCGAAACTACTAGCGGCTAGAATAAAAATGGCCAAATTCCAGAAATAGCCTGAAGTAAAAAATGGGATTCCCCCTAAACCAATAAGAAGAAAAGTGAAGAAATAACTCGCGTAATCTTTATTTTTCAATTTAGGCAAATTAATTCTTCCTCAAATCTTTTTGTATTTATTGTTATATCATACTTATTAGAACTATAATTATATGCATGGGTGATTATATCTTGATAGATTTTATATTTTCTGATTGCATCTTCTAATATTTTTTTTAAAGTATTAAAATCACCGTATGCATATAAACCCATCTTATCTTCTGTTAAAACATTGTCAGGATCAACAACAAGACTGATAACAAGTACATTATTATTCCATGCTTGTATGAATGTATTGGGAAATCCTTCAGTTGTACTTGTGTTAACTAGTATTTTTGCAATTTTAAACCATTCGATTGTTTTTTCATAACTTAAAGGGCCTAAGAATTTTATGAACTCTGAATTATCCTGAACTTTATTTAGATATTTCCCAGCTTCACCTATCATAACAAAATCCCACTCTTGCCGAGATATCAATTTTGCAAGGTCGATGAATAAATTGGGTCTTTTTACTTCTCTCATATTTCCTACCCAAAGTACAATATTTTTCTTTTTCGGATTGTAGTCATCAATTCTATTTATTTTTATATATGAATTAGGAATTACTATCGATTTCATTCCCTTATTTTTAAATAATAGTTTTTGCTGGTGAATTGTTTGAGTTATTATAAGATCAATTTTATTTTTTCTGAACCGAATTATAAAATCACAAATTAGTGCATCAATAATTTTGATTACTCTCTTTAATGATATTCTCTTGGACAAATGGTATTTCAGATAGGAATTTTTATATAATTCATCATCACCCGCTAAAGCATAAATAACTTTCTTTCTAGTTAAAAATGAATACAATAAAAGAGCTCCCCTCATAATACGAGCATCTGTTCTTACATAATAAAAATATGAGTCTGTTTTGAAAAGTAGTAATAGTATCTTAAAGTAATTTAACACATAGCTTTTGGATTGCTTTAAAAAATAATATTTAATTGAAGGATTATGATACTGTTGAAATTGGATCGGGCCATTGTTGGTAATTACTTCAATTTGCCAACAATTTTTTAATAACTGTTCACTTAAAAGATAAACCTGGTATTCAGAGCCTCCGACTACTTTTGTAAGCCATGCCGGAAGAAGAAAACAAATTTTTTTTTGCTTGGAAATTATCACTGTGAATATGATAGAACTATTTTAGCAATATAAATTTTTAAAAATCTTTTGTTATGTTAATGTTAAGAATTTCATCAAAGAATCCATGATGAATCCCAGGATATAAATTCATTATAAATGACTTGAATATTTTTTTCTGTTTGGGGATATTCATACGAAAAAAAATATTTTCAAATGAAGATAAACTGCTTATGGTTTTAATTTTATTGAATGATTCAATTGCGAGCTCAAATTCATGGAAACTTACACCTCGCCCCCTTCGCAGGAAATGTTCATAATTTTTCAACGATTCATCCATATATAATTCTCTAAAATTATTTCTTTTACTTTTCCTTGAATAGTAGTATGCAAGATCATCCGGTAGCCAGTGAAAGAACGGAAGTTGAGATGTATGAATATCATAATACCACAAACGATTCGGAGTTTCAATTACAGATAATATTCCATTTTTATTAAGTAAATTCCAAGCTTGTTTAATAGCTGTTATTCTTTCACGAACAGTCATATGCTCAAGGCTTGCAAAAAAAATAATAAAGTCAAATTTGCAATTAATAAACGAGTCTATAAGATCAACTGCATTCATAACTTTAAAATGAGCTTCCACTTTATAGAGACTACACCGTTTTTTTGCAACGGTAATAGATTCTTCTTCAATATCGATTCCTGTAACCTTAGCTCCTTGTTCAGCTAAGGCAACAGTGGAAGATCCGGTTCCACATCCAATTTCTAAAACAGTAGAATCAGTTAATGGTTTAGCTGTATTCAACCATGGTATGATTCGTTTTCTATCAATTTGTAATCTAGTCATTAAATGCGATAATAGATCATTTTCAAATAACATAAATGCATCCTGAGTAAAAGGATGTTTATTCTTATAATAGTTTTCAATTAAAAAAAATTTAAGTTCATTAAGTTCATTATCATTTATTTGTTTTTGATTATCTAATATTTGTCGGGGTATTTTATAATATAGCTTATTAAATAAATTATTATTTTTTAACAAATTTTTAGTTCTTTTCATAACTATATACTTATATCAATTTCATTTTTAAGATAATTCGAAACGTTTTCCACCCAATCTTTGGAATAAGATGATTTGTTAAAACTCTTAGCATATGACCTTCTTTGGTGGGAAACGAATGGTTTACCATTAAAACAGCTTTCTTCTGTAGTCACTATGAACCAGTTAATAAACTTTTTTTGTCCTTAGGTAAGTAAGATATTTCGAGTTTATACTTAGCATCAAGTTCCAATAACAGCCCTATATTGAAAGTGATCGTAATGAATACTAATCTTCATTTGGAAATCACAATTCTTGGTTATTCTTCTTTGTCTAATTCTTTTTTGTTAAGAAATATTATGTAGTAATATATAAGTCCTTTTTCATATTAAAAATTACAATGTTTTTATAGTTTCAATCATAACCCTAATGTCCATTTCTTATTAACTAAACGCACTATCAGCATAATAATAGAACATTTATTAGTTATATTAAGTTTTACTATTATAAAAGTAATTGGCTAATTTATGTTACTAAGTGAACTGCATATTCAATATCTCTCAACCATGATTCGAGAATTTTCATTTCCATTTTAGTTACTATATTATTTTGCATTAATTTTTTATAGGCTGTATATAGATTTTCTTCAATACTTTTTGAACAAGAAACAGAACTTTCAACAAAGTTTATAATATTTTCTGAATTTATATACATAGGTATTTCTGATCTAAAATCTGTCATATAATCATGTTCGTTTCTGATTTGCAATACGGTTGCATCGGTAAATCCGATATTATATCCTGCCGCCCACAAGATAGGTTGTGCAACATAACCTCTGAGAATATCAGTAAAACGAAATGTTACAGAAGTTGGAAGATAAAGAAGAGGAAAGAATTTTTTTGTGAAGAGGGTATTCTGTGAATTTATTGGCGCAATATTTCCTTTTTTCAGAACAATTGGCGCATTTTTTTGAAAATAACAAGATTTGTTTATAGATAGTCTGTAAATTGCATCAACATCTGGATCTCCATTAGCTAGTCCTTGCCAAATACCGACTTTACATTTCTTTTTAATTATTGTCTTCTGATCAATTAAATTACCTATTTTATTCAAAGGTAGACCTCTGGGCCATATTTTATCTTTTGTAAACAATGAATAGATATTAAGAAATCTATCACCACTATTTGTCATATTGTAAATCCCATACGCTTTAGGGAATTCCCAAAATGAATATGGAATATTATCATCATCTGCATCTATAATTATTCTTGCATTATTTTTAATTGCATATAAATAACCAACCATTTTTCTGCTATAATGATTATAAGGTAAATACTTACCTATTCTATAATTCATTTCTGTCTGCTGTTTAATTGGAATATAAATAGCATTTTGACAAGTCCAATTTAATGGAGTCTTTTTATCTCCCACAACTATTAATTGGTATTTTTTCAACGTCGCGAACTTACAAATTGCTTGAGTTGGTAAATATATACTTGTTATAACAATTGAATTAGAAAATTTATTTGTCATAATCTTCAACCATTTTATTAATATCCTTGCACTTTAATTCAGCTGATAAGTTATTTTTTATAAGTAACTGCAAATTATTTATCAATCTAATTCTATCCTCTTGTTTGTATTGAATAGCCCTATTAAATGCGTATGCTATGTGTTGTGGATTGCCGGTTTCATAAATTATGCAATTATAATTGTCTTTAAGAAAAGCCTTTAGTATACCGTGATTCGAACTAACTAATAGATTACCAGATAAAATATATTGTAATAGTTTAGTAGGGAAATTATATGCATTTTGTTTGTTTTTTTTCTGGGTAATAATATTAAACGTTGAAGTATTTAATAGATTCAATAATTCTTGTTGTGATAAGTAATCTATAAATACGACATGGTCAGTTATGTTATATTTATTAATGTAACTTATTAATCTCTTTGATTGTTGTCCAATTAAAAATAATTTATACTTAGAATTATAGTTTATGAATTTTGAAAAACCTTTTATTATTGCTAACAAATCATCCTTTTTTAATGCCACAGTGCCAATATGAACAAAATATTGCTTTGTAAAGTCGCTTGCTTTTTTACATCCTTGCGAATAATAATCACTTAATATTTGAGGGATATATATATAAGGTATTCGCTTTGGTATTCTAGAGGATAATTTGGGATTTATAATTATAAAAAAATCGATTTTATTGAAATAGATAAATTTTATGAAAAGTGTTTCCATAAACGAATTGATTAAAGTATAAATTCCAATTATTATATTTTTCCTTATCCAATTAGTATTGAGAAATATACCCCAAAGATCCTCTCCCAAATCCATAATGATTTTATAATTGTACTTGTTTCGGTATCGAATAATAGTCCTTAGAGTCTTTAAATTTCTATCTCGATAAATTATTATACTGGGAGTATTATCATTTATAACATATTCATAGAAATCATCCAAAGAGGCAAACTCATTTGAATAACTATATACGATAATATCTTTATTTTGTTCTAAATAACTTTTTTTTTCTGCATTTGGGTAAATAGAAAATAAGGCTACACTGTTATTACAATTTTTCAAACCTAATGCTAAATTTATTGCTCTAAATGCACTTGCAAATGGTTTAGTTATTAAGTCGCTATCACATATTATTAAATATTTCATTAGCTTATTAAGAATATTCTTCGATCTATCGTTTTAATAATTTATATAATTCTGTTAATGTTTTTGGGAAAATTATTCCTGTACCCATCTCATTCAAATAATCTGTCCAGTATCTTTTATATCTTGTTGAATGCCAATCTAATAAATTGATACATGAAATAGTCCTGATATCAGACTTTGTTAAGGAATATCTGAATACACCACTTATTAATCCCACAACAGAATTTTTTACATGATTGACTAGTAATTCAGCTGGTATAAATGTTTGATATTGTTTAGCATATAATTTATTATTATTTCTATTAGGATGATTTTTTACATGAACATCAGTAAGGAGTATAACATCATACACCTTTAAAATTGATTCTTTTGTTGCCTGCGTACTCATTTCATCAATATCAGACACAATAAATAAGTTATAAGAATCTTCAACACTAATTTTGAATTTGTCATAGACTTTGGCATAAAAATTATGTCTATTATTGTATTCTACTATTTGTATACTAAATTTGTTAAAATTCTTTTCCTTGAGAACAGGTATAAGTGTTCCGAGATTAACCCTAAAAGTCAAATCTAATTTCCAATTCATTAACACAATGATTTTCATTCGAATCCAAAATTTAATTATTTCTCTTAGTATTATTATTGGATTAATACTTGAGAAGTAACGGTATTTTAATAATAATTCTGGATCCCATTCTGTTTTATGGAATACTATTTTTCCCCTTTTATGGATATTTGGAACCAATAAACAATGGATATCAAAGCTTTTATGTGTTATATGAAATACACTATACTCACCTGATAATTCAAGAGTAACTTTTTCAACAATATTTTTTATTTTCTTAGGAGTCTGTATTATATCATTTGACGTAATTTTAGGTAAAACCTTCCATTGTATATTCATAAATATACAAAAGTCTAAAATGTCCTTACGGTTTGAAACGACAATTACCTTTTCGCCATTTTTAATCAGATGCAACGGAATCACCAGTGATTCATAACCAAGACAAATACAATAGTGGGTCATATTAGGAAAACACAAGTTTTTTAAGCGGATGATAATATTTTACGTAAAATATTATTACAAAAAATGCAACCAAAACAGTCTTTATAATCATTGCAGGAATTAATCTGAGATTTAGATAATAAAAAAGTAAATAGACAATTATTGCTCCAGTCAATAGAGGTAAAATCGACTTCCAATTAAAAGGGATAAAATAATATCGTCTGGAAACAGAATAGGACAAAGTGAATTGTGAAAAGAGAGCTAAAAGAGTTGTAATGGCTGCTCCGTAAGCACCGATTAATGGGATCAATAAAAAATTAAGTAAAACGTTTACTGTTGCACATACTATAATTATATACATAACAACTATGGTTTTTTTCTCCTGATATATCATAAGATGGTTTAGGCCATTGAGCTGCTGGAAAAAATATGCTAAAGAAATAATAGGTATATAGATATATGCCTGATGATAGCGGGGATCAAAAAGTATCTGAATTATCTCTTTTGAAAATAATGAAACGACAAAACAAATTGCCATTGTAGCTATAATGAAAATGTTATTAGTTTTTGCTAATTCAGCTTTTGCATCGACTTTATCTTTACTATTAGCAATTTTATAGAAGTGAGGACTGTATGCTGTATAAAACGCACCCGTAAAAAGGAGCACAAATCCTGCAGCACTATATCCAATTGAATATATACCTACATCTGCCAGAGAGAGATATCTTTCAATGAAAATCCTATCGGAAAGATTAAGCACCCATGCAGAGACCATAACCGGAATCATCGGGAGACTAAATTTTAATGAGGATTTAAGTATATCTGGTTTGATTGTAAAATTAGTAATTCTAAGAGTTATAATAAGAAAAATCGGGAAAACAAAAAGAGCAGCTAATAAACTTGCCTTTAAATACCCTTCAGCCCCCTGTTTAAACCAGACAACCAATGCAAGAGTAAAGACAATTGTTGCAGCAAAGCGGATTAATGAAAGCCCGACAAACATTTTTGCTTTTTCTTCAACCCTGTAATACATTGTTGGAACAGTAACAAGAATATTTAAAAAAGCAGCAAGTATTGCATAAACATAATAAGGATAGAAACTGATAGAAGAAAATATTTTTTCAACCAGGTTACTAAATATAAAAAGTAATAAAAGTATTAAGGAAGAAAGAATTACTATAGCATAGTTAATAGTACCTAAAAAATCTTTTCTTTCATTTTCGGTCTTAAAATCATAATAAAGCCTGTTAATAGATCTTTCAACGGCAAGTGTAAATACAATTGCTAAAATCATTGTAAGTACGGACATAGAGCTAGTAATACCATAATCCGAAGGTGTTAGATACCTGCTGTATATTGGTACAAGAATAAAGCTTGCAATCTTTGGTAGTAAATTACCAATAGTATAAATAATACTATTCTTAAATAATTTACTGTGCATTTGCTATAAAACTATCATTTTTTGAAATGAACTTTATATTTTAAATAACTAAAGAACATAATTTGATTTTCCGCCATCAAAATTTATGGTTACTCCATTCAAGTATTTTATTTCATTCTCTATAATTGACTTGACAAATTTTCCAATCTCTTCTGGCCTTCCTGCCCGCCCCATCGGCAGGGATTCTTCATACTTATTAATATCATTTACTAATGCTATTAACCGGTCTGTTTTTATTGGTCCAGGAGCAATATTTATACAACTAATATTACGCTTGGCATAAATTTTACTCAAAGATTTGAGCACACTTACAAAGGCAATCCTATATGAATTCGACAAAATCAAATTTGGATTTGGTTCTTTGATATTGAAAGAAGAAATTAAAAAAACGTAACCGTTTTTTTTAATTTCCATTTTTTGAAGTATCAAACAAAAACTAAGAAACAATTGATTAAAATATTTAATCCAATCGTCTTTAGTGATTTCATAAAAATCTTTACTTGGCGGTCCTCCCGTATTTAATACCAATATATCGGTCCATTTTTCTTTCTCAATTAAATTTTCCACCTGAGAAAGATTTGCTGTATCTAAAGTAGTACTCGAAGTATTAACTATCGAATAATTTAATTCCGCAAGGCTATCGGATATAGCTTTTCCAATACCACGTGAGCTAGCTAAAATTATTGCTTTTTTCATAAGGTATTTTAGCCCTTTCATCTCCCATTTTCTTTTTTAATCCATCCCCAATTGAATCAGGCAAAACAATTAAATCACTAATAAATTTATTTAACTCTTCCAATCTGACAGCATGCTCTTCATCAGGATGATAACTTGATTCATTACTTTTGACATAGATAAAAATATCTGTTGGTAAAAAAGCAGTCGAAAGAAAAACTACTTTTAGGTTTGCACAATGATTTCCAAATGCAATTGGGATAGAATATCTTCCCTTTAAAGTGTTAATCACTTTTAGATTAACTTTATTAATGTCATGAGATATTTGAGTATGTACAAGAGTAATTCTAGAAATAAATTTTTTGAATTTCGAGATAAATTCGTCAATCTCTTCAAGACTACTCATTCCAGTCGAAACATAAATTCTACTTGCATTACTCTCGATCAGACGATTTAATAAAACAAAATTATTAATATCATTTCTTATCACTTTGAAAAAATCGATTTTAATTTCATTAAAAAAATCTATTTTATTTGCATCGGCAAGTGCAATGCCGAATTTTTTATTACCACTTTTTATCATTTTTGCTGCGTTTCGATAAAATCTATCACTTAATAAAAGTTTTTCTCTACCATTTATATAATAGTCAGGCTCACGTATTTGGAAAGTAATTGCATCAGCTTTAGTTTTTAATATTGCATCTATGTAGCTGTATGCATAATTCTCGTTTCCAAGATGGTTCAATCCGACTTCACAGATTATCATTTTCTACCTTCTTTTATGAAATGATTGCGGTGCCTTTCGTATATTGCTTCCAATTGATGAATATCATCGGGACTATCAATTTGATAAAGTTGCCAATCCTCCATCTCGTAAAGCGTAATTTTACCACCCAAGCGATTCTTATTTTTTTTAAGAATCCAGGGTTTGAAAATATATATTGAACCATTTTCAACATATTGAAAAAAATCTTGACGGCGTGGACGTTTCAAATAATCATAATTTAAGGGATGAAAATACTTTTTCTTTTTGCTCCAAATAAAATGATGCGCCGGAACACCTGAAAGCAAAGAATCAGCATTCTCATTTTTAATCTGAAATATTGCCTTTTTAATATCATCATTCTTTCTTAAAGGAGATGTGGGTTGTAAAAAGACGATGTATTCAATTGGCTCAGTAATATAGTTCAGTGCATGAAACAAAGCAGCATCAGGCATAATAATATCATTTGCCAGTATATCAGGTCGTTTAATAGTCTTTGCTCCAAAACTTACCGCTGTATTCAATATTTCATTTGAATCAGATGATACATAAACTGAATCAATTATTCCCGAATTTTGAGCTGAAAGGATTGACCAAGCAATTAATGGTTTATCAATAAATTTATAAAGATTTTTGTTTTTTATACCCTTAGATCCACCTCTAGCAGGAATTATTGCAACTATTTTATTTGCCAATTTTTTCTCCTTATTTTCTTAGTCTTTTTCTGGCTTCAAATTCACTTGGGTAAACAATCTTTTTAGGTTCTCCAATCATCAATTTAATATTTTTTATTCGCTTCGCTAGCATGTCCATTGCTAAGAGCTCAAGGCTTGCTTTTTGATCAGTTCCCCATAAACTATGCGATAAAGTTATATGTCTTTCAACAATTTTAGCCCCCAGAACGACCGCAACTACAGTTGGCGTTAAATCTTCCTCATGACCAGAATAACCGATAGTACAGCCATATCGTTCTTTATAAAAGGGTATTAAACTTAAATTTAATTCGTTTGTTGGGGCAGGATAACTTGAGTTTGTATGTAATAGAATTGGATTACAGCCATTTTTTAAAAATAGATTTACAGCAATATCCACCTCTTTCAAAGTTGACATGCCTGTAGATAATAATACCTGTTTCCCTGTTTTGGCCACCTGTAATAATAATTCATGATTTGTAACCATTGCTGAAGGAATTTTTATAAATGGGATCGAATATTTCATGATAAATTCAAGACTCGGTATATCCCATACTGAAGCTGTCCAGTCCAGTGGTTTTTCCTGACAATAATTATTTAAATAATCGTATTCACTTTCATTGAATTCAATTCTTTTTTTATAATCTAGATACGTAATTCGTCCCCATGGGGTATCTCTCATTATATTCTTTTGTTCTTCTGGTACACACAATTCAGGAGTTCTTTTTTGAAATTTTGCACAATTCCATCCACACGCATGCACAGCATCAATCAATTTCTTTGCAATTTGTATATCACCATTATGATTGATACCGATTTCTCCTATTAGGTAAGGTGTTTCCAATATTTCAAAATCCATCCAATCCTCAATTTATATTAGTATGCCAGATATATTATTTAATAAGAAGAAGTAAAATAATTTTTTAAATTCCTTATAATTATAAAAAGTTAACACATTATTTGAAATAATTTAAAAAGTCCATTAATAAAATCTGTTTTGGGTTTATACCCGAGCTCATTTCTGATCAGACTTATATCCGCATAACTATGTTTGATATCCCCTGGTTTAGATTTATTATAAATAGGAATTATATTTTTTGTTGACAACGAATTTAATTGTTTTACTAACTCATTTAATGTTATCGGATTCGATGTAGCACAATTCATTGTAAGCCAGGATTGATACATCATACTTATTGCTAATATATTGGCTTCAACAACATTTTCTACATAAGTAAAATCCCTGCTTTGGGTACCATCTCCATAAATTACGGGCTGACGGTTTTCCATAAATGCTTTAATAAATTTTGGGATTACAGCTGAATATTCTGAATTGGGATCCTGCCGTGGTCCAAATACATTGAAATAACGCAATGCTATGGTCTCAAGTCCATAAATTTCGCTATACACTTTGCAGAAATACTCGCCGGTTAATTTTGATACTGCGTACGGTGACAAAGGATTTGGCTTAAGACCTTCATGTTTAGGAAGTTCAGTTGAATTACCATAAACAGAGGAAGATGATGCAAAAATCAGCCGCCGAACGCCATTAAGTCTAGCTGCCTCCAAAATATTTAGAGTACCACTTATATTAACTTCGTTTGTTGATAGAGGATCGTTAATTGAACGAGGCACTGATGGAAGTGCAGCCTGATGAAGTATTACCTCAATTCCCTTTACCGAATTTTCAACCGTTGTGTAGTTTCGTATATCTCCTTCTATCAATTCAATATCTTTAAAAAATTCCTGAATATTCTCTCTTTTCCCTGTTGAGAAATTGTCCAAAATTCTTACTGAGTGATTACGCTTTAGTAATTCATCAACAATATTTGAGCCGATAAATCCAGCGCCGCCCGTAACTAATATTTTCATTTATTTTTCAATAAATTGTTTATATGTTTTTTCTAATCCGTCTTTTAATTCAGTTTTGTAATTCCACCCTAGAATGGTAAAACGAGAAACATCCAAGAGTTTTTTTGGCGTACCATCCGGTTTGGAATTGTCAAATCTTAATACGCCTTGATAATTCGTTACAGTTTTAATTAATTCAGCAAGTTCTTTAATTGTGACGTCTTGTCCTGTTCCAATATTAAGGTGTGTAATTTCTTTTTCATAGATACATTTCGCATCAATTTTCTGAATTAGGAAATAAACAGCATCTGCCAGATCATCTACATACATAAATTCTCTTCTAGGAGTACCTGTTCCCCACACTTCAACATACTCTGCATTATTAACTTTAGCTTCGTGGAATTTCCTTATAAGTGCCGGAAGTACATGAGAAGTTTCGAGATCATAATTATCATTTGGACCGTAGAGGTTTGTCGGCATTACGGAAAAGAAATTGCATCCATACTGACGGTAATAATTTTCGCAAAGTTTTATACCGGCTATCTTAGCAATTGCGTAAGGTTCGTTTGTAGGTTCCAGCGGACCAGTTAGAAGGTATTCCTCTTTAATCGGCTGGGGGCAATTCCGCGGGTAGATGCATGAACTTCCAAGAAAGATTAGCTTTTTAACTCCATGAAGATAAGATGCATGGATAATGTTGGATTGGATCATCAGGTTATCATAAAGGAATTCTGCGCGGTAGGTATTATTTGCAAGAATACCTCCGACCTTTGCAGCTGCGATGATAACGTATTCGGGTTTTTCGGTTTCGAAAAAATCGTTTACAGCCTGCTGGTTCCGGAGGTCGAGCTGTTCGAAGGTTCTTGTAACGATATTTGTGAATCTTTCGGAAGTAAATTTCCTCATTAGGGCTGAGCCAACCATCCCAGTATGACCGGCGATGTAGAGTTTTGAGTTTGTGTTAATCATAGTAGTAACAAAGTTACAAGGTTACAATGTGACAAAGTCACAAAGAGACAAGGATTATTTATTTAGATATTTAATTAATCCATAGAGTTGAGCTCGCAACTCATTAAGTTGATTTATTAATTTTTCTAGTTCGGTTACTGATATATAATTTAATTCGTTTGAAATAATTAGCTGAGTTTCAATTTCTGACATTGAGCCTGATGCAATATATAAAAACTGTACAAATTCTTTTTTTGAATGACGTGCACTCCCTTCCGCAATATTCGAAGGGACCGAAACAGCTGCTCTTCGCAATTGAGATGTAAGACCATACAATTCATTACTCGGGAAACTACTTGAAAGATCATAAATATATTTTACTAGTTGAATCGAATTTTTCCATAAGTCTAAGTCTCTATGTGTCTTATGTACCTTTTCCATCCCCAACTCTGTTACTTTGTATCTTTGTCACTTTGTTACCTTCTAATATCCTCTCTTCACAACCTTTTCCAGATCCGATTTCATCATAATCTTAATAAGTTCTTCAAACTTTACTTTCGGCTCCCAGCCGAGCTTTTGTTTTGCCTTTGAGTAATCGCCTATTAGAAGATCGACCTCTGTCGGGCGGTAGTAGACTGGGTCAATGGCAACGACAGGAGTACCGGGGGTAAGTGAGCGGTGATCTGTAATCAGTGATCTGTGATCGGTAGTGGGTTGGATGATTGGTTGATTGGTTAACTCAGATTCTGAAACAAGTTCAGAATGACAGAAACCTTTAATAACTCCGACTTCTTTTTCGGCTTTCCCATGCCATTCGAGTTCTATGCCGGCTTCTTTAAAAGCAAGCTCGCAGAATTCCCTTATAGTATGGGTTTCACCGGTTGCCAGGACAAAATCCTCAGGTTCAGGATGCTGAAGAATTCTCCACATTCCTTCGCAGTATTCGGGCGCAAAACCCCAATCCCTTTTAGCATCTAGATTACCGAGTGTGACTTTCTTCTGAAGACCAAACACAATTCTAGAAACTGCCCTTGTAATTTTTCTGGTTACAAAAGTTTCCCCTCTTCTTGGAGACTCATGGTTAAACAGAATTCCATTAACGGCATAGAGTCCATAAGCTTCTCTATAGTTTTTGACTATCCAGTATCCGTAAAGTTTAGCAACCCCGTACGGAGACCTCGGGTAAAAAGGAGTATTCTCATTCTGCGGCGTTTCCTGGACTTTACCAAACAGTTCTGAAGTAGAAGCCTGATAAAACTTGGTATGTTTAATCAATCCGGTTTCCCTTATTGCATCTAAAAACCGTAGCGTACCGAGTGCATCTACCTGGGCAGTATAATCCGGCACTTCAAAAGAGACTTTAACATGGCTCTGCGCCGCAAGATTGTAAATCTCATCGGGACCAATTTTCTCAAGCAACCGGTTTAAATTGCTCGTATCAACAACGTCGCCATAGTGAAGAAACAGTTTCCTGCCACTTATTTCCGGATCATTATAGAGGTGGTCAATTCTTCCAGTATTAAAAGAGCTGCTTCTTCGAATAATGCCGTGAACTTCATAGCCTTTACCTAGGAGAATCTCAGTTAAGTAGCTTCCGTCCTGACCGGTAATGCCTGTTATTAGGGCTTTTTTCATGTCTATTTAGTTCTTGGTTAGTTGTTCGTAGTTAAGAGAAAGTAACAAAGTTACAAGGTGACAAAGTTACAAAGGGGAAATGAATATTTGCTTGAGTGCATGAATGCTTTGATGCATGATAAAAATTCGTAATACACATAGACACTTTCAATAAGTTATACGGTAATTTTCAGTTTGTTTTCAATTATACAAGCAACAAAGCATCCAAGCATAGCGATCATAAATCCATCATTCCAACTTTCCATTATTCCATCTTTCCAACTTTCTATCCTTCCCTACTGATTTCTTACCACTTACTACTGCCTACTTACTACTTCGACTCCCTCATGCTTTAAAAATCTTTCCACTCTTCACACCTTTCCTCTCGAAAACGTTTCGTGTGTCCACAATTAACTTTGCATTATCCGCAATGAGCTGATAATCGACTGAATCATGGTCTGTAGAAATAAGTACAAGATCATGGGAGGAAATTGTTGAACTGTTGAACTGTACAGAGGACATTTCGAAATTATATTTGCGTGTCGGGGGGAGTTTAGGGATATAGGGATCGTAGTAATCAATTTGCGAGCCCCGAGACCTGAAGAGTTCGATCAGCTTAAGCGAAGGTGACTCGCGCATATCGTCAATATTTCTCTTATACGAGACACCGATCAGTAGAATCTTTGACTGGCTTAATGACTTGCCGTTCTGGTTCAGGACATCTCTTGTCTTTTCGACAACGTAATAGGGCTGATAAGTATTAATTTCACCGGCCAGTTCAATAAACTTTGTATTGATATCGTATTCGCGGGCTTTCCATGTAAGGTAGAAAGGGTCGATCGGGATGCAGTGCCCTCCGAGTCCGGGTCCGGGCTGGAACTCCATAAACCCGAACGGCTTGGTAGCGGCGGCCCTTATTACTTCCCAGACGTCAATTTCCATACGGTCGAAGACCATTTTTAGTTCATTAACCAATGCTATATTAATGGAGCGGAAGATATTTTCGAGCAGTTTGGTAGCTTCGGCTGCACGGGCGGAACTGACAGGGACGGTTTTAACGATTATCTGGTCGTAGAGCGCTTTAGCGACTTCAAGGCAATTTGGAGTAACTCCGCCGACTACTTTTGGAATTGTAGAGGTTGTATAATCGGGATTATTCGGGTCCTCGCGTTCCGGACTAAAAGCGAGGAAGAAGTTTTCTCCGACTTTCATATTCCGTTCAGGAACGCCGATCATTTCCTCTTTATCTTCCTCAATACCGACAACCGCGCTGATCCCCTTTTCGAGGATCGGGAGGAGGACTTCATCCGTAGTACCGGGATATGTTGATGACTCAAGCGCAACGAGCTGTCCTTCTTTAAGGTATTTAGCTATTTCCCTGCCGGATTCTTCGATATAGGTAAGGTCGGGTTCGCGGTGTTCATCGAGCGGAGTTGGGACGCAGATTATAATAGCGTCAACATTAATCAATCCGGAAAAATCCGATGTAGCTGAGAATTTCTTCTTTTTAACCTGTTCCAGAATTCTTGATGAATCGATATGCTTGATATAGCTCTCTCCCTTGTTAAGAAGAGGAATTTTCCGGTCGTCGATATCGAATCCGATGACTGTAAAATCTTTTTCAGCAAATGTAAGGGCGAGGGGGAGTCCGACGTAGCCCATGCCGATGATTCCGATAACAGCGGATCTGGAGTTGATTTTGTTGAGTAATTGGGTTTTCTGTGTCATGGTGTATTAGTTAAGGTTAGTAATTAGTTACAAAGTGATAAAGTAACAAGGTGACAAAGTGACAAAGGTTATTTATTGAGATATTTAATTAATCCATAAAGTTGAGCACGTAATTCATTAAGCAGATTAATTAATTTTTCTAATTCAGTTGTTGATATATAATTTAATTCATTCGAAATTACTAGCTGAGTTTCAATTTCTGACAATGAACCAGAGGCAATATATAAAAACTGTACAAATTCCTTCTTTGAATGACGGGCACTTCATTCTGCTATATTAGATGGGACCGAAACGGCCGCGCGGCAAAGCTGAGAAATAATTCCATACATTTCATTATTCGGGAAATTACTTGTAATCTCATAAATATATTTTACTAATTGGATAGAATTTTTCCATAAATCCAAATCTCTATGTGTCTTATATTTCCCTTCAATCCCAAACTCTGTTACTTTGTATCTTTGTTACTCTGTTACTAAGTAAGCTGTTACAGATTACTCATTACTGATCACAAGCTACTCTCATTCCTCCGCACCCAAATCCGCACACAGCTCCGCTACGGTAAGTCACACTTCCCCCGAATGGTTCAGGATTAAGATTATTATTTCTGCCCTCATAGAAGATTGGTATTCCGAGTAAAAACCCAGATTTATTAGTGAATATAATGAAATTTTATATTTAATAGTTAGTATCTTTTATTAAAAAAATGTTATCTCTGCATAGAGGTTGTTCTTAGTTCTTAGTTAAAGAAGAGTGACAAGGTTACAAAGTGACAAGGTGACAAAGTAACAAGAGTCTGAGGACGGAGATGGAATGCTTGGATGCTTGATTGATTGGATGATTGAGGGGTGAGTTGTAGTTGGTTCTTGGTTCTTAGTTCGGGGTTCGTGGTTCTTAGTTAAGGTAGAGTAACAAGGTTACAAAGTGACAAGGTGACAAGGTGACAAAGGAAGTGATTAGTAATGGGAAGTCTGAAACTGAAGACGGAGGACAGAGGTCGGAAAAGGAATGCTTGGGTGATTGGATGATTGAGGGGTGAGTTGTACTTGGTTGGTTCGTAGTTCTTAGTTGTTGGTTCTTAGTTCTGAGTTAAGATGTAGTGACAAAGAGACAAAGTAACAAGGTGACAAGGGAGTGATGGGTGATCGGTAATCGGAAGACGGAGGTCAGAAGACTGAAGTCGGAGGACGGAGATGGAATGCTTGGATGCTTGATTGATTGGATGATTGAGGAGTGCGCGGTTCGTACCGGAGTACATACCTCAGAAGACTGAATAATTGAATTGTTCTGAAGGTTATTTCATAAAGATCATTTTCCTTATTTGATTGAATGATTTACCGCCGCCAGTTGGTATCGCAAAAATCCTGTAAAAATAGATGCCGCTTGAATTTCCCTTCCCCTCCCATGTGATTGTATGATTCCCCGCAGGTTTTATTTCATTTACTAAGCGAGACTTAACCTCTCCTAATACATTAAAAACAGTAAGAGTTACACTACTTTCTTTTGGAATTGTATAATTAATCTTCGTCGTTGGATTAAATGGATTGGGAAAGTTCTGATCTAATTTATAATCAGAAATGATTTCATTAGCTTTTATTGATGTTGGAGTTTTTATTTCAAAAGCTCTTCTTGCCATAATGTGAGGGGGATTTCCATTCGGGTATCCTCTGCCAAAATACAAATAGCCCTGGCTTCCCGTAGTCATTTGCGAGGGATGATCTAAACTAATTAAACTGGGATAAGCAACACCCGGCTGACCCTGAATTGAGCTGAGATAAAAATCGCGTTCATTCCAGATTAATCTTGGTGTATCCCAGGAAATACCGTTTGAAGAGGTTGATATATGAATACCGTTTCTGCTCTGGAATACAACGATGAACTGATCGATCGCCGTGTTGTAACTTACCGCAGGAAGCGCGGCATAAACGCTAGTTAGACCATCCGGCGGCGGCTGATTTATGACAGGTGTACCCAATCCTCCCAATCCGGGTTGCGAGAAACTTCCGTTGGAATATTTGAACCAGGAGCCCGGTTCCCCGTCGGATGATACTGCCGCTCTCGCCAGGTAAATCAGGTCCGGTCTGCTTACCGGATTACCCCTTAGCCATTCAGTAAACATCATATACAAATAATTGCCATCTTTACTCTTAAAAACTGTCGGATTGCCGACTCCCCAGATCTGGAAATTACAATTAGCTGGTTTCGGAGCTGCTGTAGAAAGAACCTGTCCCCTTCTCTGCCAGGTTATTCCGCCGTCGGTAGAACGAGCTAAGCCGATAGCAGCCATGAATGGATTCGGGAAGTTGCACGGATGATTTTCTGCATGATAGAACATAAGGAGATCCGTTCCGTTATTAGCCGGTATAACCGAATAAGCACCGGCATAGGAACTATCGAAACCGGTTCCGCTCGGCTCCAATATTAAAACCGCCTGGCCTCCCTGAAGCGGAAACGGTTCAAGATTTGAAAAATCATTTCCTCTAAGAAGAACAGTTCTATTGGTTGCGGTAAACCAGAATCGAATCTCATTTTCAAATTTTTTGTAAGATACCGGCCCATCAGGAGTATGCATTAATCCCCACGGATTGCTTCCGGGGATTACGATTTCTTCATTTTCAGAAAGTATAAATTCAAAATCGGTTTGAGAGTAAATGGTAAAATTTAGAGAAATGAAAAGTGCAATCAGAAGGCACAGGATACGATCAGGATTTTTCATACAAGTTCATCCTATTTTCAATTTCAAGATGGCTAATTATCGGATGCGAGTCAATATCCGTGTTGGGGAGGGAGGCGTGCTGGGTTAAAGAGTAAACAGTAATCGGTGAACTGTAATCGGATGATGGAGGTCAGAAGACTGAAGTCTGAGGACGGAGATGGAATGCTTGGATGCTTGATTGATTGGATGATTGAGGAGTGATCGGTGAACTGTGAAGGAATGGTCAGGAATAATGGATTGATGGAATGATGGAATAATGGGTGGATCGATCGTAGTTCTTGGTTAATGTAGAGTAACAAGGTTACAAAGTGACAAGGTGACAAGGGAGTGATTGGTGATGGGTGATGGGTGATCGGAAGTCGGAGGACAGAAGACGGAAGTCGGAAAAGGAATGCTTGGATGCTTGGATGTTTGGATGATTGAGGGGTGAGTTGTAGTTGGTTCTTGGTTAAAGTTGAGTGACAAGGTGACAAAGTAACAAAGTGACAAAGTAACAAGGTGACGAAGTAACAAAGTGACAAAGGTTATTTATTGAGATATTTAATTAATCCATAAAGTTGAGCACGTAATTCATTAAGCAGATTAATTAATTTTTCTAATTCAGTTGTTGATATATAATTTAATTCATTCGAAATTACTAGCTGAGTTTCAATTTCTGACAATGAACCAGAGGCAATATATAAAAACTGTACAAATTCCTTCTTTGAATGACGGGCACTTCATTCTGCTATATTAGATGGGACCGAAACGGCCGCGCGGCAAAGCTGAGAAATAATTCCATACATTTCATTATTCGGGAAATTACTTGTAATCTCATAAATATATTTTACTAATTGGATAGAATTTTTCCATAAATCCAAATCTCTATGCGTCTTATATTTCCCTTCCATCCCTAACTTTGTTACTTTGTATCTTTGTTACTCTGTTACTACATAACCTATTACACATAATCCATTACACATCACTCGCCGGGGTTCTTCCTGTCGAACTTAAGTATGACAGATTCCTTTTCGCGGTCGGAGAGGCCGTCTGATTTATTAGTTGATTTGAATAAGTCGAATACGTTCTTAACCTGTTCTTCGGCGTCCTTCTGATGGGCGGCATCAATTTTTGCAGGTCCCTGATCAGGTTTGGAGGCTATATCGCTCTCAATATTTAGAGCCTGTTTAAGAAGAGAAATAATCTCTTCACGCAGGTCGACCACTTTATTTGGATCCGGAGAGCTCGGAGGATTAAGTACTTTTACAGCTGGGGTTTTATCCTCGGCAATATTATTTATCGACGCTACGTTATCGGGTGCTTTTTCAGCCGTCGTTTTATGCTCATACTTCTTTGCCTGAACGGTTTCAGCTGCCTGTTCCCTTTCGTCAATCTCTTTATCTATGAAATCCTTATCAAAAGCGAAGATCGCATCGGCAAAAATCTTATCGTTCTGATTCTGCGCTTCTACTGCTTTGAGGTCGAAGCTGTAGACTTCCGCAAAATCGGGTTCGCTTTCCCAACGTGTAAGAGATGTCAGTCCGACCTGCTGAATTTTGAACCGGAAGCGGTTCGGGTCGAGTTCAAAACGAAGGTGACGGAGGTCTTTAATTGCGAAGATCGGATCGAAGTAGACGAGCTCCATCCTGCCGTTTACTTTAATAAAATACCCATACTTGGTTGAATAAGCATCGAGGTTATGGATGTTTGTTAGAAGCCGGTAGATAATCAGGTTCTTGGGCGAGGGATCTTTAACATAGTTGCACACATCGAAATAGCTGATGCGTCTGGGACGTTTAGTCTTTTCGTTCTTGAAGATTATCTTAAAACTGTCGTTGAAATTAAACAGGTTCTGGGAGTAGATGAGGACGTCCTTTGTTTTGAGGTCTAGAGTTTCAAGTAGCATGTTTATTCGTTCTTAGTTCTTGGTTCTTGGTTTATAATTAGAATTTTTTAAATACTGAATAAAGCCGCCAATCAGTTTTTTTATTTTTTCAGATTTCTCGGTTAATCCATTAAATTGTTCAATGCTAATATACTCAATATCGAGTGCAATATATAAGAGCGATTGGACTTCAGATGCAGACCGATAAGCATAATTGAGAAAATTGATAAATGACTTATTTGAACCGCTATCAAATCCTTCTGCAATATTTGTCATAATCGAAACAGCTGCTCTCTGCAGCTGGTCTTTGAATCCGAAATCTTTTGTAATGCTGCCACGGGAAGTAATCTTATAAATATCCTTAACAAAGATTCTGGCTTCTTTCCATGAATCAATTTCAGGAAATGATTCAATGTTCATTTATTAACAGCACTAATTATTACTCATCAACAAATAACAGCAAAGATCTAAGAGCATCGCATAACCGCAATATTATTGTTTGCTTGATTGATTGGATGCTTGACTGAAAGCCCTACTTCGAATAATCGACACGCCAATCATCATCAGGCACAGATTTATCAATTAGTGATTTAATAAATTTCAGCAATTTGTTTTCCAATTCAAAACATTTACCGTCGAAAAGATCGAACAAATTATTGCTGATAATTCCAGTATTAAAAAGAGCGAACATTTGAGAATAATTTTCAGCTAATGAACTGAGAGCAATATCAATAAACCGAATAAGTTCTTTCTTTGATCTTCTTGAATGCCCTTCTGTTATATTGCTATGAACAGAAAAAGAGGAATCAAGAATTTGAGATTTAAGTTTCAGATCAATTTTCAGATTTGAAAGCAAGTCGTATTCAATTCTGAACAATTCTATTGCTAACTTCCATATCTCAAGTTTTCTATAAGACCGATTAAGATTCTTATTCCGGCTCAATACTTCTTCATCAAGCATAATATATTAACTACTTCTTTCCACGCAATCAAACAACCAAGCATTCAATCTGAATATATTTTAAGCGTACGCTACCCTCCTACGCCCAGCGGATCAGTCCGAGTTCAAACTGATTGATCAGAATATCATTCTTAGGCAATATTCTCAAAGTAAAACCGAACTGGCCGGTATCCCTGCAGTCGATCTCTCCGCGGTATGAGTATTTACCTGATTTTGTTTTCTTCGGGTTGCAGGTCATATTCACATAGGAATGAGTCTTAAGTCCGTTTTCAACTTTACCGAAATAGATCTGCACATCCACATCATCGGGAGAAAGGTCACCCAGTTCAACTTCGGCAACAACCGGATATTTATTGCCAACTTTAAGATCGCCGTTCTTCTCTTCTTCAAGAATAGAGATGAATTTAACTTTATTCCAGTTGTCATAAACCTTGTTCTTCCATGACGAATATGCCTTCCCTTTCGCCTGGTTATTATCCATCAGCTCATGACGCTTTTCATAAGAAGCGAAATAAAACTTTTCGGCATACTGCTGAACCATACGGTGAGTGTTGTATACAGGTCCCAGTTGCCTCATTGAATTCTTCATCATCTTAATCCATCCGCGCGGAAGTTTCCCTTCGCTTCTATTATAGAAGAGAGGCACAATCTCCTTTTCAATCATTTCATAAATCAGCCGCGACTCAATCTCATCCTGGTAGTCGAGGTTATCGTATTCCTCGCCGTTACCGATCTTCCAGCCTACGTGATAATCGTAAGCTTCATCCCACCATCCGTCGAGAACCGAGAGGTTTAGACCGCCGTTAGCAATAATTTTCATACCCGAAGTACCGCTTGCCTCCAGAGGCCTTCTCGGATTATTTAGCCAGACATCGCAGCCTTCGACCATATAGCGCGCTACGTTCATGTCATAATTCTCGATGAAGACGATTCGCTTACGGAGATAACTTTCTTTTGTCATCGCGATAATATCCTGGATCAGCTTCTTCCCTTCCTCATCCTTGGGATGTGCTTTGCCAGCGATGATGAACTGAACCGGATAATCCGGATTGGCAATTAAACTTGTGAGCCGTTCGATATCCTGAAAAATAAGTGTTGCTCGTTTATACGTCGCAAAGCGTCTCGCAAATCCGATAGTTAAGGCGGAAGCATCTAGAACTTCTTTAGCGGCATTGATCTCGGAGGAAGACCCTCCGCGGTTAATGATCTGCTGTTTCAATCTCTTGCGCGCGAATGCGACGAGGCGTTCGCGCCTTCTCTCATGAGTGCGCCACAATTCCTCATCGGGAATCTCCTCAATTCGTTTCCATGTATCGGGATCGGAAGGATTGCGCATAAACTTTTCGCCCATATACCTGTAGAGCAGCTCCTGCATGTCGTTTGACAGATGGGAATGAAGGTGAACACCGTTGGTAACGTAATCGATCGGAATCTCATCGAACGGTACGCCGGGGAAACCGGACTGCCACATTTTCTTTGATACAGTTCCGTGAAGGCGGCTTACACCGTTAACATATCCTGCCATATTCATGGCAAGGTGGGCCATGTTATAGTTGGAAGCAGGTTTATCTTTGATGATTGTACCGAGTCCGTAGAATTCTTTATCGGTGATTCCGAGTTCATGACGGTAGTAATTGCCGAAATATTTTTCGATCAGGTCATTCGGGAAGATATCGATGCCGGCAGGAACCGGCGTGTGGGTTGTAAATACGTTCGAATAAAAATTTATATCGTGAGCTTCTTTGAAACTAAGGTTATAGAGTTTCATCAGGGTTCTTATTCTCTCGAGCGCGAGGAAAGCCGAATGGCCTTCATTCATATGGCAGACGATCGGTTTAATTCCGATTGCGTGAAGTGCGCGAATACCTCCGATACCTAGGACTATCTCCTGCTGAATCCTGGTTTCATTATTACCACCGTATAAAGCGCGGGTGATCTTACGGTCCTCTTCATTATTCTCAAGAACATTTGTATCTAAAAGATAGAGAGGAACACGTCCAATCTGAATCTTCCAGACCTGCAGATAAACTTTTCTGCCGGGAAAATCGAGTTCTATTTTGAGAGGAGATTTATCCTCATTGGTAACTAACGTAAGGGGCTGATTGTAGAAGTCGGTAATCTCGTATCTCTCCTGCTGCCATCCGTCGGATGTAAGATACTGCTGGAAGTATCCTTCCTTGTAGCAGAGTCCGATTCCAACTAAAGGCAATCCGAGGTCGCTTGCCGATTTAAGATGATCGCCGGAAAGGACACCGAGTCCACCCGAGTAGATCTGGAGGCATTCGGTAAGTCCAAACTCAGCAGAAAAGTAAGCTACGACATTTTCCTTATCGAATTTATAATTTTTCTGATACCAAGTTTTCTCTTCCATATAGATTGAGAGCTGGACATAAACTCGGTTCATGTGGGAGATAAAGCTATCGTCTGTAGAAACTTCGTTAAGGCGTTCCTGGCTGATTTTGCCGAGCATAAGAACGGGATTATGGTAAGTCTCATCCCAGAGTTTTCCGTCGAGGCGCCTGAAGAGATCTATTGCGTCGTGGTTCCAGGTCCAGAACAGGTTAAAGACAATTTCGCGAAGCGGTTCTAATTTTTCGGGCAGAGCCGGGACAACATTGAATCTTCCAATATAATTAACCATTTACTCCTCTTAACTTTCAGTGATATTCAGATTTACGGCTCAAATTTAAGAATTTTGCGGCAATAGCAAAGAGGAAATATTTGGGAGCGGAGAAAGGAGGAATGGAATAATGGAATAAGGGAATGCTTGGGTGATGATGGTTCTTAGTTCTTGGTTCTTAGTTAAGGTAGAGTGACAAGGTGACAAAGTAACAAGGTGACAAGGGAGTGATGGGTGATGGGTAATCGGATGACAGAGGACAGAAGTGTGAGGACGGAGAAAGAATGCTTGGATGCTTGGATGTTTGAATGATTGAGGGGTGAGTTGTTCTTGGTTCGTAGTTCTTAGTTCTTGGTTCTGAGTTCGGAGTTCTTGGTTGAAGAAGGTTTCTGTTTTTATTGAGCGGGTGATTTTATTAAATTAGTCAATCAATAATCACGGTAAATGAATGGAAGGAATCTTCAGTCTTCTAACCGGAATAATTCTCGGATCTTTTCCGACCGCATATATATTATTAAAGAGATACCGGAATATCGACATCACTGAGAACGGATCGGGAAGCGTTGGAGCAATGAATTCTTTCCGTCTCTCAAAATCGAAGTTGCTCGCCTTCTCTGTTTTTCTGATCGATTTTCTTAAAGGTATGATTACTGTCTACCTGATCGAACTCATCTTCGGCGATTTCTTCATATTAAAAATGATGGGATTGATCGGGGCTGTCTTAGGCCACTGCTATTCATTCTGGATTAAGTTTAAAGGCGGGCGCGGACTGGCGACAACGGCAGGCGGTGCATTATTAATTTCATATCCGTTAGTGGGTATCTGGGTTATAATGTGGTTAATTGCTTTTGCATTTAGAAGAAGCATTCATTTTGCTAATTTCGCAGCGTCATTATTAACTGCTTTACTGGCATTGACATCGGCAGATATTCTAAATAAATATACTTTTCCTGGCGCCGACACTAATTTTGAGTTTTCTTTAACAGTAGTATTTCTTTTAATAATTATTCTGTTAAAACATATTGAACCGATGAAAGTTTATATAAAACAACAAGCTGAAAAATCGAGGAAGGATTAAAATGAGTAATGTAAAACTAATTGCAGCAACCGCAATTATTACACTGGCAATTGCTTCGGCAGTTTTTGCATTTATTATCAACAGGCCGGCAGACAACGGAATACTTGAAAGTCCGGGAAATGACAATACAAGTCTGAATGCCGCTTTCACATCGTTTCAGGATACGGTTCAGGATAATATAACCGGCACGCGCCAGACGATCATAACCAAAACAGCGGCGATGGTTTCCCCTGCCGTAGTCGGAATTAACGTAACCGAGATCCGCCAGGTGCGCGATATCTTCTCGATGGATCCGATGTACAGGTATTTCTTCGGCGACAGGGTTTACAATCAGCAGATTAAAAATTTAGGTTCGGGAGTAATTATTTCCCCCGACGGATATATACTTACAAACGATCACGTTGCCGGCAATGCAGTTGAGGCAATTATAACAATGACCGACGGCACGCAGCATGAAGCAAAAATAATCGGAAGCGACCAGTCTTCGGATATCTGCCTGCTTAAGATTGACGGCGAGAACCTGCCGTATGTAAAGATCGGAGACTCGGACAAAATCCTAATTGGTGAGTGGGTCATCGCACTTGGAAATCCTTTCGGGCTCTTCGACATCAACGACCAGCCGACAGTAACCGTAGGAGTAATAAGCGCAAAGGGAATGAACATAGGAGCCGAGAAGAACAGATATTACGTTAATATGATTCAGACCGATGCGGCAATCAATACGGGAAACAGCGGAGGCCCGCTGGTAAACGCATACGGCGAACTAATCGGGATGAATACGCTTATCTATACCGCAGGTTCGGCGGGAAACATAGGACTCGGATTTGCGATTCCGATCAACAAAATAAAAAGAGTAATTGAAGAGCTGAAAACGAACGGGAAAGTGGACAGGGATTTCTGGACGGGTTTAAGTATTCAGACGATAGACCAGGCAATTGCAAAAGCATATAATCTTAAGAGCTCGAGCGGAGTGATAGTGACTCAGGTACTTCCGAACTCCCCTGCCCAGAAAGCGGGCATTGAAGTTTATGACATCATTACAGGCATAAACAATTTTAAGATCAACAACGAAACGACAATGATCGGAAAACTTCAGGAATTCAGAACCGGAGATGCTCTTGACGTAAAAATTTTACGCGACGGCAATTCAATGATAAAGAAAATGAGACTGGAGAAAAAAAGATGATAGAACGTTATACCCGTCCGGAGATGGGGAAAATCTGGGAGGAAAGTTTTAAGCTGGATACATGGCTTAAGATCGAGATATTAGCTTGTGAAGCGCGTGCCGAAATGGGATTTATTCCGAAAGAGGACCTTGATGAGATAAAATCCAAGGCCGCTTATGATGTAAAGAGGGTTCTTGAGATAGAAGAGACAACAAAGCACGACGTGATCGCATTCCTGACAAATGTAGCAGAGTATGTAGGTCCGGCATCGCGACACATTCATTACGGAATGACATCGAGCGATATACTTGACACCGCGCTTGGCTACCAGATGAAATCCGCCGGCGAGATTCTGCTAAAAGGGATGAACGGATTAAAGGAAGTATTAAAGAAGAGAGCACTTGAGCATAAGGAATCGTTATGCATCGGAAGAAGTCACGGAATCCATGCCGAGGAATATTCGATGGGATTAAAATTCGCTTTATGGCATGAGGAAGCCAAAAGAAATATTGAGCGGTTAGAAAATTCGATTAAGAGTATAAGCACGGGAAAGATTTCCGGCGCGGTAGGAACGTTCGAACACCTTTCACCAAAAGTTGAAGAGTACGTCTGCAAAAAATTAGGATTAAGTCCGGAACCTGTCGCAACACAGGTTGTGCAGAGAGACCGTCACGCAGAATTTTTAAGCACACTTGCAATAGTCGGAGCTTCGCTCGAGAAGATCGCAATTGAGATCCGGCATCTGCAAAGGACGGAGGTTCTTGAAGCGGAGGAATATTTCTCCAAGGGCCAGAAAGGTTCATCGGCAATGCCTCATAAACGTAATCCGATTATAAGCGAAAGGATTACCGGTTTAGCGCGCATTCTAAGAAGCAACGCGATGGCAGCGCTTGAGAATGTAGCACTCTGGCACGAGAGGGATATATCCCACTCATCGGTCGAGCGGGTAATAATTCCCGACAGCTGTATTGTTCTTGATTACATGTTAGGACTTGCCACAAAGCTTGTAGAAAATCTTTTAGTCTATCCCGAGAATATGATAAAAAACTTAAATCTTACGCGGGGATTAATTTTCTCACAGAAAGTTCTGCTTCTTCTTACCGAGAAAGGGATTTCGCGGGAGGATTCATATCAGATTGTCCAGTCTTCGGCAATGAAAGTATGGGAGGATAAGAATACAAATCTGCTTGATGAGCTGATGAAGAATGAGAAGGTTAAAGGGATTATAAGTGAAGATGAACTTAAGAGTATTTTTGACAATAAAAATCTGCTTAAGAATATAGACTATATATTTAAGAGATCTGTGGAGGGGTGAGTCGTTCCGGGTTCTTAGTTCTGGGTTCGTGGTTCTTGGTTGTAGAAGAATAAATAGTTGAGAACGTTTGCTTTGGTGCTTGATTGATTGGTTGATTGATGGGCGGGTTGTACTTGGTACGTAGTTCTGAGTTAAGATGTAGTGACAAAGAAACAAAGTGACAAGGTGACAAAGGAAGTGATGGGTGATCGGTGAAGAGTAATCGGAAGACGGAAGTCGGAAAACAGAGGTCGGAGGACGGATAAGGATTGCTTGCGTGATTTGATGGTTGGATGATGAAAGCGAATTATTATGTTTTTGGTTCTTATTTCACAGTTAGTCGTTGTTAGTTCGATTTTTCGATGATTTTGCATATTCATTAAGTTAAAACTCAATTATCCCATATAAAAATCATTTTTAGATTTTTTGAGTTAAACCTTCCTTAAAAGCTACCTTTAACCTATATTTAGATACCATCCAAAAACTAACAATTTTCGCAAATAACATGATATTGACAAAATTGAAGCGAAATATTATATTAGCACTCGTTATTTTAGAGTGCTAATTAATTTCCATAATAATAGGAGGTAGAAATGGCTCAATTTAAAATCCAACCGCTTCATGACCGCGTAATTGTAAAACCGAAAGAAGCTGAAGAAACAACAAAAGGCGGCATCATCCTTCCGGATACAGCAAAAGAAAAACCGATTGAAGGAACTGTTGTAGCAGTAGGCGAAGGAAGAGTAAAAGAGGACGGAAGTGTTGAAAAACTGACCGTTAAAGCCGGCGACACTGTACTATACGGAAAGTACTCCGGTACTGAAGTAAAGATTGACGGCGAAGAATATTTAATTATGCGCGAAAGCGATATTTACGGAATTGTAAAGTAATTCAATATCAGCTTTGATTGATAAAAGTTTTTTAGAAAATAAAGGAGATATAATATGGGATCAAAAATAGTAGAATACAGCAGCGATGCACGCGCATCGTTAAAGAACGGCGTTGATAAATTAGCCAATGCGGTTAAAGTTACATTAGGCCCGAAAGGACGTAACGTAATTATCGACAAAAAATTCGGTGCTCCGACCGTAACAAAAGACGGTGTTACAGTAGCAAAAGAGATTGAACTTGAAAACCCGATTGAGAATATGGGTGCCCAGATGGTCCGCGAAGTTGCCTCAAAGACAAGTGATGTTGCAGGCGACGGAACAACCACAGCCACCGTATTAGCCCAGGCAATCTACCGCGAAGGACTGAAGAACGTAACAGCCGGCGCCAATCCGATGGACTTGAAGAGAGGTATTGATCTTTCAGTTTCTAAGATTGTTGAATACTTAAAATCGATCAGCAAAGAAGTAGGCGGACGCGAAGAGATCGCCCAGGTAGGATCAATCTCCGCTAACAACGATAAGACAGTCGGAAACCTTATCGCTGACGCAATGGAGAAAGTTGGCAAAGACGGTGTAATAACAGTCGAAGAGAGCAAATCAGCCGAAACAAACCTCGAAGTAGTTGAAGGTATGCAGTTCGACCGCGGATACATTTCACCCTACTTTGTAACCAACTCCGAGACCATGGAAGCAGTTTTAGAAGACCCTTACATTTTAATTCACGACAAAAAAATCTCCGCAATGAAGGACTTACTCCCTGTTCTTGAAAAAATAGCACAGGCAGGCCGTCAGCTCGTAATCATTGCTGAAGACCTTGAAGGCGAAGCTTTAGCAACATTAGTCGTAAATAAATTAAGAGGAACACTCAAAGTATGCGCAGTTAAAGCTCCCGGATTCGGCGACAGAAGAAAAGCAATGCTTGAAGATATTGCAATCCTAACAAACGGAACAGTTATTTCCGAAGAGAGAGGATTTAAATTAGAGAACGCAACGTTAGAATATTTAGGCCGCGCAAAGAAAATGGTTGTTGATAAAGACAACACAACAATCGTAGAAGGCGGCGGAAAATCCGACGACATCAAGAAGAGAATCAATGAAATCAAAGCCCAGATTGAAAAGACAACATCCGATTACGACAAAGAAAAACTCCAGGAACGCCTCGCGAAATTGTCAGGCGGCGTAGCTGTTCTTAAGATCGGTGCAGTTACAGAAGTTGAAATGAAAGAGAAGAAAGCAAGAGTTGAAGACGCGCTCCACGCTACACGCGCAGCAGTTGAAGAAGGTATCATTCCCGGCGGCGGTGTCGCATTCGTAAGAGCAATCGCATCATTAGATAAGCTCGAAGGCGAAAACGTTGACCAGAATACCGGCATCAAGATCATCCAGAAAGCACTCGAAGAGCCGTTGAAGCAGATTGCTGCAAACGCAGGCCTTGAAGGCGCAGTTGTGCTGAACAAAGTTCTGGAAGGAAAGAACGATTTCGGTTTCAACGCAGCTACAGAAAAATATGAGAACCTTGTTAAAGCAGGCGTTATCGATCCTACAAAGGTTACAAGAACAGCTCTTGAAAACGCAGCTTCAGTTGCTTCCCTCTTAATCACAACCGAAGCAGTAGTTTACGAGAAGAAAGAAGAAGAAAAACCAATGCCACCGATGCCGCACGGCGGAATGGACGGAATGTATTAATAATTAGTTCTTGGTTCTTGGTTCGTGGTTCTTAGTTCTTGGTTCTTGGTTAATGTAGAGTGACAAGGTGACAAGGTTACAAGGTGACAAAGTGACAAGGTGACAAAGGAAGGTAATGAGTGATCTGTAATCGGTGATCTGTTTTGGGTTAACTGAGGACAGAGGACGGAAAGGGATTGCTTGGATGCTTGATTGATTGTTTGTTTGACTGCTTGGTGAATAATAGTTCTTGGTTAAATAGAGAAAATAAAAAAGTCCCGTGATGAGCGGGACTTTTTCTTTTTAAAATTAATTTTGTCTTATCAGATCATTTTGCGGAAGTAATCGAGTGTAAGTTTAAGACCCTCTTCCCTTTTGACTTTTGGAGACCATTGAAGGAGAGATTTTGCGCGGGATATATCGGGCTGACGGACTTTTGGGTCATCTTCGGGAAGATCATTGTGAATTATTTTACTCTTTGAACCCGTCAGACGTACAACTTCTCCGGCAAAATCAAGAATTGTAATCTCCTCGGGATTTCCGATATTGACCGGAAGATTTTCATCCGAGATAAGGAGCCGGTAAATTCCATCAATTAGATCGCTTACATAACAGAAACTGCGCGTCTGGTTTCCATCGCCATAAACTGTAATATCCTCTCCCCTTAACGCTTGTGAGAAAAACGTTGGAAGGGCGCGCCCGTCGTCTATTCTCATTCGAGGGCCGTATGTGTTAAATATTCGAACAATACGTGTATCGAGTTTGTGATAGCGGTGATATGCCATCGTAATTGCCTCTGCAAATCTTTTAGCTTCATCATAAACACCGCGCGGACCGACCGGATTTACATTACCCCAATAATCCTCAGTCTGAGGGTGGACTAATGGATCACCGTAAACTTCAGAGGTTGAGGCAAGCAGAAACGTTGCGTTCTTTTCTTTTGCCAGTCCCAATGCTTTGTGAGTTCCAAGGGAGCCCACTTTAAGAGTTTGAATCGGAAGTTTAAGGTAATCGATCGGGCTAGCCGGTGAGGCAAAATGAAGTACGAAATCGACACGTGACGGGACATGGATAAAATTGGTTACGTCGAGCTTAATAAACTGAAAATCTCCGTTGCCAAAAAGGTGTTCGATATTTTCGAGCCGGCCGGTAAGGAGGTTATCGAGGCAGATGACTTTAATATTTTCAGCAATGAGTCGGTCGCAAAGGTGAGACCCTAAAAATCCCGCCCCTCCGGTAACAACAGCAACTTTTTTTTCCATAGCTGAATCAGACCTTCATCCGGCTTTTCTTAGAACCGTTAGTCGGACTGGAGTAGTAATAATAATATTTATAATATGAACTGTATCCGCTTCTATAGCTGAAATTATTGAGCAATACTCCAAGGAATGATGAATTATCACGGTTCAATACTTCAACTGATTTTTCAAGCAAGTCTATTTCTGTATAATTCGAAGAGACCACCAGAATAGTACCATCGACAACCTGGGCTAAAATTTCAGAATCGGTAACAGCAATTAACGGAGGCGAGTCAATTACGACATAATCGAAATTGTTCTTTAATTTCTGAAGGAAGCCCTCCATCTGGCTGGACCCTAAAATCTCAGAAGGGTTAGGCGGAATTGTACCGGCGCTAACATAGTAGAGATTATTTACTTCGGTTGTACGGAGGATATCTTCAAATGAAGTTTGTCCGAAGAAATAATCAGTAAATCCCGGAAACCGCTTATGTCCGAACACAGAATGGATCCTTGGTTTTCTTAAATCGGCATCAAGAATAAGAGTTTTAAAATTTGCCTGGGCAAAACTTCCGGCTAAGTTAACCGAAGTGGTTGTTTTACCTTCCTGACTAGTTGGTGATGTAATAAGTATAACCTTAAGAGAATCTTTATCGATTTTTGAAAATTTGATCCTTGTGCGGAGAGCTCTGTAAGCTTCGCTTGCGCTCGCGTCCGGTTTTTTGGATACAATAAATTCAAACTCTTTATTTGCCGGATCGATTCCTTCGATCTTAGGGATCCAGGCAAGAATATTAATATTCTTTTTCTGAATATCTTCGGGAGTTTTTATTGTATTATCGAAATGGTTACGCACGAATGCAAATCCGACACCCATGCCGATACCCATAACAAGTCCAACGAGAACAATCATGAGCCGATTCGGTTTGGAAGGAGAATTCGGTACAAGGCCTTCATCAACCATTAACACATTTCCGGGTACCGACTGTTCGTTAATAATTGCCTGCTGGTATCTTTCTTCGACCTGAGTAAAGAGTTTTTCATAGGATGACTGTTCCCTCTGAAGACGCGCAAGGTCAATAGTACTAGTAGGGAGTTTGTTTAAGCGCCTGTCGTAATCATCAACAATTTCATTTAATTTTCTGTAAGAAGCTGACAATGCCTGATACTTAACTTCTTCTTCTAAAACTTTCCGGGTTAGATCTTTAATCTCAGCAGGACTAGATGAAAGAATACCTGCTCTATAAACAGAAAGCTGATTGTTTAACTTACTTTTTAATTCTTCAATCTTATTATCGTAGTCTTTCAACAACTCATTTTTTCTTTGAGTATTGGTATTAGTCGACATAGCACGATCTTTCTGCGTCATAAGATCGGCTATTTGAGCCTGAAGATTTTTAATATAGGGTTCTGTTGCGAAACTTTCGATATAATCTTTTATGTCAGGGTCCTGCTTATCAAGTTCAGCTTTATATTCCTTAAGAGTTCTTTCAGTAATAGTAAGATCTATCTTTGTAGCATTCATCTTTGCTTCAAAATCAGAAACCTGTGCAATAAGTGTCCGGGCCTGTTCAGGAAGCTGAACGATTCCTTTCTGTTCCTGATAAGCTAAAAGCGTTTCTTCAACTGTTGCAAGTTCTTTCAATTTTTCTTCACGCTGCTGGGCAAGAAAATTCTTAATAGCAGTAAGCTGAGTACGGTTATGGGCAAGATTAAGTTCTTTATAAGCCGAGGCATAAAGATTTGCAATTAATCCTGCTTCCTTGGGTGATTCGGATTCGACTGATATTTCGACAATATCCAATCCCCTCTTCTGATCAATTGATACACTTCCCCCTAAGACTCCGACGATACTATTTGTCTTAAGTACATTTAACGGACCATTTTTATCATCAGGTTTTTCAATAATTAATGAAAATGATTTTTTATCACCGCTAATCTTGAAAGTGTCAATAAGCGCATTGGCAACTATTTCACGAAGTTTATAGCTTTTCAGGATTTCAATTTCATTTGCAATAAACCGGTCGCTCCCAAAATCCTGAAACTCAGGCATGAGAGACCCTTCTAAGATGCTTCCCGACGGTTTAGCAATTTTAAGGACTGTTGTTGATTTATATATATTAGGAGCATTGACTGCATAGATTACTGCTACGAGCAGACCTGTAATACTAATTAAAATAATGGGCAAGAGGTTAAGACGTATAAGATTCCAATAATCCCGAAATGTATTTACATCCTGACCATTATTATTAAAACTATTATTATCCATATCTTCCCTTAATTCTTAACTAAATTTAAAACCAGAATTGCGATTGATACAAGGGCACTTAAAATAGTAGCCCACATCGAGACAAGGTCGCGAGCATAATACCTTGGAGAACCCGGCACAACAAGAATATCACCTGCTTCGATGAAAGGGTTGTTTCTATTCCTGGAATCAAGCTTGGTTTCCCAAAGTATATCATTATAATCATAGACAAGCATTTCCTGAGAACCATCTTCCTTGTTTCGATAAAGCTTTATTTCATCAAGATGCGAATCATTAGTCGGGCCACCGGCAAAAGAGAGAAGATCTAAAATGGTTGTGTAAGATGGGACGAGGTACTTACCCGGATAACGGACAAAGCCCCAGACAGCAACTTTGATATTTACTGCTTCGGGATCAGAGAGGTCGTAATAGCCAGTCTGCTGATATTGAGTACGGCTTAATTTCGAGCCCAATTCATAGTCAGTTATCTGACCGAATAAATTGCTGCTATATATAAAAAGTATTGAACAAAGCAGGAAGAAATATTTCTTCATGATTTTACCCGGGATTAATTTGTGTCGGAAATTTTTAGACTAATTCTGTTTGAGGCGAAATAGCTGCCGAGCAATCCTAATAAAAGCCCCATAACAAATGTGATAATGTGAATAGCCCCAAACGCAAGTGAAAATTTAAGACTAATATTTATAGCAGTCAACATATTCAAAATTATATAATTAATTAAGAAACAGATAAAAGACGAGAATAACCCTATTAAAACTGAATAGAGAATTATCGGAATTTTAATTGCCGGGAGTTTAGCCCCGACTAATTTCATTGTCCTGTAGAGATTTTTATTGCTTTCGTACTGAAGCCGGTTATTGCTATAGACAAGATAGACCGAAAGGAAGATTAAAAGTATTGAGGCCAAATAAACAACGTACTCGATGGAGCGGAAAACTTTGAGAATCCTAACGACCAGGTTAAAATCGTAAACAACGTCCGAGACACCCGGGAGCCTCTTAAGCTCATCGACAAGACCGTCAAAGTTCTTCTCGGTAACCATATCGGGCTTAAATTTAATTGTAAAGGAATTCGGAAGCGGGTTTTCCTGAAGCACAGCCCTGAAATCCTCCCCCGTCTCACGGATAAATTCCCTGGCTGCTTCATCTTTCGAGATAAACTTTGAAGAGTAGATAAATCCTTTGGCCTTTAACTCCTCTTTTACCTGCTCAATATCATTTGAAGAGATCGGGTCATTAAGGTAGAGATTAACCTCAATATTCTGTTTAACCCGGTCGGAAAAATCCCGGGACAGGAAGATCAGAAAAACAGAAAGGCTCGAAAGGAGGATCGCAATGGTAGTAATTGTAATCGTGATAATCGTAGCGATTGAGGAGCGCCTGAAAATTTTAAGAGTTTCTTTTAAGTAGAAAATTATCATGTCATTGGTACTTCGTTCTTAGTTCTTAGTTCCCCTCAAAAAGCGCGGGGCAGGCTTCGTTCTTGGTTTATTTTGTCAGAAATTTGATTCATCATTCCAGCGTAATATCCGCCACTTATCTTCTTTATCTTTCTTCAATTCCAAATTAACCCTCCCGTCAACATAAATAATGTCGGTGGGATTAAACGTAATGGTTAAATTAAAACTTCTGATGATTCTTGTCGAGTCCCCGGTCATCGAAATAATATTATTCCAGATCAGGTCGAGCCGCTGAGTATTCTGGAAGAGTCCGTAGGTAACCTTCATTTCTTCGTCGCGTCCCCAGTTATTATCAACGCCAAGGTTATAATCCCTGAAAGAGAAGATAAATTCGGGATCAAGGAGCTGGCTGTAGATCAGGGTATCCTTAAATGTATAGGCATACTGAAAATTCTGGAAGACCCCGTTAACCGTCTTGCGGTCGCTGATCAGACCACCCTGAGCCCCAAGATTTTCATCAATCTCCGGCGCGAAAGGATTAACGCAACTGTATATGAGCAAAGGAATTAAGACGATTAAAATAACTTTTTTAATAGGTCCTCCCTTTAAGGTCACTCCAAGAAAGAAGGTTCTCTTTTTTTATATCCTGCCAATCGACAATAACCCATTGATTGCGCGAATCCAGGAAAATCTTAAACAGAGCCGAACCCGAATAATTACCCGCTAAGTTAGGATTACCGGAGGAAATTTGTAAGGAATAATTGAGCGTATAGATAACGCTATCCCCCTGCGGGGTATTTACAGCATCGCTGAAAGAAGCCGTTATGCTCCCGCCCTGACTTAAGTTAGCCCTTAAATTTGTAAAATACTGCCGTTCGGAGGTAAAGTTCCAGGAATTAAGTACCGGGTACTGAGTAACAGACCCTGAAGCAGGGACAAATGAGAAACGTTTTCTTAAGAAAGACGAATCGACAAAGCAGGCAAGGTAATTCTCAGCAATCTTTTCATTAATGGAATTTTTAAGGTTTTGAAAGAGGATTTGAGGCGATGTGGCCGGAATATTATTCGAACCCGGTTTATCGGGCTCCTCGGGATCCCGGGTTGTAAGTAAGTCGCAGGAAATAACCAAGAGACTAAATAACAATATTGAGAATATATTTTTCATTTCTTAAAAATCATAATCAGCCGTGTGGATGTTTCAGCATCGAAGGCAGAACCATCGTAGCCTCCGAATAGACCGTTCACACTATAACCAAAACCCTGAAATTGTTCAAGTATAAAATCTTTCGGGTAGAGCTTGACCGATTCAACAAACTCTTTTATGCGACCTTCCTTTGTAATAGAAATTCTTTTAACTACTCTGCCCTCTTCAATTGAACGGCTCTCTTCTATTTTTAGTCCATCGAATTCCTTAACAGAATACGGTATGATTTTGCCGGTCAGATAATCCTGATTAAGATAATCGAGCACGTAATAGCCGCCCTTTCTTAAGAAACCGAAAGCATTTTTTGGAAACCTGAAATTCTCTTCATCAGAAGAAAAGTAACCGAAGCTGGTAAAAAGATTAAGGACCAGATCAAATTGTTCTTTAAAGGTGACCTCCCTTAAATCACTTCTTAAGAAATTACCTGAAGGATTATTTTTTTTTGCTTCAAGTAGGAAAGGTTTGCTTAAATCGAAACCGACTACATAATAACCCAGAGAGGAGAGATAATTCATATGACGCCCGGATCCGCATGCAGCATCCAGAATGGTGTGATCTTTTGATATACTGACTTTGGAGAGTATAAGGTCGATCAGTTTTTTTGCGTCGTTATCGTCCCGATGAAAATAGACCTGATTATATTCCTCCGACGAGAACCAATCTTTGAACCAGTCACTCTGCATTTTTTTTGCCAGGGTCCTTTTCCTTAAAGAGAAATCCTGCCGATGAAAGCCCGTCCTATAGTAGCAGCGTCCGCAAATTCAAGATCCCCTCCAATCGGAAGTCCCCGGGCAATGCGCGAGATTTTAAGGGGATAACTTTTAAGGAGTTTAGTTAAGTAGAGAGATGTAGCATCACCTTCAGCATCGGGATTAAGAGCAAGTATTACTTCCTTAATCTCCTTCTCCTCAATTCTCTGAACAAGCTCTCTTATGTGGAGCGCATCAACCGACACGTTAGCAAGCGGGTTTAAGACGCCGCTTAAGACGTGATAGAGTCCGTTAAATTCGTTTGTCTTCTCAATTGCTATTACGTCGCTTGCCTCTTCAACAACGCATAGAACTGAGCGGTCCCGTTTATGGCTGCTGCAGATATCGCATTTTTCATCAACCGAAAGATTAAAACAGACCTGGCAAAACCGGATCTTGGACTTTAAATCCTGAAGAGACGAGATAAGTGAATCTACATTTGCCTGAGAGCTCTTAAGCAAATGGAGCGCTAAGCGCTGGGCGGTTTTCCGTCCGATTGAGGGAAGTTTGCTCAGCTCATCAATAGCCTTCTGAAGCGGTTCTGCGATCAGCACGGCTTATAATCCCGGAATATTGAAACCCGGAGGGAGCATTCCTTTGGTAACACTTGCCATCTCCTCTTCGGCCAGTTTCCCTGCCGATGCGAGAGCTTTATTCACCGCGGCAACTACCAGGTCCTCGATCATTTCTTTGTCGCCGCCTTTTAATACTTCATCATCTATATTGATCGAAACAAGTTCTTTTTTTCCGTTTGCCGTAACTTTAACCATACCGCCGCCGCTTTCCTCTGTGACGGTTTTATTTTCCAATTCAGACTGAACTTTAGCCATATCGGCCTGCATCTTCTGAATCTGTTTTAACATACCCTGCATATTTAAATTCATTTATCCTCCGTTAAAGTAGAAATAGATCCGGCTTTCTTTAAGTTTGCCGGAATAACCGGGTGCAAAAATTAGCAAAAAAAATAATGACAAGAAATTAAAGCGGGAAAATATTACATTTGTGCCGGTATTCTCTATTAAACTAACAACGAATTGATGATAACAAAGTACGGTTTAAATACGTTTTTAATTTCAGCCGGGTTTTCCGTCATTCTGATCATTATTTCGCTCTTCATCAGCAACGGATGGATTAAATACCCGCTTCTATTATTGGGAATAGCTTTTTTATTGTTCAATCTCAATTTCTTCCGCGACCCTGAGCGGACACCCCCAAAGGAGAAGGATGTAATAATCTCCCCTGCAGATGGAAAGATTGTAATTGTTAAGGATGTTTTTGAGAAGAGGTTTTTGGAGAGTGAAGCAACTCAGGTTTCGATTTTTATGTCACCGCTTAACGTTCATGTAAACCGGATTCCAGTAGACGGGAGAGTCGATTTCTTAAATTACATCAAGGGTGATTATCTTGTTGCATTCCACGAGAAGGCCGATTTAAGAAACGAGCGGAGCGAGATCGGAATAACCGGGCGTTACGGGAAGATGCTCTTTACGCAGGTAGCCGGATTCATTGCCCGAAGAATTGTATTCGACCTTAAACTGGGCGATCAGGTTACGATGGGAGACCGTTTCGGTATGATCAAATTCGGAAGCCGGTCGGATGTAATAGTCCCGAAAGGATGGAAACTGAATGTAAAGCTCGGAGATATAGTAACAGCCGGAGAGACAATTTTATTTGAGTATGCGGATGAATAAACCCCTCATTTCCAAGGCATTCATTGCCAACTCGGTTACTTCAATGAATATCTTCTGCGGCTTTATGTCAATAATCTATACTTCGCAGAATAATTTTAAGTACGCGGCAATCTTTATAATCACGGCAGCGATATTCGACACACTTGACGGAATAGTAGCCCGCCTGCTCGATACAACGAGCCGGTTCGGCGTAGAGCTCGATTCACTATCCGACGTTGTAAGTTTCGGCGCGGCCCCATCGTTTCTGATCTACAAAGCATACGCGTTTCAGTTCGGGCCATGGGGAATTCTCTTAAGCGCATGCATATTAATTTTCGGCGCGCTCCGTCTTGCAAGGTTTAACGTGATGACAGAGGATCTCAAGACCAAAGGGGATTTCACGGGACTTCCGATCCCGCTTGCTGCCATCACGATGACGCTTCTTTTCTTCTCCTTCTATAGGGAGGGCCGAATAATCGACCCGATAAGTTATATCGTTACCCCGCTGATAATTCTTTTATCGATACTAATGGTAAGCAAGATCCGTTACAGCGCACTTCCTAAACTGAAAGACAGGAAGTTTAAGGAGAAGATATTTCTTTTTGTAATACTTATCGCGGCATTAATACTTACAATAATTACAAACGGTCAGACTCTATTTTTTATCTTTTTGTCGGTGATACTGTTTGGTATCCTGCGGCATTTCTATTATATGATAACCGGCAAAAAATTTGAGAACGGAAGCGGAAATTAGTTACAAAGATTAAAAAAATTCCGGAGCAGAAGTGTATAAAGCAACAGTAATTGTAAAAAGAAGGCCCAAGATTTTAGATCCCCAGGGGAAAGCAGTCGAGCAGGGCGCAAAACTTCTCGGATTTCATAACGTAAAGCAGACAAGAATCGGAAAGTATATCGAGTTCTTCGTTGATACAACGGATAAGTCGCTTGCAGAAAAGGAAGTAAAAGAATATTCCGAAAAGCTTCTGTCGAATCCGATCATGGAGGATTTTGAGTATACACTCGAGGAATACGAGCCGGTAAAAAAGGATAAGAAGAAATGAAACCGAAGTTCGGAGTTGTAGTATTCCCCGGTTCCAATTGCGATTACGATGCCTATTATTCGGTTAAGAAAGTCTTAGGCTATGATGCGGAATTCCTCTGGCATAAGGAGAAGGACTTAAAAAACTGCGACGCAGTAATTCTACCGGGCGGGTTTTCCTACGGGGATTATTTGCGGACGGGTGCCATTGCGAGATTCTCTCCGATACTCGACTCCGTAGTGTCTTTTGCGGAGAAAGGCGGGATTGTATTCGGAATCTGCAACGGGTTTCAGATTCTGCTTGAAGCGGGGTTACTCCCGGGAGTTATGCTTCAGAATGAATCCCTTAAATTTGTCTGCAAGGATATTTATCTTAAAGTAGAAAACAAAGAGACAATATTTACCAAAGGGATTAAACAAGAGACAATAAAGATTCCGATAAAACACGGCGAAGGAAATTACTTTACCGATGAAGAGACCTTAAAGGAGTTGAAAGAAAACGGCCAGATTATTTTTACTTACTCGTCTCACGACGGACATGTAAGCCACAAATATAATCCGAACGGTTCGCTTCATAATATTGCCGGGATCTCAAACAAAAGAAAGAACGTAATGGGAATGATGCCACATCCTGAAAACGCATGCGATCCGATACTCCGAAAGACAGACGGCGCTTTAATATTCAAATCGATCGCTTCCCATTTCAAATAAGAAATTTCAATAAAAATAAATGCGAGGGACATTATGTTCGGTAATTTAGGAGCAACTGAAATAATTCTTATAGTGCTTGCCATTCTGATTTTATTCGGCGCAAAGAAAATTCCTGAACTTGCCCAGGGTGTAGGAAAAGGGATGCGCGAGTTCAAGAAAGCAATGCGCGAGGTTGAAGACGATATTAAGATAACCGATAAACCCGAAGAGAAAAGCGATAAGAAATTAGAGAACTGATTTCTTTTTAGAAAGACATAAATTATTAATCAGGAACAAAGTTTATTGACCGGCTATAAAAACCATTCCGAAAAATTAGAATTAATCCGATCCGGGTCTTTAAGTCTTAGAAGCAATATTGAGTATTTCCTTTCGAAAGCCGGAGAGAATAAAGACTTAAACGCGTTTAATTTTCTATTCGAGGATTCTTATTCCGAGGCAGAAAAGATTGAAGAGAGAATTAGGTCCAATAAAGCCGGCCGGCTTGCCGGAATGGTAATCGCCATTAAAGACGTTCTCGCAATTAAAGACAAGCCACTTACCTGCTCATCTAACATTCTTAAAAACTTTGAATCCGTTTACACCTCAACTGCCGTTGAAAGACTAATACGTGAAGACGCGATTATAATCGGGAAGACCAACTGCGATGAGTTTGCAATGGGTTCCTCTAACGAAAACTCGGCTTTCGGAAAGGTCCTGAATCCGATCGACAAATCGCGAGTGCCTGGAGGTTCCAGCGGCGGATCAGCCGTCGCAGTTGCAGCCGGATTATGCGACGCTGCATTAGGAACTGATACCGGGGGTTCCATCCGTCAGCCCGCCGCCTTCTGCGGAATCTTCGGGCTTAAACCAACCTACGGAAGAGTCTCGAGGTACGGACTAACGGCATACGGGTCATCATTCGATACGATAGGACCGCTGGCGAACAGTCCTGAGGATCTGGCTCTAATTCTGGAAGTAATCTCTGGGCATGACCCCAATGATTCAACATCGGTTAATATTCCCGTTCCTGAATTTTTAAGTGAAATTTATTCGGAGAAAAAGTTTAAGATCGGACTGCCCAAAGAATATTTTGCCGAAGGGCTCGATCCGGAAATAAATGAGGCAATTCAGAATCAGATAGCAAAATTAAAATCCTCCGGTCATGATGTTCAAGAGGTCTCACTTCCCCACACTGAGTATTCGATCCCGACTTATTATATCTTGACAACGGCAGAGGCCTCGTCAAACCTTGCGCGCTACGACGGAGCCCATTACGGATACCGTGATAAGAACTCATCGACCTTAAAAGAGATGTATGCTTCCAGCCGTTCGAAAGGATTCGGAGGTGAGGTAAAGCGGAGAATTATGTTAGGAACATACGTACTTTCTGCCGGCTACTACGACGCTTATTACCGGAAGGCCCAGAAGGTAAGGCGGTTATTGAAACAGGATTTTGACAATGCATTTAATGAAGTTAACCTCCTTCTGACACCCACGACTCCAACTCCACCGTTTAAGATCGGCGAGAAATCGACCGACCCGCTTAAGATGTATCTTATGGATATCTACACAACCTCAGCCAACTTAGCCGGAATACCGGGTATAAATATTCCGATCGGCAAAAACCGCGAAGGATTACCGATCGGAATGCAGGTGATGGCAAAGGGATTCGATGAGTTAAGTCTGCTGCAATTCTCAAGCAAGTATTAAGAGAGGCTCAATCCCCTTCTTAAATGAAAGGAATTGAGCCTATTACCTGAAAATGAAATCACAATCCGAACTATTTAATAAGTATCATTTTTTTAATAGAAGAATAATTACCGGTACTTAATTTATAGAAGTATACTCCGCTTGAAAGTTCGGCAGCATTAAAAGTTACATTATAGGTACCCGCAGGTTTATATTCGTCTACTAAAGTAGCAACTTCACTTCCGAGCAGATCATAAACCTTAAGTAGAATTTTCTGATTGAGTGATCCATTATCTCCCGAAGGAATAGAATATCTTATAGTTGTCTCTGGATTGAACGGATTGGGATAATTCTGAAGCAAAGAAAACTCTGATGGAATACTATTATTGTTATCAGCAACAGAGACGATTCCGTTTTCATTAAAGACTGCAAGGCCGGCATAAGTCCCGATCCACTTATTTCCGCCGGCATCAACCGTAATAAAATGGATTGTATTGTTAGGCAGATTAGAATTTGTAGTGTTGAATGTTGTAAACGAAGTTCCATCGTATTTAACAATACCATATTGATCAGTTCCTAACCAGATAACCGAATTTGATTCGGCAGCAACGGCTGTTATGGAATTTGTAGGGATATTTGAATTCGAGGTTTTGAAAGTGGTCATCGTAGTATTATCATATCTTACAAGTCCGCCTGAAGTACCAATCCATTTAACACCATTAGGTGCAATTGAAATCGACATAATATTATTATGAGGCAGTCCGGTGCTTGAAATCGGGTTTGATGGTTTGTAGACTGTCCATGCCTGGCTTCTGTTAAAGCGCGCAAGTCCGTCGGGTGTTGCAATCCAGAGTTCATTATTCTGATCTAAAACCATATCCCGGATTTCGTTATACGGGAGCTGAGAGTTTGATGAGTTATAGTTTGTCCAGTTCTGTCCGTCAAATTTTGAAAGACCGCCCAACGATCCGATCCATTTGTTTGACTGATTATCAATTACAATTGAATAGCGGACATTATTATGAGGCAGATTCGAGTTGCCGGTATTATAGACTGTCCAGCCCGACTGCCCGGTTGACAGTCCGGTAAAGTAAGCAAGTCCGCCGCCGTTAGTGCCAATCCACTTATGCCCGTTTGCGTCGATGGCCATCGAGTAAACAGTGTTATTCGGAAGACCTGAATTCGTTGTGTAATATGAAGTCCATGTACTTCCCGTCAATCTTACCAGGCCGGCATATGTCCCAAACCACTTATTTCCGGAGTGATCCACGGCCATCGTGTAGATACGGTTGTCAGGCAGATTGGGGTACTTATAAACTGTCCATTGATTCTGGGCTTGTAGCCAGCAAGCCATAATTAAAAACAGTAACAGAATAGATTTTTTCATCTCTCCTCCAGATAGTGACATAATACAGTTTCATTTTTCTTCAATAGAAAGTGTTGTTCATCCTTCAATATTTCATGAAGACGAGTAAAAAAAATGATCCTGTTGTTTCCACTCCCTTCCCATGAAGTTATTTTTACTAATTCATGACAGGAGTGATTATTTTTAGTCGAGTATCTTTAAGACCCGTGGAAGGTAAAAACCGGATCCGTCGATTACTCTATAATGTTGATAAAATAAGAACTAATATTTATGTGAGAACTAATTAATAAAAAAGGAGTTTTAATCAGATTCAAACATCTTCGAATCTGAAAACATTATATAAATTCCCCGACTTTATGGCAAGCAGAATCGTTAATATGATTCCGGTAAGTTGAGAAGAATCAATACATGATTAATTAAAACGAGCGGAAAGAAACATCTAAACAGAGGCAAATTAATAAGGTAAATTATTGAATCCTTTCTTAATTTTACCGAAACAATTTTTGAAAATAATTTCAGGGAATAAACATGAGTATTCTTCTCGACAAAAAGACACGTGTTATTGTTCAGGGAATTACCGGCGGTGAAGGTTCGTTCCATACCCGTCAGATGATTGAATACGGAACAAATGTTGTTGCCGGAGTTACTCCGGGTAAAGGCGGACAAAAATTCGAAGATACAAGCCTTCCGATCTTCAACACAGTTGCCGAAGCAGTAAAAGAAGTAAAAGCAGATGCATCGGCAATATTCGTTCCCCCGGCTTTTGCAGCAGACGCAATACTTGAGTCGGCTAACGCAGGAATAAAACTGATAGTCTGTATTACCGAAGGAATCCCAGCAAAGGATATGATCGACGTTTACAATTCGATAAAAGGTAAAGGCGTAGTGCTTATAGGCCCGAACTGCCCGGGACTTATTTCACCGGGAAAGGCCAAAATAGGAATTATGCCGGGATTTATACATAAACAGGGAAAGATCGGCGTCGTAAGCCGCAGCGGAACCCTAACCTACGAAGCCGTTAAGCAGCTGACCGATTTAGGGATCGGGCAATCAACATGCGTCGGGATCGGCGGAGACCCGGTAATCGGTTCACAGTTTATCGACATTATCAAACTTTTTAATGAAGACCCTTCAACAGAAGGAATTGTGATGATCGGTGAGATCGGCGGAAGCGCTGAAGAGGAAGCCGCGCTTTTTATTAAGAAGAATGTTAAAAAGCCGGTCGTCGGATTTATTGCAGGGCGAACAGCACCTGCAGGTCGCCGCATGGGTCATGCAGGAGCAATTATCTCAGGCGGAAAAGGAACAGCGGCTGAAAAAATGGCGGCAATGAAAAAAGCAGGAATTCTTGTTATTGAAAGTCCCGCCGAAATCGGCGTAACAATGAAGAGAGCTTTAGGAAAAAGCCCGAAGGCAAAAGTCAAAAGTGTGAAAGCAAAAAGCCTTAAAAACAAGGTAAAGAAACTAAAGGTAAAAGGAAAAAGTAAAAAAGCCGTAGTAAAGAAAACAGTCAAGAAGATTCTAAAGAAAAGGAAGTAATCCATAAACGTTGAAAATCAGGAGATTAAATTGAGCAACAGAACATTAGCGATTCTAAAACCGGATTGCACAAGAAAAGAATTAGTTGGAAAAGTAATTACACATATTCAGGAAGCAGGATTCAAGATCCTTGGGCTTAAGATGGTCCGACTTCAGAAGGATTCCGCCAAAGGATTCTATGAAGTACATAAAGAGAGGCCATTCTTTAATGATCTTATCGAGTATATGACAAGCGGCCCATGCGTACCGATAGTTCTCGAGAAGGAAAACGCGGTAGAAGAATTCCGGAAATTAATCGGTGCTACCGATCCGGCAAAGGCAGATGAAGGTACAATCAGAAAGCTTTATGCGTCGAACATTCAGGAAAATATTGTTCACGGTTCGGATTCGCCTGAGAATGCCGCCAAAGAGATCTCTCACTTCTTCTCACGTAAAGAACTCCTCGAAATAAACGGCTGGCAGTAAAATTAATTCTCCCCTTTGGCTTTTTAAACCAGGGGGAGATAAACTTAATAATCAAAACAGGAAAATCATGACAAAGAAATTTTTATTATTGTTAACAGCATTAATCATTCTTATCGGCTGCGGTAAATCCGAAGAGAAGAAAGAGTCGGGCACTACACAGGCAGAGTCCTATGAATCGATTCAGTTAGAAGAAGCCAACGTCCAGCTCCGATATAATTTTTCTAAAGGCGACAAGCTTAAATACAAGCTTACAACAATTACAACATCCGATGAGTCGATTAAGGCCGATACTATCATCAACACAAAACTTTATCAGACTATCACTTACCTTTTTGACCTGGAAGTTCTTGAAGTTGATGATGATAAGACTGCAGATTTTTCGGTTAATATATCCTCAGTGGTTCTCGATGCGAACCTGAACGGCCAGGAAGTAAAATTCGATTCCAAAGCGGAGAACACAAACGAAGAGAAGCTTAAATTCATCGAATACGCAACTATCTCCAACTCACCATACCGCGCACGCGTAAGCAGCCGCGGTGAAGTCTTTGAGGTTACAAGGCTTGATAAGATGATTGATAAAATGGTTCAGCTTCAGCCGCAGGCCCAGCAGCTTACTTTAGAGCAGAAGTCGCAAATCTCTAAGAACTTAAGCGAATCGGCATTGCGTCCAATGACACAGTTACTATTCAGAGAGCTGCCGGAAAAACCGGTTGCGAAAGATTCATCCTGGATTAAAACTTATCCTGCACAGATGAGCGTATTTGCAGTTGAGAATAAAGCTACTTTTACGGTAGATGACTTTATAAGCTTAGACGGAGACAAGGGTGCTAAGATAAGCGCCGATCTTAGTGCAACATGGACCGGAGAGAAAAAAGGTGTTGAGGAAGGAGTAAATTATTCGTTCAAAGATCCGGTTATTGCAGGAAACGGAATGATCATATTCAACATCGAAAAAGGCTTCTTGAAAAAGGCAGAGACACTTACCTCCATCGAAATGGAAGTTGAAGTAAAGGCAAAGGATTCAACACAGAAAATGCAGACTTCAGTCAGGAGTGAAAAATCGACAAATAAAAATATTGTTGAGATGCTCTGATTGGAATAAAGTATTTAAGAAGAAGCACGCCTATTTAAGGCGTGCTTTTTTTTATTTCTTTATATCGACAACTACTTTAGAACCTTCAACACTTTTAACAACAATCCGGCTCTTATTTTTAATATAATCACCTTCGGTAACCACGTCTATCCTGTTCCCCTCAATAATAGCAGTGCCCGAAGGCCTTAAGTCTGTGAGGGCTTCTCCTTCCATTCCGATAAAATGTTCAAACTGCGGTTTAGCCGCATAGCCGGATTTGGAGGCAACCTGTTCATTTAATATAAGTTTATTCCACATATCTGTCTTTGGTAAAAATTTCAGAAGGAAAAATATTACAACAAAAGTAAAAAGGAAAGTAAGTCCAAGCTGAATTATGGCAAGAGAAATTAAAGTCCAGTCGATCATCTTAAAATCCGACAGGAGTCCAAGGAAAAGTCCTCCTACCATAAAAATGATGCCCAGGATTCCGAATATTCCGAATCCGGGGACGACAAAAATCTCTACAATTATAAAAATCACTCCTACAACAAAAAGCAGAATTTCTATTATCGATGCAAGTTCCAGAATATATCCTGCACCGAAGAAGATAGCTAGGCAGACAACTCCGACAGTTCCTGCCAAACCCCACCCCGGTGTTTTTATCTCCGTATAAAGTCCGATAAGTCCAAGCATAATAAGCAGAGAGGAGATAATCGGATTATTAACAAACCTTACAAAATCTTCAGCCCAGTTTGAGTCGAGCGTTACAAGCTCGGCATTTTTAAGTCCGAAATTTTCTTTAACCTGATCGATACTAGTTAGCACGGTATCGGCCATACGGTATTGAAGCGCTTCTTCCGAAGTAAGCGTTACAAGTTTAGTGCTGTCGTCTTTGATATCAGGTATAACGATAGTTTCGTCAACCATTCCCTGGGCGATATCGGTACGCCGACCATTTTTCTCGGCAGTAGCGCGCATTTCCGAGCGCATATAGGATTGATATTTCTCGGATTGTTTCTGGCCAGTCTGATCGACAACCGAGGAGGCACCCATAGAAGCCCCGGGTACCATAACGATTTTTTCACATGAAAGAGCTATCAGAGCGCCGGCTGAGATTGCCCTTTTATCGATGAATGCGATCGTACGGATTTTGCTGTTGAGGATTGCATCTTTAATCTGGGTCGCAGCGTCTACCCTACCGCCAAATGTATTTATCCTGAAAATTATTGCTGCGGCAAAATTCGTTTCAGCTTCTTCAACCACTCTTCTGATATAAGGGGCGAGTCCAAGATCGATATCCCCTTCGATATTTGCATAATAGACTTTTTCCTGAGCACTTGAAGCAAAAGATAAGACAAGGACAAACAGAAGGATCAACCGTTTCAATTTCTTTCTCCTAAAGGTAAAGTAGATAAAATCTCAACAGTTAATTACTTAAAATGAAGCAATTATTCAAGACTTAATTATTTATTATGAAAAGCATAATTAAGCATTTTGTAGACTAGTTTGGCTGCTACAAAATTAGATGACGAATGAGATTTTGAAGGCGCAAGTTCAACCACATCGAATCCGACAATATTTTTATCCTGACCGACGATTTTAAGAAGATTCATAGTCTCATCCCAGAATAGTCCTCCCGGTTCAGGAGTTCCTGTAGCTGTTAAAAACGAAGGATCGAAACCGTCTACATCGAATGTGATATAAACGTTATCGGTCAGAGACTTCGCGACCAATTCCTGCCAGTTATCGCCGTACATTCCGAGTTTAATCTCGCGGGAATAGAAGGTTCGAATATTATTTTCTTTTCTGAAGATGGCCTCATCCTTACATTGAGCGCGGATTCCGACCTGAACAATCTTTTTATTGAATTCAGCTACTCTTGCCATTACGGACGCATGCGAGTGGATAGAGCCCTCATAGCTTTGACGCAGATCCGAGTGGGCATCGATCTGGAGGATAGAGAGGTTTTCATATTTTTCATGATGAGCCTTAATCGGGGCGACAGAAAGTGAGTGTTCGCCGCCTAAGGTAACTACAAACTTACCGGATTCAATATGAAAAGAAACTTCCCGGTAGATCTTATCGATAGCTTTCTGGATAGAGAGCTTTCCGAAATTAAGAGGTTCAAGAGTGCAGATTCCCTTTTCAAAACATAACTCACGGTTCATCTCTTCGTCATAGAATTCGACATAGTGGGAAGCATTCAGAATTTCTTTAGGACCGGCTCCGGTTCCTTTTCCGTAACTGACGGTTTTTTCGAGAGGGGCTGAAACGATAATAATTTCCGAATTTTTATAATTAGAATATTTTTTATCGATAGCCAGAAAATTCTGTTTAATGCCGAGTTCTTTCATTGTTTGAGAGTCCTTTAACAATTTTGTTAATACCATAAATAAAGTGACTAAAAGTGCCTTTGAGAATAATAATTCTACAAAGGCACAAAGTCACAATCCAAAACTATTCTTTAACTACAGAAGCGATAGCCGAGCGGTCGAATTTCATTTTAACGTTATTGCCGACATCGATAAGGCAGGTTTTTTCCTCGAGGCCTGCAATTGTTCCGTAGAGTCCGCTGCTTAAAATCACTTTATCCCCTTTTTGAACAGAAGATAAGAGTTTATCTCTTTCTTTAGCTCTCTTCTGCTGGGGTCTGATGATCATAAAATAAAAAATCGCGAAGATAGCGCCGAACATAATCAGGGTGCTAATTAAACTTCCTCCGCCTCCGCCCGATCCATCAGGCGGCGGAGCCATTGCCAGTAATATTTCCACTTATTCCTCCTTAATTAATTGATTGTACATTTACAGAAATTATTTTTGAATAATTGTTTTTCCATTCGACGAACGATCCGTCATTTATTCTCTTCCTAGCCTCACGAACCAGATTAAGGTAAAAAGTAAGATTGTGAATTGTAGCCAGTTCCAATGCCAGAATTTCCCTTGCGTTGAAAAGATGCCTAAGGTACGCTTTAGAAAAATTACTGCAGGTATAACAGTCGCATGCCCCGTCAAGCGGAGTGTAATCATCTTTATATGCGGCATTACGCATCGAGACAATTCCCCTCGAGGTAAACAGATACGCATTGCGTGCGTTGCGCGTAGGCATAACGCAATCGAACATATCGATGCCTCTGGCAATCGCCTCCAGAATATTCTCAGGTCGTCCTACACCCATCAGGTACCTCGGTTTATCCTCCGGCATTAAACCGGTAGTGAAGTCGACCAGATCATACATTAAGTCCATCGGCTCGCCCACTGCGAGTCCGCCGATAGCATAACCGTCGAAACCGATCTTAAGAAGATCATTAGCGGAGCTTTCCCTTAAATCTTTATAAACACTCCCCTGAATAATTCCGAAGAGGGACTGATCAAATCCGTAGAGAGGATTGGAGTTTTCGAAGGCTTCCTTGTTTTTAAGAGCCCATTTTGTAGTCAAGTCTTTCGATTTTTTCGCATAATCATATTCGCACGGGAAAGGAGTGCATTCATCGAGCGGCATTATAATATCGGAACCGATACTTCTCTGAATTGCGATCACTTTTTCAGGCGTAAAAAAATGTTTGGAGCCGTCGAGGTGGGAACTGAATTCCACACCGTCCTGTTTTAATTTTCTCAAATCAGCCAGACTGAAAATCTGGAATCCGCCGCTATCGGTTAAGACCGGCCTTTTCCAGTTCATAAATTTGTGGAGCCCGCCCGCATCCTCCAGAATTTTTGTACCGGGGCGCAAGTAGAGATGATAAGTATTTGAAAGAACGATCTCAGCATTAACATCCGACTCTAGTACTCTCTGAGTAACGGCTTTAACAGTCCCCTGTGTTCCAACCGGCATAAAGATCGGGGTCTCAATTACGCCATGAGCAGTAGTAATAGAGCCGGTCCTTGCCTTAGAATTAGTGTCTTTTTTTTTCAGGGAGAATTTTAACAAATCAACAACTTCAAAATTTGGTGCAAAAGATAAGGTTATTTTAGCTTTTCTTCCATAAAAAGCCGTCAAAGTTAATTACAGCAGGAACAGATCCTTCTGATTTTGATCAGGAACAGGGCATTGAGCTCTGGATCCGAATATTTTATACCGATTTCGGGCAATTATATCATAGAAAAAATCGTTTATTTTTTCAGGCAGAAATCTAACAATACTTAAGGCTTTCCACGGGTATTTCAGTTTACTGAAGATCCTTCCAATTGCCTCCGATTTTAGATAAACTTCTTTCCTTTCAAATAATATCACCGAATTAAACGGTGTTGTCAGATATGGTTTGATTTTATCGATTCGCGAGGCATAAGCAGACTGAAGATGAGAATACCTTAAAATTTTTTCTTTATCGATACTAATCAGTAATCTAACCAGACCATTGCAGAGATTACACTGCCCGTCTATAAAGATAACCGGGTGATCCATTACGGTTCAACCTTTCCGGTATAATCGCTTATACCGTACTCAAGGTTAAAAACTTTTTCGAATCCCATCTTCTGCATATGAACCGCCGCATGGTAGCTCCGGTTACCGGAACGGCAATAGATAAAATAAGTTTTATCCCGATCGAGCTTATCGACCCGGTTAATAAAATCGGGTTTATAGATATCGATTAGAATTGAGTCCGGAATTCTAACCTGGTCAAATTCCTCCTGGGTTCTAACATCCAGGAGAACCGAATCCTCAGTTTCAGCGGCCATTTTTTCAAACGATTCCGAATCAAGGTTAGCAACATTATTTTTACTGCCAAAGAGCATCGAAAGCAGTGAGCCCATAATTTCCTTTTTTTATAGTTAAACGAAAGGTGAGTTAAAAAAGTTTATTCCTCCGGCAGAACCGAGAGTTTTAGCAGGTCGATCTTTTTCTTATCCGATTTCAGGATCAGTATCGAGTAGTTATCTATCTTAAACGTTTCCCCCTTGTAAGGGATTCGTCCTAAGCGGGATGTAACAAATCCGGCGATCGTTTCAAAATCCCCTTCCTCATCAATTGAGAAACCGTATTCCTCGTTTAAATAATCGATCTCGACCTTTCCACTTAGAATGTAGGTAGACTGGTCAGTCATTTTTGCAACCTTCTCTTCTTCATCGTACTCATCGCTTATTTCGCCGAAGAGTTCTTCAATCAGATCCTCGATCGTTAGAATTCCAGCAGTACCTCCGAACTCATCAACAACGACAGCTAATGTAAACTGTTTCTCCAGGAATTCATTAAGCATTTCGAGGCTCTTTTTAGTATCGGGAACAAAGACAACTTCTCTAATCATCGAAGAGATACTTTCAGGTTTCTTAAAAAAGTCCTTTAAGAGGACCATTCCCTTAATATTATCGAGGTTATCCTCATAGATTAACAGTTTGGAGTACCCTGTTTCGATAAACTTATCCATCACCTCTTCGAGTGAGCTGGAAATATCTACTCCGGCGATATCGGTCCGGGGAGTAATAGCTTCATATACTCTCTGTTCTTTAATCTCGATGACGCGGGAGATAATATCCGACTGGTCCTCATTCATTCTGCCAGCTTCGCTGCTCTCTTCAATCAGGTTTTGAATCTCCTCTTTGTCAAAAATCTGTAGTATCTCCTCTTCCTCCCTTTTATTCATTCTGCTCAGTACCGATGAGATTTTAGAGGTTATTTTGACCAGCGGATAAAGGATAAATAAAACGAACCTGAGCGGGATTGCCGAAAGAAGTATAAGGCTATCGGCAAGCTCACGACCGATAAATTTAGGCAGGAGTTCACCGAAGAAAAGAATAATAAGTGTTGTGATAATCAGTATCTCAAATTCTTCAAGCCCGAAAGCAGATAAGAGAAACACAGAAGTTAGAGAAGCAAATGCAACATTTACGATATTATTTGAGATAAGGAGTGTAGAGAAGAAAAGATCCGGATTTTTAATAAAGTAGTGTGCATTCCTCGCATAGAGATTATTTTTTCTTGAACGGATCTCAATCTTAATTTTGTTGGAGACTATATATGCTATTTCCGTTGATGAGAAAAACGCGCTTAATAAAACAAGTATAATCAGGAATAAGTAATCGAAAAACATTTTTTCCTTGGTCCGGCTTTAAATTATGAATAAATAATATAGAGTGATACAAAAATATAAAGGATTAGGTTGATAGTCATCGGCAGATCGTTCAAGATCGCCTCGATTACATTCTCACCTTTATTTTTCTTTATTGCAATGAACATATACCTGAAAATTCCGAATATTACAAAAAGAGTTGTAAAGACAAACTCCTCCGATCCGAATGCTTTAATAGTCCTTTCGGCTACGGAGTAGAAAGCATAACTGATAACAACACAGGTTGAAGTAACGGCAGCGATCATATCTATAAACGGAAGTGAATAGTCTTTGAGAACCACCCGCTGAATCGATGGGTCGGGAATGCTTGCGAATTCTACCCGGCGTTTCATAACGGCAAGAAAGAGCGACAAGAATATAGTTGTAAGTATAAGCCAGTTGGATAAATCGACATCAATTATAACAGCGCCGCTTACCACCCTTAAGAGAAATCCGGAGGCAATTGAGAATATATCGGCAATAACAATTTTTTTAAGGTAAAGTGTGTAAAGAAGATTGATCAGAACATAAGTCCAGATTATCAGAATAAATTTATTATTCAGAAGAATCGTAAAGAGTAATACAATTATAAAAAGTACAAATAGAAGAAAAGCCGCACGGGATTTGTTCAATTCCCCTGAGGCAACAGGACGGTTTTTTTTTAATGGATGAAGCCTGTCGCTATCAGCATCGATTATATCGTTGAATACATAAACCATTCCTGAAGCAATGGAGAATGCAATAAAACCGGAGGCAACCGTTAAAATGTAATCGGTATGGAACAGGTGTTTGGAGAATACAAGCGGTACAAAGACAAAAATATTTTTCAGCCAGTCCGATAATCTTAAAATTCTTATGTAAGGTGAAATTTTAGAAAACAACCGCTTCCTCATATGTCCCGAAATGTATTTTTAGTACTTCAACCATTTCACCTAAAGTAACATAATTTTCTGCCGCTTCAACTAATAAAGGCATCAGGTTCTGATCCGACGTAGCCGCCGCAGCAATTTTCCTGATACTCTCTTCAACTTTTTTATTATCGCGTCTTGCCTTAAGAGAAGCAAGCCTTTCCTTCTGTTTCTTTTCCACACCGGGAGAGATCTGAAGAATCGGTATATCAATTTTCGAATCCCCTTCAACAAAATCATTTACGCCGACAATTATTTTTTCTTTCCTCTCAAGTTCTTTCTGGTAGCGGTAGGCAGAATCAGCAATTTCTTTCTGGAAGTACCCTGATTCAATCGCAGGGATAACGCCGCCTAAATAATCGATCTCATCAAAGATTTTATTTGCTTCTTCTTCCATCTTTTCAGTAAGGGATTCAATAAAATAACTTCCGCCCAGAGGATCGACGGTATTGATAACCCCTGTTTCATATGCTAAAAGCTGCTGAGTCCGGAGAGCAATCTTTACAGCTTTTTCGCTTGGAAGAGCGAGAGTTTCATCCATCGAATTAGTATGCAAGGATTGAGTTCCGCCAAGGACTGCTGCAAGTGCCTGGAATGCGGTTCTTACAATATTATTTTCGGGCTGCTGGGCTGTAAGTGTGCATCCGGCAGTCTGTGTATGAAATCTTAGCCACCACGACCTTGGATTCTTCGCACCGTATTTTTCTTTCATTCGCTTAGCATAAATTTTACGCGCTGCCCTGTACTTTGCTATCTCCTCGAAGAAATCAAGATGGGAGTTGAAAAAGAACGAGAGCCGGGGTGCGAACTCGTCGATATCCATTCCCCGTTCGAGGCATGCCTCAATGTAAGCAAATCCGTCGGCAAGCGTATAGGCAAGTTCCTGGACCGCTGTTGAACCGGCTTCCCTTATATGATATCCGCTGATTGATACCGGATTCCACTGCGGTACTTCATTGGTGCAGTACTCAATCATATCGGTAATAATTCTCATTGATGGTCTCGGAGGGAAGATATATTCTTTCTGAGCGATATATTCTTTAAGTATGTCGTTCTGAAGTGTCCCTCTTAATTTATCGAATGAAACTCCCTGTTTTTTTGCAACGGCAAGATAGAACGCAAAAATCATTGCAGCAGGAGAATTAATAGTCATCGAAGTTGATACCTGTTCGAGGGGAATACCGTCGAAAAGAATCTCCATATCCTCAAGCGAAGAGATAGCTACCCCGCAGATTCCAACTTCCCCTTCACTCATCAGAGCGTCGGCATCCCATCCCATAAGCGTAGGAAGGTCGAATGCAACCGATAGACCGGTCTGGCCGTGTTCCAGAAGATATTTAAATCTCCGGTTTGTATCCTCCGGTGTTCCGAAACCTGCAAACTGGCGCATTGTCCAGATCTTACCGCGGTACCCGTTAGTGTGGATTCCCCGTGTGTAGGGATATTCCCCCGGAAAGTTGATCTCATTCAGAAAATCGATTTGGGAAATATCATCGGGAGAGTAAAGAGGTTTTATCTGCTGACCCGAAACAGTAGTATACTTCCAGTTATTCTCTTTGGCAGATTTTAATTTATCTTCGAATTTTTGAGCTGCTTTTTTATATTCTTCCATATTTTCCCTTTGCAGATGAAAATTTAGATAAATCCGTTAAGTGATTTTGAAATAAGATACAAAACTCAGGAAGTTCGTCCAAATCTTTTATCAAATTCCTGGATCGGAATTTTTATTACAATCGGCCTTCCGTGCGGACAAACATACGGCATAGAGGTGGCAAAGAGCTTATCGACCAGGATACGCATCTCCTTTTCACTGATCCGGTCGCCAGCCTTTACAGCAGCTTTGCAAGAGAAAGATTTGGCAAGGTTATCGCGCACCTCGAGCTGTTTTTCCTGCTGATTTTTTCTGTATTCATGCAGGATCTCTAACATCGTATCAGATTCATGTTCAGTCTTTATATCAGAAGGAATACCGATAATTTCGATAATATTTTTGGACTTAAACTTAACTGAAAAACCGAGATTCGTTAAATAAGGTTCAAGTTCTTTCGTCAATTGATAATCGGCCGGATCGACTTTGATGCTCTGAGGAAATAACAGATGTTGTGAAAAAGGGATATTGGCTTCGAAAGATTGAAGCGCCTTTTCGTATAGGATCCGCTCGTGAGCTACATGGAAATCGATTATCATCAGTCCGCTTTTAATCTGCGAGAGGATATATTTATTATGAAGAAGTACAATAAACGGAGAATCATCGGAGACCAGGGTATCGGATTGATGATAGATCTCTTTCTGAGAATTATTACCGAAAGGATGTTCCACCGAACCCGACGGAGCTGCAGTTTTTATTTCCCGGTTCAGGTTTTCGAAGAGCTGGTCTATTTCACTTTCGGAAAAAATCGAACGGTCGCGGGAGGGTTTTTCTGTTACAGGACGGTCGGAAAAATCACTTCTTATTCTGCTCTCCGGAGAAGAGAAACTGAGTGATCCATTCACATCTGTAGTACTATCGAATGAAACAGTCGGTACAAGGTCGTAGCTTCCAATAGTTTTCTTAATAACGGCATTAACAAACGAATAGACTTGTTTTTCATCCTCAAATTTAATCTCAAGTTTTGAAGGATGAACATTCACATCAACTTTTTTATGATCGATTGAAAGGAATAGAATAAAGAATGGATAATCACCTTTCTCCATCAGGTTCTCATAGGCTGAAAAGACGGAATGATTAATTATCCTGCTCTGGACATAACGGTTGTTTAAGAAAAGATACTGTTCTCCTTTACTTCTTCTCAGGTAAGCCGGTTTAGTGATAAATCCGGTGAGACTTAAGTAATCTGTAATTTCATTTACTTCAAGTATTAAGTCGACAATATTTTCACCGAATACTGATTTCAGTCTTTCTTTATAATCTCCGGCGGGAAGGTCGAATATAATATCATCATCGTTAAAAAGTCGGAATGAAATATCAGGATGACTTAGTGCAATCCTCTTAAAAATCTCGACAATATGTTTCAATTCTGTAGAATTACTTTTAAGAAAATTTCTTCTGGCAGGAACATTATAAAATAGATTTTTAACGGTTACAGAGGTGCCTACCGGCATAGAATCTTTTTCTTTAACAATTCCCGATTCCTCACTAACCCTGATAGAGACACCAAGTTCATCTGAATGAGTTCTTGATTTAAGTTCGAATATGGAGACAGCGGCAATTGAAGCAAGCGCCTCACCGCGGAATCCGAGTGTTTTAATAGCCTGAAGGTCCTCAACCGAACTGATCTTGCTTGTAGCGTGCCGTTCAATGCAGAGGATTGCATCCTCTTCGTTCATACCGGGGCCGTCGTCAACAACCTGTATCAGGTTTTTACCGGCGTTTTTTACGATCACTTCGATTGCAGAAGAACCGGCATCAATTGAGTTCTCCATCAATTCTTTTACAACCGACTCAGGTCTATTAACAACCTCGCCGGCGGCAATTTTATTGGCCAGATTTTCAGGAAGTATTTTGATTTTTCTGTTCAAAATTTTATTCAACTATTCTTTTATAATTTTTAATTCTGAATCCATTCCGTTCTTCAACAGATTCAATTTCCCAACCGGACATAATAATTTCCGGGAAAAACCGGTCTCCTTCGGCTGTAATATCCACCTCGGAAATAATCATCTTACAAGCCAGATTAATCGTTTGATGGAAAATTTCCTCCCCGCCGATTACGAAAACTTTGTTCTCATTTTTCCTGATGCAAAAATCCAGAGCCTCTGAAACCGAGTTGCAAATTACAACGTTTGGGTGAGAAAATGAAAAGCCGGGATTTCGGCTCAGGACAATGTTAAGCCGGTTTTCAAGAGGTTTTTTGAGGGATTCGAAAGTTTTTCTACCCATCACAATTGGGAAACCGGCGGTAGAATTTTTGAAATGAATTAATTCTTCTTTAATATGCCAGGGGATTTTTCCGGAATGACCGATCACATTATTCTTCGAGACGGCAGCGATAATTATTATTTCCAACAATTCCTTTTCAATCTCTAATTTCGAAAGACAACATTAAGAAATCTTTTCTGACCCGCAACAATAGTAACATTTTGATTTATTTCCGCATAGCCGGTCAGCCGGAGTTTTACAGAATAATGTCCCGGCTGCATGAATAGAAGACTATCGGGAGTAGTTTTACCAACACGGTTATTATCAAGAAATATTTCCGCCCCGCGCGGAATGGAATTGATATAGAGTTTACCGGTATTCAGATTTTCGGAGAATTCGACGATGTCCTCTCTGCAACCCGTAAGGCATATAAGGGACAAAACAAAAACAAGCGGTTTCACAATTCTCATTTCTCCCCCCGGAGTCTTTTTGAAATACAGGTCTAATATTTTCTATCAAAGGGGAAAAATCAATACAATAATTCAGTCACAATAAATTCAGACAATTTAAAGCAAATTACATTATTCCCACGGTTTTTTAATTCCGAGCCGGTCGAGTTTCTCCTCGAACTCCATTCTTTCAATATTCTTAGAAAATCTGTTATCAATTATTTTCAGCCAGCCGAACTGATCGGCAAGTTTCACCGCATTTTCATTATCACCGGCATAAATTCTACCGAGAACTTCAATCTCCTGTTTCGAGAAACTAAGAGCGTTCATTCTATAATCCTTAAATGCTTCCCACGCAACCGGGCACCATCTGTTAACGATCTCATTGCCTATTACGTTTGCAAAAGAACGGATTTCAAACTGAGCGTGCGATTCCATCCGGAGTGCAAGGAAATGGAGCAGATTCTGAAGATCGATTTTCCAGTATGCCTCTGTATACGTTGAGAGCGGAAGGTCTTTTCTAGCCTGTTCGCGTGCAACGCCGAGAGAAAGTCTTTCCTGGTAGATTTCGCGCGCAAAATTCTGAAGCTCGTTCTCCCTTTCGGAAAGTTTAGAACCGATTTCTCCCGGGAAAAATCCTTCGCTTCCCTGTTTGTTATCTTTAGCCTGCATACGCCACTGGGATTCGGGGGTTTTCTGAGAAGCATCGATAGCAATTGAATAACGGGTGGAGTATTCATTAACATTCGCAGTTCTATGTCTAATCCACTGGCGCCATGTATCCATAGGAACACGGAGGTGAAGTTTAATCTCGCACATTTCGAAAGGTGTTGTATGATGATGTCTCATCAGGTAACGAATGAGTCCGCGGTCTTCGGAAACTTTCTTGGTCCCTTTGCCGTATGAAACTCTGGCTGCCTGAACAATCGATTCGTCGCTTCCCATATAATCGACAACCCTGATAAAACCGTCGTCGAGTACAGGAAATTTCCTGCCGAGGATCTCATCAAGAGCAGGTACTTTTATTTTTTCAAGAAGTTCGAATTTTTCTTCCATCGATTTCCCTTCAGATTTATATTTCGAATAGATAATGAATAGTGCGAGCGCAATATAATTCAATTATTAAATTTATGCTTCAGGATTTTTTAATTGAAGTAGAACTTCAGATCAGATTTTTGAATGCCTCAACCAGATTTTTTTTAGTCTGAAGAAGGTCCTGAGAGATAATTTTAACCTCGCCTAAAGCGGGCATAAAGTTTATATCGCCGTTCCACCGGGGAACGATATGAAAGTGAAGATGGTCGTCAATTCCTGCCCCTGCAGCTTTACCCAGGTTTGCGCCGATATTGAATCCCTGCGGTTTCATTACGTGGTTGAGGGCTTTCATGGAAAGTTTTACTGCGGTCATCATTTCAGAGAGTTCATTTCCGGTCAGCTGATCAAACTCCGATAAATGCCTGCGCGGTACAATCATTAGATGTCCGCTGTTGTAGGGATAAAGATTTAGAATAACATAAGAGTATTTAAGATCGAGTACTTTAAGACAGGAGTCGAGTGATAAGTCCTGTTTATCGGCGAGGCAGAAAATACACTCACCCGATTTTTCCTCTTTAAACGAATCGATGTAATTCGAACGCCAGGGTGACCATAATTTTTCCATATTATCCTCAAATAAAAAAAGGAGTTTATCCCGATATTATTCCGGAACAAACTCCTAAAAAAGTACAAATTAAATTATTCTTCTTCTTCCTGTTTCGACTTCTGATATTCTTCGATAATCTTGCCTTCAATTTCCTTTGGCACTTCCTCGTAATGAGAGAAGGACATTGCGAACATTCCCCGTCCCTGCGTTAAGCTTCTGAGCTGGGTAGAGTATTTATGAAGTTCAGCCAAAGGAACTTTAGCTTTAATTATCTGGAACGGGCTTTCAGAATCCATTCCCTGGATTTTTCCTCTGCGGCTGGAAATATCGCCCATTACATCGCCCATATATTCTTCGGGTATTTTCACGGTTATATCGTAAATCGGTTCTAGGATAATAGGTTTTGCTTCCATGAATCCTTTTTTAAATGCCTGGGAGGCGGCGATCTTGAAGGAGACTTCATCGGAATCGACGGAGTGATATGTTCCGTCGAATAGAGTTACTTTAACATCTACTACCCTGCTTCCGGTTAAGATACCTTTAGTCATAATCTCTTTCAGACCTTTTTCTACGGCAGGTACGAACCTTCCCGGTACAACGCCGCCTACGATAGCATCAACGAATTCGTATCCGGATCCTCTTGGTACTGGTTCCAATTTCAAATGAACGTGTCCGTACTGACCGCGGCCGCCGGATTGTTTTTTGTGTTTATATTCGGAATCGTCGCATCTTCCGCGTATTGTTTCTCTGTATGGAATTCTCGGTTCAACAAGATCAACTTCAACCCCATAGCGGTCCTTCAACAATTTAATCGCGAGATTCAGCTGGAGTTCGCCCTGGCCGGAAACGATAGTCTGTGATATTTCCGGATCGAATCTCGAGATAAGTGAGGGTTCCTCTTCGTGTGCAGTGTGCAAAGCAGCGGATATTTTATCTTCATCCCCTTTCGCTTTCGGTTTTACAGCGAAACGGATAACCGGTTCGGGGTATTGAATTTCAGGAAGTACAATCGTAAAGTTTTTAGAACAGAGAGTGTCTCCGGTATGGCTGTCTTTAAGTTTTACAACCGCACCAATGTCGCCGGCCTGAAGTTTAGATACTTCCTTCCTGTTTCTTCCGTTAAGAACGAAGATCTGTCCCATCCTTTCAACTTTATCCTTATGGGTATTGATAAGGTCCATACCGGGTGTCATTGTACCGGAATAGACTTTGAAAATTGAAAGTTCGCCGACATGCTGTTCGGAAAGAGATTTAAATATAAAGAGAGCGGGTTCGCCGTTAGGATTACATTTAATCTGGACCTTATTGCCGCCGTCTTTCATAGCCGCTTCGATCGGTTCTCTTTCAGTGGGAGCCGGGAAATATTTAGAAGCAAAATCGAGAAGTGTATTGGCACCAACACCTCTAGAAGCAGAGAAGGCAAATGCCGGGATAAGACTTCCTTTAACAATTGCTGTTTTCAAACCCAGGTTAAGCTCATCCTCAGTAAGTGTTCCTTCTTCAAAAAATTTATTCATCAGTTCTTCGGAGGACTCGGCAACTTTTTCAATCAGTTCTTCTCTCAATTTATCGGCTTGAGCTTTGACATCACCGGGTATATCAGCTTCGGTTATTTTCTTGGAACCGGATTCATCGTAATTAACAAGTTTCATTTTTACAAGGTCGACCACAGAATTGAAATTCAATCCTTCTTTAGCCGGGAAAGAAACAACGGTTACATCTGAACCGAGGCGGTTTTTCGCCATTTGAACGGTATCGAAGAATTTTGAATGTTCGTTATCAACTTTGTTTACAACAACAGCAGCCGGGAGTCTGTTTTTCTTAACATATTCCCATGTTAATTCTGTACCGACTTCAATTCCTTCCGCGCTTTTAATTACGGAAACGGCAAGGTCGGCAACCTGAAGGCTTGAAATCACCTGGCCGATAAAATCGGGGAAGCCCGGTGTATCAAGGATATTAATCTTGGAATTATTCCATTCTAAATGAAGAGGTGATGCGGCAATGGAGATCTGCCTATCAATTTCATTCTGATTAAAATCGGAAGTGGTATTTCCCTCTTCAATCTTACCAATTCTATTGATTTCACCGGCAGTAAAAAGCAACAATTCAGAAATCGTAGTTTTTCCACTTCCACCATGACCAACAAACGCTATATTTCTTATAGCTTCCGGATTATACTCTTTCAATATGATATCTCCTTACTTTGGACAAAAGATTAATTTCTCTTAAAAGCCTGCCAGAAAGCAGAGAAGCCTTTTGAAATTGCTTTCAAATTTGTGATAAGATCTTTGGCTGGACTCTCCGCATCGCGAAAAATTTTCAGAGATTTAACATCCGACACTTTTTCTTTAATTTTTTTAATCGAACGATCTAACTCACCCCAATAATTTTCCGCTTCTGTTACAATTCTGTTTGCTCTTTGAGAAACGTCGGCAAGATTTTCAAGAACGGGATTAGCAGCTTCGATAAAATTATGGACGTCGGTACGTACGGCTTCAACTTCCTTTAATAATTTTTTCAGTGTAAAGATCAAAAAAATACATAAAGCCGAAGCCGATAGTATTAATATGATGAGGAGCAGATCAATTACTGTCATGATCTTTTAAGCATCTTTTTCAGAACGGTAAGCATCCATGCCCGCTTTAATCGCGGATTTGAGTCGCTCGCCTTCTTTTTCTATTTTAACTTTACCGGTATCAACGGCATGACCGGCTTTATCTTTAGCATCGACAAGAATTTTTTCGGCTTCTCCCAGGAGAGCATCAACTTTCTCCTTGGCATCAGCCACTAATTTTTCCGATTTTTTTTTACCTTCGTTTATAAGCTGCGAAGCTTTGTCTTTAGCGCTGGCCAGATACTGTTCGGCATCATCCATAAAGTCCTGCGACTTATTCTTAATATCCTCTCTTAATTCTTTGCCGGATTTAGGGGCAAAGAGAAGAGCAATAATCGAACCAACGGCAGCACCAGTAAGAAATCCTATTAATAAACCTTTTCCAATTCCATTATCGTCACGCATCTTAACCTCCATTTTGATATGTTTTTTGCGTTGCCAAAATAAGCATGAAAGGGGCTAAAATCAAGGATAGTCAAGTCGTTTTGAACCGATTATGTGAACAAGTGTTAATAAGGTGAAGTGAGATGTAAGAGGCAAGGAACTAGGAGTCGGATGAAAGAAGTCAGAATGGATCAAAGCGTAAAATCTTGGGAATCTGTTTATTTCGTATTAATTCGTGTTGTATTCTTACTCCGAAGACATGAATCATTAAAGAGAAGAACCGCAAACTAAATCAGCATTTGACGGAAGACGGCAGGCAGGCCGGAAAAGTCATTTGGGGATATGAAATATTAAGAATGAAAAGAGGTTTGATATGATCACCAAACCTCTTTGTAATGACATTCTATTATTGAGTCTAAAAACGAATCTTACGTTTCGTCAATAATTTTATTCCAGATTTTACTAGGTCTCATAATCGAAAATGCTTTTTGGTCAAGAGGCATATAGTAGCCGCCAATATCAGCTATTTTTCCCTGGACTGCTAACAATTCGTCTACAATTTTGTTTTCATTTGCAGCGATTTCCGCAGCAATTTTAATAAAGCGATTCTTAATTACCGAGTCATCATTCTGTTCTGCTAAAGCCTGAGCCCAATAGTAAGTAAGATAGAATGAACTTCCCCGGTTATCAATTTCATTTACTTTACGCGAAGGCAGTCTGGAATTTTCAAGATAGTTTCCAATCGCTTTATCAAGAGTTTCAGCCAGAATTTTGGCTTTTATGTTTCCGGTTTTTTCGAATATCATTTCAAAAGCGGGAACCAATGCACTGTATTCACCTAACGAATCCCAACGGAGATGATTTTCCTTTAGTAACTGCTGGACATGCTTTGGTGCAGAACCGCCGGCACCTGTTTCAAATAATCCGCCTCCGTTTAATAACGGAACTATTGAGAGCATTCTTGCACTCGTACCCAGTTCAAGAATAGGAAAGAGATCCGTCAAATAATCACGAAGGACATTTCCGGTAACGGAGATTGTATCCAAACCTTTTCTTGTTCTTTCGAGTGTATATTTCATTGCATCAACAGGTCTAAGTATTTTAATTTCGATTCCAGTTAGATCATGCTCAGGTAAATACTTATTAATCTTTGCTATTATCTCCTTATCGTGTCCTCTGTTTTCATCAAGCCAGAATAATGCAGGTAAACCAGTTGATCTTGCTCTGTTAACAGCCAGTTTAATCCAATCTTTAATTGCTTCATCTTTGGTTTGACACATTCTAAAAATATCACCCGAATCAACCTGTTGTTCAAGCAGAGTTTCGTTTTTAGAATTTACCACACGTACGGTTCCGTTTGCTTTCACTTCAAAAGTTTTATCGTGTGATCCGTATTCCTCAGCTTTCTGCGCCATTAATCCGACATTAGAAACAGCTCCCATTGTAGCAGGATCGAACTGCCCTTTTGCTTTTGCGTCTTCAATTATTTCTTTATACATAGTCGCATAGCATCTGTCCGGAATAGCTGCTATACAATCCTGCAACTCATCCTTACGATTCCACATCCTGCCCCCGTCTCTTACAACGTTGGGCATGGATGCATCAATAATAACATCATTAGGAACATGGAGGTTGGTTTTACCGGTTCGAGTATCAACCATTGCGAGAGGAGCATTAGTTTCAAGAATTTTATTAATATCATTTTCAATTTCAATTCTTTTTTCATCCGGCAATTTTTTAATTTTTTCAAGAATATCCATCAATCCGTTATTAACGTTTGCACCGACTTCTCTCAAGGTATCAGCATGTTTATCAAGTGCATCTTTAAAGTAAACATAAACAGCATGACCGAACATGATGGGGTCGGATACTTTCATCATTGTAGCTTTAAGATGAAGTGAAAGAAGGACGTTATCTTTCTTCGCCTCTTCAATTTGTTCAGCATAAAACTTTCTCAATTCCTTTACATTCATAACAGATGCATCAATCACCTCACCTGTAAGCAGCTTCAATTTTTCTTTCAGGAGAGAGACATTCCCCTTTTCATCAACAAATTCGATTCTGACGACATCATCATTCAGAAGCGTAGTAGATTTTTCAGATCCGTAAAAATCTTTCTGAGTCATATGTGCAACACGTGTTTTAGAACCCGATTGGGGCCACGGTTTCATCATCTTATGAGGATATTTCTGAGCGAATTTTTTTACTGATACCGAAGCTCTTCTATCTGAATTCCCCTCTCTTAAAACCGGGTTAACGGCCGAACCTAAAACTTTAGAGTATCTGTTTTTGATCGTTTTTTCTTCTTCCGTCCTTGGTTCTTCAGGATAATCCGGAATATTATAACCTTTTTCCTGTAACTCTTTAATTGCTTCCTGAAGTTGAGGAACAGAGGCGCTTATGTTAGGAAGTTTAATAATTATTGCATCAGGTTTTTTAACTGTTTCACCAAGTTCAGTTAAATAGTCTGTTATTTTCTGTTCCGGAGTTAATTTATCCGGGAAGTTCGCAATGATTCTTCCTGCCAGCGAAATATCTTTTTGTTCAACTTCAATTCCCGTTCCTTTCACATATGACTCCAATACCGGTAAAAAACAGTAGGTTGCTAACGCAGGGGCTTCATCAATTTTTGTCCAGATTATTTTTGTTGTCATTTAAGTATTCCGGTTTTGTTTTTAATCTATTTATTGATTTATGATTTTTTGTACTTTCTTTGGTAAATGAATAAAACAATTAGGCCTAATATAACAGCGAACCATAAAGTCGAAGCTCTTATTATAAATGTTGACGCAACAGCAGTTTCTTTTAATATGCCGCTATTAACCAGGATTAAACTGAGAGATCCTTCAGTTACACCGATTCCACCGGGAAACATTGAAATAGCACCGGCAATTGTTGAGAATGAGTAAACAAACGTAGCATACAATACTGTAATACTGACATCAAAATTAATTAGAATAAGGTAAAATGCAAAACATTCAAACGACCAGGAGAAAATGCTTACCAGGATCATTCCAATAAGAGGTTTTGGTTGTAACAATATATATGCACTTTGGTACAGGTTAATAATTTTTGAAGTGTGTGATTTTAAAAACGGATACTTTTTTGCGAAGCCGATAAGAGAACCAGCAATCCGACTACTGCTTATAACTATTATTAAAGTCATAAAAATGATCAATACGAAATAGATCCAAACGGCTGAATAGTTGAAAAAGTAGATCCCAATTATGGCTAGGAAGGTAAGCGATAGAAAATCTGTCAAACGTTCAGCAAAAATTACCGAAGCTGTTTTTGAGATTGGTTCGTTAAAAATTTCTTTTAATAAAAATGATTTAAGAATCTCGCCCGCTTTTCCAGGAGAAGCACTCATTGACAATCCGGAGAAAAAAATTTTTAATGACAGATTGAGCGGGATTTTAATTCCCAGCAAACGTAAATAATACTCCCATTTGATAAATCTGACGAAATAATTCCCGGCAGATAACAGCAGCAAAACCGGCAACAAGAGCCAGTTGAATTTAATAAATGAATCGATTACTGCATTAAAATCGGAGTAGAGTATTATGGCAAAGAATACAATTGCGGTAATAAGGAATGAGATTGCCAGATTTTTTTTGAGTTTTTCAATCAATCTGTAATATTTCCACCAGTGATTTGTAAAGTTTTGCAAGGGGCAAACCGACAACGTTATAGTAGCAACCGTCAATTCTTTTAACGAATACTGCGCCGAAGTCGTCCTGTATTCCGTATGCCCCGGCTTTATCCATCGGGCTTCCCGTTTTAATATAATCTCTGATTTCTTTTGAACTCAATTTTTTGAAAGTAACCGAAGTTTTTTCATAACCGATTATTCGTTTACCTGTGATTTTATCTGCAATAACGAATCCCGTATAGACTGTATGAGTTCTGCCGCTCAGGTTCGACAGTATACGGAAAGCATCTGTTCTGTCAACCGGCTTCCCGATAATCTTTTTATTGAGTACAACAATTGTATCGGCTGTAATAACAATTCCGGATCTTACATTATTAAGAGCCAGTTCTGATTTATGAAGGGCAAGACGTTTGACAGTTTGAACCGGATGTTCACCGTCAAGAATTTCTTCATTCAAATCGACAGTGAAGGATTTAAATTTAATACCGAGTTGTTTCAGAAGTTTTCTACGGCGTGGGGATTTAGAAGCAAGATAAATTGTTGAATCAGATTTGAACATATAATTAATTCGGATTAAAACGGCGGAATGAAATGGATAGCGGAAGCATTATCTGAATAAAGCTTTAATACTACCCCAGGTTCGTTTAACGCTCGACACATTATGATATACGGATTGGATACCGGAATAGGAAACAGAACCGTCATTCTCAACAATTCTGAGCCGGTAAGAATAAACTGCATCAAGAGTTTTGAAAGCTGACTGATCAATATACTGATAGTTCTTATCGCCTCTCGGATCAACAATAGCGATATCGAAGAAATTACCGTCGACCGATTTTCTTTCAACAACGAAATGTTTAAGATTTGTTTCAGAAGAGGTTTGCCAGCTTAGAATTACATTCCCATTCTGGCTTTTTGCAGTAAAACTAACAAGCTGCACTCCGGCATAGAGCACCGTTAGTGTAACCAGGAACAATATGAGTAATTTGGATTTCATGTTCAATTTTCAAGTCAAATATATTCTTAAACGATAACTTTGTCAAGTTTTTTTATCACAGATCAGACTTTCTGGTACCTCTCCCAATTTCCGAACTTATATTTGATAAAAATGATCAAAGCATACAGAACAACATAAAAAGGAAGAGCGGACCAGGCACCCACAAGACCAAATTCAAGAACAACTCCGAGCAGGTAGGCTATCGGAACAAAAACAAACCAATTGGCAACTACTTCTGCTATCATAACAAAAAGGGTTTTTCCTACGGCCTGCAGACCGTTTGCAAGTACAACACCAACCGAGTAGAAAATCTGTCCTAATGCTGCAATCCTCAGAGCAGGTACAGCGGTTTCAATTACCTGGGAATCATTTGTAGTAAGAATAAGTATGCCTCTTGGAAACAGGAAGAAAACAATTCCTAAAGCGATTGTATAAACAGATGCAATTTTACTAGTCTCGAAGCCGTACCTTTTGGCAAGTTGAAGATCCCCGCTTCCAACAGTATTTCCTACAATTGTCTGAACGGCAATCCCGAATCCGAAACAGGGCAACAATGAGATTAGGAGAGCGGAAAAGACAACATTACTTGCAGCCTGCTCCATAATCCCAATTAATCCGGTAATTGCAATAAAACTTAAAAATCCGATCAGAATAAAAATATTTTGAAGAGAAACCGGGAGTGAAATTTTAATTATCCTTTGAGCAATTCCTTTAATGAATCTGAAATTATGGAAGTAATTGAATTTATTTTTATAGGAAGGTAAAAGTGATACGCCGAAGTAGAAAAAAGCATCGCAAATTGTAGCGATTGTGGAACCCAACCCTGCACCGGCGAGACCCATCCCCTCGATTTCAAATGCACCGTAAATAAAGATATAATTGAATATAATGTTAAGAAGATTGGCCAGGACACCTGAATACATGAAAATTTTGGTTTTTCCGATCCCGAAAAAGAATCCCCTATAAGAAACTGTAATGAGAAAGAACGGAATCCCCATAAAACGGTAATACAGATAGTCCCCTGCCAGAAGTCCGACTTTTTTATCAGCGGCAAAGAAACCTGCTATATCGCGTGAGAAAAAGACCACAAGACAAGCAACTACGATCCCAATAAGAAATGAGAGAATAATTGCAGTATTAAGAACTTCACCGCATCCTTTATCATTTTTTTCACCGAAACTCCGTGCAATTAAGACATGTGTGCCGGTAGCGAGGCTTGAAAAAAGGCTTACGACCGCCCATGTAGCAAAAACACCAATTCCCATTGCCGCCAGATTATATTCAGCATCCGAAAGGCGTCCGACCATAGCGGTATCTACCAGGCTTACTATCATTTGAGTAGCTAATCCGGCAATTGCAGGAAGTGCAATTTTGAGGATATAAGTGTGGTCTTTTGTAAATGAGAAGAATTTCATACCCAATAAAAATATCCAATTTAATTCTACCATAAAAGTAAAAATTATTTAACCTGTCCGGGAGAGTAAGTAAATCCAGCATGAAATATTAACTATTTAGATAAAATTTGCTATTTTGCGTCGTGTATCTGATTTATTGATTAAAAGGGATCAACCTTATGACCAAACAGGAAGAAATTAGATACCTGATTCATACACTCGGTATCAAGTTAGGAATAATCGCTGAGAAACTAGGTATTAAGGTACAAACCCTTTCATATCTTATTAATGAATCACCTCAATTTGACGATGACCTGTATAAAAAAATAAAAGAAATTATTGATGACTATCAGTTTGAATTAAATTTATTCGAAGGAGAATACAACGAATCGCTCGATCTTTTTACAAGCGAAGAGGCAATGCATCTTGGTATTGGCGAAAGATTAAGATTATTTGCAAAGAGAAAATACGGGACGTTAAAAAAGTTGGCAGAGGCGATGAAAATTTCGCCGCAGCAGCTTCAGCAGTATATTAGCGGGAAAAGAGAACCCGGTTCTAAGATTCTTACACGCCTGTTACGACTCGGATGCGATGTAAACTGGCTGCTCGGAGGCAAAGAGGCATTGGAATCGTACAAAATCTACAGACTTGAGAGCGAATTGAGAAGATTGCAGCAGAGTTTCAATCAGATTAATTCTGTAATCCAAAAGGTAGAGAGCGGACATTAACAAAAAGTTTGACAAAAGTTTATCCTCTGTTTACCTTTGCATTAGTTCTTTTAATTCTCAATCAGTAATTTTCAATTCAAAATTTAGGATGGGGCTATAGCTCAGCTGGGAGAGCGCTTGAATGGCATTCAAGAGGTCAGCGGTTCGATCCCGCTTAGCTCCACACGAAAACCTTGATTATAATAAATAATCAAGGTTTTTTTATTTTATGAAATCCTGGCAAAACCTAAAATTGGTGTAAAATGGTGTCGTCTGGTGCAGAAAAAGACACAAAAAAGACACAGTGAAATTAAAAATTAATTGATTCAGATTTATATGAAACTGCTACAAATACCTTCACAATCAACTAAAGAAAAACTCAAATTATTTATGTAGCTTTATGTTGAAACATAATTGTGAAAAATGATCATTTCAGTAAAAAAGCCGAAATCAAAACCTCGAAAAACTTGTCCTAAGTGCGGAGGTAAATCGATTGCCAAAATAATTTGGGGATTAGTAATGCTAGATCCAAAAAAAGAGAATGAGAATGAAAATGATGATGATAACGTACACTATGGTGGTTGTGATGTACCAATAGATGAAAATGGCAAAGCTCCAAAATACCACTGCAATGATTGTGAATACGAATGGTAAATAAACAAACCGCCGGAGTTATCCGGCGGTTATGTTATGGAAGAAATTATTAAGCTGCAGCGACTTGGTTGTAACCCTCAATATATTCAGTTACGCTGCATATATTAGATTATTCCTTAATTATTATTAAGGAAATAAAATATTGCGAAATCTTGCAATACAGAATATTACTTAAGTAGAATCATCTTCTTTACCTGAGTAAATGGTTTTTCACCATTTTGTGGAATAGCCTCAATTTTATATAAATATAATCCTGAGGATAATTTACTTGCGTCCCAGTTAACTTTATAGTTTCCTGACGGTTTAATATCATCAACTAAATTTACCAGAATCTCTCCTAAAATATTATAAACAGAAATCCTGACTCTACTTTCAACGGGTAAAGCATAACTGATTGACGTTGCAGGATTAAATGGGTTAGGATAATTCTGGCCCAGTAAAAAATTACTCGGGATAAATTTATCCGGATTATTAAAATCAATTGAAGTTGGTTCGGGTTTACATTTACCAAAAGTATCAGCATACCATAGTGAAAATATTTCTGATTGATCAAGAGCACGGTTGAATATTTCGAGTTCATCAATTGCTATTTCACCCCAACCATATTGTGCAGGCAATCCACATATTGCTCCCCCACTTGGGCTGGGTATTCCACCGAGAATAAGTTCTGCTGAATTACTTGTATTATTAATCTGGCTATTTGTAGAAGCTGTTAAAACACCGTTAATATATAATTCAAAAGTATTAGGCGTACCGCCTTTTCTAACAGCTGCAATATGCTGCCATTGTGAATATGTTATTGGTGTAGATATAACGGAAGTGGAAGTACCATCCATTACAACAAAGTGCAAGTTGCCGCCTTGTATATAGAGTCTATAACCGGTACATACAGGAGTGGTTAATTCCACTTTTTGAACGATTGGTTCAACCCTAAAAGAATTTACGACAACCGGGTAAACCCAAGCATCGATTGTAAAATCCCCAGCACCGAAATTTAAAGTTGGACTGTCCGGAACTTTGATATATTTAAGAACTGCGGAGTTAACAAAAAACAAAGAGCCGTCGACTTTAGCCTGAGGATTTAAGAATTGCAAAGTACTTCCGGGTACTGCACCAGCCACAGGCGACCCAATTGTACCAATAGCACCCGGGAAAGGCGTTCCGTTATTGTTTCCTTTAATATCTAAAACAACTGTAGCTCCTAATGTTTCATCCATTGGCCACCAAGCAACCATACCGGCAGGTGGTTCTACGCAATCAGCTGCTCCAATTAATTTATTGCCAAAATCGATATTGGCAACATTCTGCCCTGAAGATAAGGTGACTGAATGAGTTCCAGGGGAAGGCGGATAAGTTTGCTGCCAGTTATTTTGATTTGTTTCTGAAACGGAATAATTGCCAGCTGACAGATTTGTGAAACTATATTCACCATTAGCATCGGTCATATCTGATTGATTAGAAGAGCCGGATAATTTAATTTCCCAATTTTCCAACCCCGGTTCACCATTATCTCTAATACCATTACCATTAAGATCATTAAATTTTATTCCGCCTATTGATCCGACTAAGGGCAGCTGTCTATTTCCAAAATTAATATTATTTATTGCCTGATTAGTTCCGACAGTTACAGTCTTACTGCTTCCTGTTTGGCCTGCTATCCAGCCGGATTGACTTGTTTCTGTTAAAGTGTATGTGCCTGGAAGAAGTCCTGTAAATAAATAACTTCCATTTGCATCTGTTGTTGAAGTTATTGGGGATATACCAGATCCAGTTAAGGTGATTACCCACCCAGCTAAAGCCTGTTCGTATGATTCTTTTATGCCGTTATTATTTAAGTCATTGAATTTATATCCTGTTATAGAGGAGTTAGGAGGATTGCAGCAAAGAGTTTCCAAAAGCGAAGAGTTACCCCCTGTTACAGTTCCCTGGATATTGAAACCCATAGCTGAACCTGAATTGTCGTTACGAATCTCTACTCTGATATAATAAGTTCCGGGAGCGACATTATTAACAACCTGAAGGAAGTTTGTAGGCACTGTGAAATTAGATGTTATCGATGAGTTAAGTGCACCGAGATTGCTTATTAAATTACCATTGGAATCAACAAAGTTTAAAACGATTCTATTATCAACAAGTACATTAAGGTTAAAAGTAAGATTAGTTGTATCACTAACGCAGATACTTTTTTGAAAAACATACGGAGGACTAGGTTCATCTATATTTCTAGCGTTTGCACCTGATGACTGAAATGCAGAAATCCATCTGCTACCTGATTGATTAATCCAGGCAGGATGTTTAGTAATTACCCAGGCAGGACCATTCAGATTTACATTACCATTATCCGTTGGCGCACTAATTAAAGTCCAGAATACATCCTGATCTGTTGCCGGATTGTTAGCAAAATAATTTGAATTGTTATTATGATTCCACCCTGTACTTACATTAATAGAATCAACCGCGCAAGAATCTGCGGTCGAAGTTTCCTGGGTAGTTCCTTCTATCAAAACATTGCTGTGAATCGCGAATGTTGGGGTTCCGGCAATACCGCCATTGGGCGAATATGGAAAAATTCTAAGTGAGAATGTTTGATTATTCAGAATTGTAACATTCAATGACTGTGAAAACGTTTGGACTACAGTATTCTTATAGACAATAACAGATCCGATAGAAGTACTTGTTTGCCAACCATCAGTTGAAATAAACACCTGGGCATTTAAGATATTGAAGTCAGTAGCCAAGGGGAAATCGCCATAATTAAATGATACATTCGAAACAGTAAAATCATAACCAGATGCTGGACTTGCATCAAATTGAATAAAACGAGTTTGTTCTAAAGAACCGGCCGACCAACCAGAATTACCGACCCAGAGTCTCTGACCATTGTTATAAGCAAAAACAGTCATTGAAGGTGCAGGTCCGGCACCAATGATTTCAGCATTAGCCTGAATGTTCCCTGATGGATTATTAGGGTTTTGATCGACTGTTAACGGCCATAAAACCGAAGCTGATTGAGCTGAAATATGGTTGTTTGATAAAAGAAAGGTTATAAACAAGATGAATAAAAATTTAATTTTCATATGAACCTTCGTTGAAAATATATTAATACTCTGTGTATTAAAAAATCATTTGTAAAAACTCCTGATTCATCTCCTTTCTCATAGTTGAAGAATTCATTTTGCGGAATTTAACGAACAGGCTGCATTTAATAAGAATAAATCCGGATCATAATAATACATATTATCCTAATATCAAATAGAATTATTTGTTAAGACGAACATTAAAAACATTAAAAAATATCAGTCTATTAATGGGATACCGCCGGAGTTATCCGGCGGTTATTCAATGGGATGATTTATTAAGCAGCAGCTACCTTGTTGTAACTCTCAATAAATTCCGCTTTGTCTTCGCGGGTGTTGTATTCTGTGAAAAACTCCTCGAGTTCCTGACGCAGATAATTCAATTTTGGTCCATCCAATTTTTCAATTTCGGTTTTGCTGGTGGTTCCGAAGATCTTCTGAATGATCATGGTTTTGAGTTTCTTTTCTTCCGCTGATCTTGGCGAACCAAGATTGTTCAATTCAAATACAGCTTCGATCTTTTCCGACTCGATTTTCTTCATCAACTGACGTTCGTAATACTCTTTTTCAGTGGGGATGATATTTCCGGCGGTCTCTTCGGCTATCTCCCCTACCGGCAAGCCCTGGATAAAATCAATGATCGGTTTGAAATTCTTGAACGTCGGGAATAGGAAGATCTTTCCATTATAACAGTCCGAACGGTCTTTCAGTACATAGGCATAGATTTCTTTGTTCGGTTTGCCGTCCTTGTAAATATCGTCTGAG
>DAOSDY010000003.1:300000-422058 GCA_035362835.1 Melioribacteraceae bacterium
TTCGCAATAAACACGATCCTGTTAAGAATTAACACAAATAATAAATTAATTATCTGAAGAATCCGGATTTAATCCTTCCTGAATTAATATCTTTTATAGAAATTATATATATTGGGTTAAACCTGGCATATGTTTGATTTTGTAACAATTTATAATTTCATAGATGTTTTATCTTTCTGAAATATGGATTGATTGAAGATTTAAAAAAAATTTGACTAAACCGGTCATATAATGAAATTAAAATTACATTGGCAGATACTTTTAGCATTTTTTGCAGCAGTTATTTATGGAATTCTATTAACCGAATATGTAGAATATATTTCATGGCTCGGCGATCTCTTTTTAAGAGCGCTTAAAATGGTTATCATACCTCTTGTGTTCAGTTCAATTGTCTCCGGTGTTACAAACATTGGCGGAGGTAAAAACCTCGGACGCCTCAGTATTAAAACAATTACCTATTACATTGCAACAAGCACACTTGCAATACTTACAGGTTTGTTCTTTGTTAATATTCTTAAACCAGGGGTGGGAGCTGATCTCGGATTTTCAAAAGAAGTAGAAGGACTTGCTGCAGCTTCTGAATCAATCGGTTCAATTTTAATGAATATAATCCCTGTAAATATCTTTCAAGCATTCACCGAAATGAATATGCTGCAGATAATATTCTTTGCCATTCTATTAGGTTTTTTCATTAGTCAGACAGAAAAAAAATATCAAACACCGCTGATAGATTTTTTTAATTCCGTTTTTGAAGTAATGATGAAGCTGACGATGTTCATAATTAAATTCACTCCGCTTGGCATATTCGGTATTGTTTCCGGCATAGTAGCGGAACATGCGGGTAATCCTTCTGCACTTTTCGATATCGTGGGCAGACTTAGTATTTATATGGCAGCGGTCCTGTCTGCGCTAATTGTCCATTCTTTCGTCACGTTACCATTGACATTGAAACTGATTGGAAAAGTGGACCCTGTAAAACATTTTAAAGCTATTACAACCCCGTTATTAACAGCTTTTTCAACCGCTTCTTCAAATGCAACTCTTCCGTTAACTATGGAAGCTGTTGAAGATAATTGCGGAGTCTCTAACAAAATAACAAGCTTCACACTTCCTCTCGGCGCAACTATAAACATGGATGGAACCGCTTTGTATGAATGTGTAGCTGCAATTTTCATTACTCAGGCATACGGAATTGAACTTACCATTGTTCAGCAACTGATAGTTGTTGTTACTGCCTTGTTAGCTTCTATTGGCGCCGCAGGAATCCCAATGGCAGGATTGGTGATGATATCGATTGTGCTTACAGCTGTTGGGCTACCTCTTGAAGGTGTCGGATTAATTCTTGCTGTCGATAGGCTTCTTGATATGTTCAGAACAACCGTTAATGTTATTAGTGATAGTTGCGGTGCTGTTGTTATTGCCAAAACTGAAGGTGAAACACTGTTAATTGAATAAATACTATTTTGGAAATTAAATCCGGAGTTGAAATGCAAGAAAAAAATAATTTATTAGTCCCGCTCGCAGTATTATCCGGAGCGATTGTATTATCTGTTTTAATTTTTTCGTTTGTTTGGAAGTCTGCTCGAAATGCCGACCAGACTATCACCGTTACCGGCTCGGCCAAAAAAACAATTGTAAGCGATCTCGGAATTCAGCGCGGAACACTTCAGGCGGCAAGTTCCGATCGTAGAACCGCGTATCAGATCGTAGCCCAGCAGATGCCGGTCGTTCTTAAATATCTTGCCGATAAAGGCTTCACAAAGGAACAGATCGAGGTTTTTGGAATTACAGGCTATCCTGTTTTCGAAGTCAGCTCTCAGGGATACCAGACTCAAAATGTTTCCCATTACGTTTACAGTCAGAGATTTGAAGTCAGGTCCAATGATGTTCAGAAGATAAAGGATCTCTCTCTTACATTAAGTTCTCTTGTTGAAAAAGGTCTCGATGTTCAGGTCGATATGCCCGAATACCTTTTTACCAAGATCGACGACCTGAAAATTGAAATTCAGGCCGAAGCAGCTAAAAATGCTATGGATCGTGCCGGTAAAATTGCAGAGGCCACAGGCAGGAATCTCGGTTCGCTCCGGAACGCTAGAATGGGTGTAATTCAGATTACTCCGCTCAACTCCAATATGGTTACTGATTACGGAATTAATGACGTAAGTTCGATTGATAAGGAAATTACAGCAGTAGTAAGCGCGTCTTTTGAGATCGATTAAGTGTTTTCCCTGTTTTTTCTGCCGAAAATAAAAGATTCTTAATCCGGCAGCTCAGGGAGAATCCGTAAAAGATTTTTGCTAATTCAATTAATTATTCCTACTTTTGTGCATTCTAATTCGCCCCTCGTGGGCGATTTTTATTTGTGTAATATGGATAAAGTGCAAATTTTTACAAAATTCGAAGAAATTATAGCCTCCCTCGGCTTTCTCCTTATCGACGTTGTTCTGCGTGGCGATAACCACCTCCGCATTATTGAGATTTATATAGATAGTGAAAAAGGAGTTTCGGTTGACGACTGCTCTCTGGTAAGCAGGGCAATTAACGAAGCAATTGAAAAAGAGGATCTTGTTGGAAGCAATTACAGGTTAGATGTTTCCTCGCCGGGTGTCGACCGGCCTCTAAAATACCTGGCACAGTACATTAAACACCTGAATAGAAAATTTGAGGTTGAATATAATGCCGATGGTGAAACGAAAAAACTGAATGCTAAACTGTTAAAAGTCGACGGCGATCAGTTGTACTTCATTGAAAAAACAAACGAATTCAAAATAAATTATAAGGATATAATCAAAGCGAAAGTTTTAATCAGTTTTTGATTACGGAGGAGAATAAATGAACACCGAGATAGTAGAATCCTTTTCCCAGATGGTCCGCGAAAAGAGTCTTGATAAAGACGTACTGGCCGGAATTATTGAAGAAATATTCGGACTTATGGTTAAAAAGAAATTCGGACAGGAAGCCAAATACGATGTTGTTGTTAATATGGATAAGGGTGATATCGAAATATTTCTTGAGCGGGTTATTGTTGAAACTGTCAATGATCCGAGTACCGAAATAAGTATAGATGAGGTTAATGAAAAAGGAAACGACGACGACCTGGAAGTTGGTGAGGATTATGTCGAAAAGATCGAGCTTCACCATTTCGGAAGAAGATTGATAAATCTCGCACGCCAGAGCTTAAATCAGAAAATCAGGGAAATTGAGAAGGATATCGTTTATAACGAGTATAATGAAATGATCGGTGAAATTGTTGTCGGAGATATCTATCAGGTTCGGCGTAATGATGTTCTTGTAAATCACAATAAGAATGAGCTGCTTCTTCCGCGAAACGAACAGATACCCCGCGAAAAATACCGCAAGGGCGATACCGTTCGCGCAGTTGTTAAGGAAGTTAAAAAGACTCCTAACGGACCGATTATTATAGTTTCCCGTGGCGATAATTTATTCCTTAGGAGATTATTCGAAATTGAAATACCGGAAATTTATGACGGTGTTATTGAAATAAAAGGAATTGCACGCGAACCCGGTGAAAGAGCTAAAGTTGCTGTAGAATCTCAGGATTCCAGGATTGATGCTGTGGGTGCCTGCGTCGGTATGAAAGGCGTAAGAATCCACGCAATAGTCCGTGAATTGAATAATGAGAATATCGATGTCATCAACTATTCCGAAGATCCCATTGTATTTATTCAGAGGTGTCTCGCCCCTGCAAAACTGAAACAGATTGAAATCGATGAGGATGATAGAAAATGCGTTGTTACTGCCGATAGCGATCAGGTCTCTCTTATTGTCGGAAGAAGCGGTGTTAACATCCGCCTGGCCATGAAACTGAGCGGTTACGATATCGAAGTGATCCGTCAGGAAAAACCGCTAGAAGAATATGAAGAGGATATCGAATTGCCTGAACTTAGAGAAGAACTTGGCAGCGATATTGTCGACCTTCTTATCAATCATGAATTCGAAACTGCTGTCGATGTTCTTAAAGCTGGCATCGATAAATTGAAAGAGATAGAAGGAATTGACGAGGAAAAAGCTAAAATGATAATTGAAACCCTCGAAAATCAGTTTGAAGAAGAGGAATAAATTAAAACGGAAAAATTGAAAGAACTGGTTAAGATAAATTTCAAAATAAGGTAAATCCAGATGTCCGAAACTGCTAAAGAAAAAAAATTAAGACTTTATAAGTTCGCTTCAGAGTATAATCTCTCTACTGATTCTTTGTTGGAGTATCTTCAGAAGAAAGGATATGAAGTAAAATCTCATATGGCCCTCCTTTCAGAAGAGATGCTGGCCGATATCAAATCCCACTTTAAAAAAGATATTGAAAAAGCCGAGAAACATTACAAGAAAATCTCCGATTTCCAGAAGAAAAGAGGGGATAAGCAAGAACCTGAGGTCCCTGCTCAACCTGTTCATGTGGAAGAAACTCTTAAAGAGGAAAAAACCGAAGAGCTTGTTGAAAATGTTGAAATCCTTGAAGACACTCCTTCTGTTGAAGACCTTGTTGAAGAAAAATCCGAAGAGTCTGAACAGGTAGTTGAATCCGTTGTAGAAGAGGACGTTGAAGAATCCAAAACTTTCAAAACTAAATCGGAATTGGAGCTCGAGACTAAGAAAAAGGGGTTGACTATAGTTGGTAAAATTGATCTTGAGCAGAAGAAGAAAGAAAAACCGAAAGAATCGTCTAAAACAGATGATAAAGATTCCGTACTAAAGCCGAAAACCGCTGCCTCCGCTTCCGAAGAAGAAGATTCCGATGCCAAGAAAAAGAAGAAGAAAGTTCTTAAAGCAAAAAAGAAAACCAAGACTGCGGAAGACGGTACTGAGGAGGTTGTTACCAAAAAGAAACGGAAAATAAAAAAACTAGAAATCGATAAACGCGAAGTTGAAGAAGCTATAAAGAGAACTATTCTTAGTATGGATGAATCCTCGGTTGGCGACCGCGCTTCTGTACGAAAAAAGAAGAGAAAAGAAAAACTGGAGATTCAGGAAAAAATCCTAGAACAGAAACAGCTCGATCAGAAAAAGATTCAGGTTACGGAGTTTATCGCCGTTAACGAACTCGCTAATCTTATGGGTGTTCCTGTCAGCGAGGTTATTCAGAAGTGTATCGGTCTTGGTCTGATGGTATCAATTAATCAAAGATTAGATGTTGAATCAATTACACTTGTTGCCGATGAATTCGGATTTGAAATAGAATTGCAGGAGGACTATCAGGCCGAACTCGATTCTGAAACTCCCGATGCGGAAGAAACTCTCAAATTCCGTCCGCCTGTTGTTACAATTATGGGTCACGTCGATCATGGTAAAACTTCGCTTCTCGATTATATAAGAAGAACAAATGTTGTTGCAGGAGAATCGGGCGGTATTACACAGCATATCGGTGCTTACCAGGTTGATCTTGAAGGCGGTAAGAAAATTACTTTCCTCGATACTCCCGGTCACGAAGCATTTACCGCGATGCGTGCGCGCGGCGCAAGCGTTACCGATATTGTAATCCTCGTTGTTGCTGCTGATGATGCAGTAATGCCTCAGACTGTTGAAGCTATCAACCATGCACAGGCAGCTAACGTACCGATTATTATTGCCATAAATAAAGTAGATAAACCGAACTCAAATATTGAAAAAATTAAACAGCAGCTTGCCGAAAGAAATATTCTTGTTGAGGACTGGGGTGGTAAATACCAGTGCGTAGAAATTTCTGCTAAGTTCGGAAAAAATGTCGACCTGCTTCTAGAAAAAATTGCTCTCGAGGCCGAATTGCTTGATCTAAAAGCCAATCCTAATCGTCTTGCTACCGGTGTTATTATTGAATCGCAGATGGATAAAGGGAAAGGTGTAACGGCTACGGTACTTGTACAGAAGGGAACACTACGTATCGGCGAACCGTTTGTTGCCGGAGTTGTACACGGAAGAGTTCGTGCTATGTTTGATGAAAGAGGTAATAAAGTATTTGAAGCCGGCCCTTCAACACCGGGACTTGTACTCGGATTCGAGAATGCACCTCAGGCCGGCGATACTTTTACAGTAGCTGAATCTGAAAGAGATGCCCGCGAAATTTCATTTAAACGTCAGCAGATCAAACGCGAACAGGATCATCGTCAGATCCGGCATATTACTCTCGACGAAATTGCTAGCCAGATTAGCCGCGGAGGATTTAAAGAACTTCCGATTATCGTAAAAGGCGATGTGGACGGTTCAATTGAGGCACTGGCCGATTCATTGATGAAACTATCGAATCAGGAAGTTGCCGTAAGAGTAATTCACAAAGGGGTTGGTGCTATATCCGAAGGTGATGTTCTTTTGGCCGCAGCCTCACAGGCAATTATTATCGGATTCCATGTGCGCCCGAATACTAATGCCAGAAAACTTGCAGAACAGGAAAAAGTTGATATTCGTCTCTACAACATAATCTACGATGCTATTAACGAGGTTAAATCAGCTCTGGAAGGAATGCTCTCTCCAGTACTCTCGGAAGAACTTGTTGCTACGGTTGAAGTCCGTGATATTTTCAAAGTTCCGAAAGTCGGAACAGTCGCAGGATGTTATGTTCAGGATGGTAAAATCGAACGCAAGAACAAGATCCGCCTCTTCCGCGATGGAATCGTAATTTATGAAGGGGACCTTACTTCGCTGAAGAGATTTAAAGACGACGTACGCGAAGTTGAAAAAGGTTTTGAATGCGGTCTCAGTATTGCGAACTATAACGACCTTAAAGTCGGCGATATTGTTGAATCGTATAAAATAATTGAAACTAAGAAGAAACTTGTTTAATGACTCACAGATTAGATAAAGTCAGCAGTTTGATAAAAGAAGAACTCAGTTTGATCTTTCTTCATAAGGTGCAGGATTCTGCGGCGGGACTCGTTACAGTTACGAGCGTAAAAATAAGCCCGGATCTGCGTCATGCGAAAGTTTATCTGTCGGTTTATGCAAAAGAGAAACGTGATGATGTTCTTGAAAAAGTAAATGGATTGAAAGGAATGATAAGAAGTGAACTCGCTTCACGTGTCAATATGCGTTACGTTCCGGAACTCCATTTCTTTATTGATGATACTCTCGATTATGTTGAAAAGATTGAAGGATTGTTTAAACAGATTCATTCGACTGATGAAACAGGTAAAGATGATAACGAAATCAGCAATAAATAATTATGAACCTGATTTTGAAGCGGGTGAAATAATTTTAATCGATAAATCGCTTTTTAAATCCTCCTTCGATATTGTCTATAAGGTTAGAAAAGCAATTAATGTAAAAAAAGTCGGGCATGCCGGTACACTGGACCCGATGGCTACGGGCCTGCTTATTGTTTGTACCGGAAAAAAGACTAAGGAGATTTCGGAATTCAGGGGGCTTGATAAAACTTATGCCGGTACTTTCTGTCTGGGTAAAACAACCCCTTCGTTCGATATGGAAACTGAATTCGATTCGGAATCCGGAATCGAGGGAGTGACAGCAGAAAAGGTTATTGAGTTTGCCTCTGCTTTTATCGGTAAAAGTTTTCAGATTCCGCCGATCTACTCTGCAGTTAAACATAATGGTAAATCACTCTACCAGTTTGCCCGTAAAGGAGTGGAAATTATTAAAGAGCCGCGGGAAATTTTTATTTCCTCATTTAAAATAACCGGTATCGAATTACCGGATGTTTATTTTGAAATAACCTGTTCCAGCGGGACTTATATTAGAGTAATCGCAAACGATTTTGGGAAAAAGATCGGCTGCGGTGCTTATTTGAAAAAATTAAGGCGTACTAAAATAGGCGATTATAATGTTGATGAGGCCCTCACTATTTCTGAATTCACTGATAAGTATAAAGAACGGGCAATGGCATTACAAAATTAGAACTTAACAATGATTCTCTTTACTGAACTTAATAATTATATAAAACAGGGAAATGCGGTTGTTACTGTAGGCACGTTCGACGGCTTGCATCTGGGGCATCTTAAGATAATGGAAAAAATGAAAAGTATTGCCTCTAAAGTTAATGGTAAAACTATAGTGATTACTTTCGAACCGCATCCCAGAAGCATTGTTTCGAAAAACTTCGATTTGAAACTGTTGACATCGCTTAATGAAAAGAAAAAAATTCTGGAGAAGGCAGAAATAGATCAACTCATATTGATAAATTTTACGCAAGAATTTTCGCAACTGACTTCCGACCAGTTTATCAAACAATATCTTGTTGATAAAATCGGTGCGGTCCATATGGTTGTAGGTCACGATCATAAGTTCGGAAAAGACCGTCTTGGTGATGAGGATAAACTTCGCGAACTCGGCAGAATGTACAACTTTGATGTAACTGCTGTCCCACCCGAAAATATGGACGGGGAATTAATAAGCAGTACGAAAATAAGAAATTACCTGTTAGAAGGGCGAGTAGATAAAGCCAACTTACTGCTGGGAAGAAATTATTCTTTTACGGGAGTGGTAGTTAAAGGTGCTCAAAGAGGAAGAGTCCTCGGGTTTCCAACCGCCAATTTGAAACTTGACGATCCCCATAAAGCTATTCCCAAAAAGGGAGTTTATATTGTATCCTGCAGATGCGAACAGGAGAATTTTTACGGTATTATGAATATCGGATTCAGACCGACATTCGAAAACAGAAATGAACTTGTTATCGAAGTCCATATCCTTAATTTTAACAGGGATATCTATGGAAGGGAATTGAGTATCGACTTTATTCAACGTCTAAGAGATGAAAAAAAGTTTGCTTCCAAAGAGGAATTGATATATCAGATTGAAGAGGATAAAAAAAAAGCAGTAGAATTAATAAATGTTTTAGTTAACTAATTGATCCCGGTCCGGTTAATGGTTTCTGGGATTATATCGAACAAATAAACAAGGAGTAACAAAATGTCGTTATCTAAAGAAAAGAAAAACGAATTGATCAAGAAGTACGGTAAAAACGAAAAAGACAGCGGTACCGCTGAAGTTCAGATCGCACTATTGACAGAACGGATTAATAATCTGACTTCTCATTTCGAAGGTCATAAAAAAGATCATGCTTCAAGAAGAGGATTGATGCAGATGGTTGGTAAAAGAAGAAGACTGCTTGATTACCTTGCGGCAAAGGATATTGAGAGATATCGCAGCATAATTAAAGAATTGAACATAAGAAAGTAAAAGAGGAATTAAATGGTATATACCAAAGAAATTGAATTAGGGGGCAAGTTATTAAAAATAGAAACCGGAAAACTTGCTAAACAATCGAACGGAGCTGTTACTGTTCAGTATGGCGATACGGTCGTTTTAGTTACTGCCGTTGCTGGAGAATTGCGGGATGAAATCGACTTTTTCCCTTTGAGTGTTGAATACAGAGAAAAAGCATTTGCTGCAGGAAAAATACCCGGAGGCTTTTTTAAACGCGAAGGCAAACCGAGCGATAAAGAGGTTCTTAGCGCTCGATTGATCGACAGACCGATAAGACCCCTTTTCCCGGAAAATTATCGGAATGATACTCAGGTAGCTGCGTTTGTCTATTCCTACGATCACGAAAATGATGCCGATGTTATCTCGGCTGTCGGAGCTTCCGCCGCTCTGGTTATCTCCGACATCCCTTTCTTCGAACCGATTGGTGAAGTGAGAGTTGGAAGAATTAACGGTCAGTTTATTGTCAACCCTACTAATATTCAGGTTGAAGAAAGCGATATTGAACTGGTTGTAGCCGGAACCGATAGCTCTATTATGATGGTTGAAGGCGAATCTAAAGAAGTGAGCGAAGAAGTAATGCTCGACGCTCTTAAGTTTGCTCACAATGAAATTAAAAAAATTGTAAAAGCTCAGAATGAACTTCGCGAACTCTGCGGTAAACCTAAAATGGTCGTTCCTGAAAAAGCTATCGATCAGAATCTTCTGAACGATGTTAAAGAATTCGCTCTTAACCGGTTTAAGGATATTGTTTCTTCTGTTCTTGCTAAAGAGGAAAGATCGGCTAAAAATAGGGAACTTGAGCAGGACGTATTAACCGCCCTGGCGGAGAAATACCCCGAACAGGAAAAAGCCATTAAAGAAATTCTCCACGATATGGAGAAAGATTTGATGCGCAACAGAATTCTTGAAGAAGGCCTGAGACTTGACGGAAGAAAAACCGATCAGATCCGCCAGATCTCAATTGAACTCGGTATCCTGCCCCGTCCTCACTCTTCCGCGCTTTTTACACGCGGCGAGACCCAGAGTTTAACAACTCTTACTCTCGGCACAAAGCAGGATGAACAGATAATTGACGGACTTCAAACTGAATTCAGGAAAAGGTTTATACTGCATTATAATTTCCCTCCGTTCAGTGTTGGTGAAACCGGAAGGTACAGCGGTGTTGGCAGAAGGGAAGTAGGGCACGGAAACCTTGCCGAAAGATCTATTAAAAATATTCTTCCTCCCGAAACTGTATTCCCTTACATGATCCGTTTGAATTCTGATATACTCGAATCCAACGGCTCGTCTTCAATGGCTACAGTGTGTGCCGGGTCGCTTGCTCTTATGGAAGGCGGCGTTCCTGTTAAATGCTCTATTGCAGGTATTGCTATGGGTCTTGTAAAAGAAGGCGACCGTTACGCCATCCTTTCTGACATTCTGGGAAATGAAGATCATCTTGGTGATATGGATTTTAAAGTTGCCGGATCGGAAAACGGAATAACCGGTTTCCAGATGGATATTAAAATCCAGGGTATTTCATTCGAGATTATGGAGAAGGCGCTTGCTCAGGCAAAAGCCGGAAGAATCCATATCCTTAAAATAATGAACGAAGCTATACCGGTTTCCAAACCTAATATTTCCACTTATGCTCCAATACTTCTTTCAACTAAAATCAGCACCGACAAGATCGGTGCGGTTATTGGGCCAGGCGGAAAAGTTATCCAGAAAATGCAGAAGGATTTCAGCGTCGAAATTAATATTGAAGATGACGGTACTGTCAGTATTGCCGGTCAGGATCACCAGAAAGCGAAAGAAGCCAAAGAATATATTAAGTGGCTTACTGCAGAACCGGAAATCGGTAAGAATTATAACGGAAAAGTTATGAAGATTACCGACTTCGGCGCTTTCGTTGAAATTATTCCCGGGACGCAGGGACTGCTTCACATTTCGCAGATCGACAACAAACGGGTAAATAAAGTTTCCGATGTTTTGAAGGAGGGTGATATGGTGAAAGTAAAACTTCTTAGCATCGAAGGCGGAAAATTTTCTTTATCAAGAAAAGTTCTCCTTAAAGATAAGGAAGAAGAAAAAACCAGTACTGAAAACGAATAGTTCGATATAGCAGTAATCCAGTTTCCAATTACCTGTCCGGTTTTGCCGGACAGGTAAATTACAATCAGATTGGAATCTGCATACTTAATGTTTTGATTTCGAAGTATAAAAATTTGCGGACGGATACAGAATAATGAAGATCGGTAATCTTGATATTGAAAAAAAACTCTTCTTAGCTCCAATGGCTGAGGTGACCGATGCCTCTTTCAGAAAAATTGCTAGAGAGAACGGGGCGGGGTTTACTTTTACTCAGATGGTTAGTGCCGCAGGTGTTGTAAATAACAATTTTGAAACATTAAGACTCCTCTCATTTAATCGTTCCGAAAAACCGATTGGCGTTCAGGTCCTCGGAAACAATCCCGATATACTCGGAGAAGCAGTAAAAGAAATCGCAAAACTTAAACCCGACCTAATCGATCTGAATTGCGGCTGTCCTGTTGATAAAGTGGTTAGTAATAATATGGGCTCAGCCCTTCTGGAAGATACTAAGACTATCGGCAGGATCGTTAGGAAGATGACCGATTCTTCAGGCGGAATTCCGATCTCTGTGAAACTCCGTTTAGGAAAGGATAAGAGCAATATAAATATTCTTGAAACTGCTAAAGCGGCAGAAGCAAACGGGGCTTCTCTTTTATTTGTTCATGCCCGTACCAGAGCGGATAAATATGAATCCGAACCTAACTGGGAATGGCTTAAAAAGGTAAAAGAGAATTTGAGTATTCCTATAGTAGGTAACGGCTCAATCTTTACGCCTGGCGATGCCAAAGAGATGCTTGATCTTACAGGTTGCGATTCCGTTATGGTTGCCAGAGGTGCTCTCGGCAATCCCTTTATTTTCAACAGGTTTAATAATCTGATAAGTACAGGAATTGATCCGGGTTTACCGGAACCTGGATTTGTTAAAGATGTACTTCTCAGACAAATCTCTTATCTTCACAAAGAGTTCGGGGAAATTCTCTGTATCGATAAGGCTAAAAAGCATTCTATCTGGTATTTCAGGTTTTATCCGGGCATTGACCATTTCCTTGAAAAAGTTTTTTCACTTAATGATCTGGCTTCAATCAATTCTCTGATTGAAGAACACTCGGAGAATATTATAAAAGGAAATTTTAAAGTAACTGAATTAAGCGACATCAATAAAAAATTTAAGAAAAAAGTGCTCTTCTGGTTAACCGATATTGATGCAGAAATTCTCGGTTAGTCATTTGTATGCACAAATGAGTTTTACATGAATAAAGAAATAATTATCAGTTCCTCAACTTCTCAAAACAGAGTTGCTATTACGGAAGACGGCAACCTGGTCGATTTCTTCGTCGATCATCCCGAAAAACAGAGAATGGTTGGCGATGTTTATCTGGGCAGAGTTGCAAGAGTCCTTCCCGGAATCAGAGCGGCATTCATCGATATAGGGCTTAAGCACGACGCATTCCTTCACTTCTCCGATATAGGTGAACGCACCGAAGCATTGCAGGGCATATTTGACGACGACGACGATGATGAATCCGATAAATCTCCCGAACGGCAGAATACTCAATCCTCTCCGGATCAGATGAATCAACCGACTCTCGAGTTGCCAAAACCTGAATTAAGAGAAAGACAATCAACAAAACTCCATAAGGGACAGGAACTTCTAATTCAGATTTTGAAAGAACCGGTAAAAGATAAAGGCGTACGTGTTACATCTTCTGTCTCAATTCCGGGTCGCTTTTGCGTCCTTCTTCCAATGGATAACAAAATAGGTGTCTCTAAAAAGATTGCCGATTTCCGTGAAAGAAAGAGACTTAGAAGAATCGCACGCGGAATAATTCCTTCGGATTGTGGACTTATTATTCGCACTGCCGCTAAAGATCAGGATGAGGAATCTCTCTCGGCCGATTTGAAATACCTTGTTAAGATCTGGGCGGATCTTCAGGAGGATGCTAAAAAACTTGATCCACCCTCGCTCCTCTATAAGGATTTAAGCACTACTGTAAGCGTTATCAGAGATCTCTTTACGCCTGATGTTTCAAAAGTCTTTATCGATTCGAAAAAATTATTTAAGGAAATCAGGAATTATGTCCAGTTCATTCAACCCGGACTTATTGAACGGATTGAATTGTACAAGGACGACCGTCCGATATTCGAAGCATTCAAGGTCGATGAACAGATTAAAAGTCTGATGCGGAGAAATGTTGCCCTCCCCAGCGGCGGCCATATTGTAATAGACCATACCGAAGCGATGACGGTTATTGATGTTAACAGCGGCCGTTATGCTGCAAAGAAAGATCAGGAACTTAATTCTCTTAAAACCGATCTTGAAGCTTCCAGGGAAATTGTAAGGCAGCTTCGGCTCCGTGATATCGGCGGATTAATTGTTGTTGACTTCATCGATCTCGAAGATGAAAAGAACCGTAAAAAGATATATGACGAATTGAAAAAAGAATTCAAAAAAGATAGAGCGAAAACCGCTCTCCTGCCTATGACTGAATTTGGACTTATGCAGATTACTCGTGAACGTGTGAGGGAAAATATTGTTCAATCGATGACAGAAGTATGCCCTTATTGCCAGGGGACAGGATTAATGACTAAAAAGTCGAACCTTATGCATGAAATTGAAGCATGGCTGAAACGGTATAAGATGGAGGGTAAATTTAATTCCTTGATCCTGCGTGTTCATCCGTCTCTGGGTGAAAAATTAAATCAGGGATTTATTTCAACATTGAAGAAAATTCAACTAAAGTATTTTGTTAAAATTACTCTCGACCAAAGTGAAAAAATAAATCCCCAGCATTTTAGATTTGTTGCTAAAAAAACCAATGAAGATATTACAGATGAATTTGCGTGATTGTAAGGTGAACCGTAACAACTAAAATCAATTTATTTTTACTTAAATTTATTCGTTGAAAAACCGACAAATATTGTAAGGAGTGGTTAAATGAAGTTTTTTATCGATACTGCAAATATCAATCAGATTAAAGAAGCTGCATCATACGGTTTGCTCGACGGTGTTACTACCAATCCTTCTCTTGTAGCCAAAGAGGGAAAAAATTTTAAGCAGCTGCTTGAAGAGATAATTAAGATAGTTGACGGACCAATTAGTGCTGAAGTTGTGGCAACGGATTTTGATGGGATTATGAAAGAAGCCGGCGAACTTGCCAAGATTCATGAAAACATTGTTGTTAAGGTCCCGCTTATTAAAGAAGGTATTAAAGCTGTTAAAGCACTTCACGAAGAGGATATCCGTACCAATGTTACTCTCTGTTTCTCGGCATCCCAGGCACTTCTGGCGGCCAAAGCAGGAGCAACTTACATAAGTCCTTTCGTTGGAAGGCTCGACGATATCAGTCATAACGGTATGGACTTGATTAAACAGATTGTCCAGATATATAAAAATTATAATTATAAGACTCAGGTGCTTGTTGCCAGTATCCGTCATCCGCTTCATTTGGTTGAAGCTGCTTTAATGGGTGCCGACGTTGCAACAATGCCGTTCGATGTTATCGAAAAACTTTTTAAACACCCTCTGACCGATAGCGGTCTTGAGAAATTTTTAAGCGACTGGAAAAAACTAAATCAAAAATGAAAATGAAAAAGACAAAATTTTACTCGATCCACGAAAAACTTGGCGCTAAAATTGTCGACTTTGCCGGATTCCAGATGCCGGTTCTCTATTCTTCAATAATTAATGAGCATAAGGCAGTTAGAACATCGGTTGGAGTATTCGACGTTTCCCATATGGGGGAGATTTTTATACGCGGGGATAAAGCGCTCGACTTTGTTCAGCACATCACAATTAATGATGCATCCATCCTGATAGACGGAAGAGTTCAGTATTCGGCAATGTGTTACAAAGATGGCGGAATAGTTGACGATCTCCTTGTCTACAAAATTTCTGATAAAGAATTTATGCTTGTTGTAAATGCATCCAATAAGGATAAGGATTTTGTCTGGATGAAAGAGAATAATCCGTTCAATGTTTCTATTGAAGATGAAAGCGACGAATATTCTCTTCTCGCAGTTCAGGGCCCGAGTTCAAAACAGGTTATTGAAAAAATCTGCGATAAACCCCTGGATCTTGAATACTATCATTTCTTTAAGGCAAACGTTGCCGGCGTTGATATGATTCTCTCAAGAACAGGTTATACGGGCGAAATCGGCTATGAATTATATTTTAAGGGCGATGAATCTGTTGCACTAAAAGTCTGGAATGCTTTGTTTGAGTCCGGAAAAGAATTCAATATTCAGCCGGTTGGACTTGGCGCCCGCGATTCGCTCCGCTTAGAGATGGGTTTCTGCCTCTACGGTAACGACATCGACCAGACCACAAACCCCCTTGAAGCCGGCCTGGGATGGATTACAAAACTGAAAAAACCTTCTTTTATTGCCAGAGATGTTTTATTGAAAGTGAAAGAGGAAGGTCTTAAAAGAAAACTGGTTCCGATGATTTCGGAGGAAAAAGCTTTCCCGCGCCACGGTTATGATCTCTCTCTTAACGGTAAAAAAATAGGTCATATTACAAGCGGTACGGTCAGCCCGGTTATCGACAAAGCGATTGCACTCGGATATGTTGATTCGGAATATGCAATAGAGGGAAATCAAATTAATTTTTTAATCAGAGGTAAAGAAATTCCGGCGGTCATAATCAAACTGCCGTTTGTGAAAAAATAATATGAAAATAAATGTTTTATTCTCCAATATTAATCTGGACGAACTCTACTTCACAGGAAAAACCTGTGTTGTAATAGATGTATTACGCGCATCAACTGTAATTGTAACCGCACTTGCCAACGGCGCAAAGGAGGTTATTCCCGTTAATACGGTAGATTTTGCGGTTAAAGTATCCGGCGATGCTTTCAGAAGCCAGACAATACTCGGCGGAGAAAGAAATACAAAGAAGGTGGAGGGTTTTACGCTCGGTAATTCGCCTCTGGAATATACTCCCGAAGTTGTATTGAATAAATCGATCATACTCTATACTACAAACGGTTCAAGATCAATCGTTAAAGCGAAATTTGCAGAGAATCTGTTCATTGCTTGTTTCAATAATATCGGTGCGGTTGTAGAACATCTTACATCATTGAAAAAAGATGTCGAGATTATATGTGCAGGTACCAACGGTGGATTCAATATGGAAGATGCTGTTTGTGCCGGAAACATAATTGCGCTATTGAATTCTAATAAGAATGAAATTCAGCTTTCAGATTCTGCAATTGCCTGCGGTCTTCTTTATAAAACTTACTCAAAGAGCATCTTAAAAATGCTAAAGAATACCGAACACGGAAAACTGCTGATTGAAAATGGATTTGCTAGTGACATAAAAGAATGCGCAAAAATTGATGCTGCGGAAATTGTCCCTTTTTATAATTCGGGTGTAATTAAAAAAAATGATTTGAATAATAAGTAGCTTAGTCGGGCAATAATTTATCAGTAAATGAATGCCAAAAAAAAATAACACAAAAGAAAATAGAGCCGAAGGGAAGGAATATTTTGTTGTATCTCCGGCTAAGAAAAAAAAGCTGCTTGGAATTTTTCTTATAGTATTTGCACTGCTTATTTTTTTAAGCGTACTATCTTATTCCCGTTACGACGATTCCTCCTTTTCCTTCCGGTTTACCGATTTATTCAATATCTTCAGTTCCAATCCGGAATTGAGGGATAAAGCTGCCGATACTCATAACTGGCTCGGAATATTCGGTGCATATATTTCAAACTTTTTCATCCATTCGACCATCGGATATTTTTCGCTGATCTTCCCGGTTATCATGTTTGTATGGGGCTATGCAGTAATAAAAACGAATATTTATAAACTTGCAATCTACACTACAAATTTCCTTCTTGTAATGGGAATTCTCCTGGCAACATTTTTCGGAATGCTCAGATTTACTCCCGAGATCGGTTTATTTACCGATATCTATGAACTCTCAGGAAATGTAGGCGCGTTTTTCGGAATAGCCGTTGGAAAATTGCTCGGCGGACTCGGCAGCATAATATTTCTTCTGGCAGCTATGGTTGTAACTCTTATAATTGCTTTCGATATAAGATTTGGCGCAATCCTTGCTTTCATAAAAGGATTATTTCAATCGGATGGGAAGGAAGATTTTGAGGAAATACCTAAGTCTGATGAAATTGTTAAGTCCGATGAGAACCTGGCTAAGATAAAAGACTTGCGAAAGGAAAGTAAATTGAAATCCCTTTTTACTGATGCGGATGATGCAGAAGGGGAAGATGAGACGATTCCGGAGACAAGGATTAGAATTGTTAAGAAGGATGAACCTGATAAAATAATTGAACCGGAGCCGCTGAAAGAAAACGAACCGGCTAAACAGAAAAAAACTGAATCTGCCAAACAGGATAAGCATAAAAGTGAGGAAATCCTTCCCGCAATTGATAAAGAAGCTGAAGCTTCTCTTCCGGATCAGTGGAATGAAGAAATCAAATTCATTCCGCCTAAAATTGATCTTCTTGTTCCCGCAGAAGATGAAGAAGTTAAAGTTCACGAAAGTGAATTGAAAAGAAATGCAGAACTTCTGAAAGAGAAACTCGCATTATTCGATATTCAAATTGAAGATATAACGGTTACACCCGGTCCGGTAGTAACTTTATATGAGATAGTACCCGCACCCGGAGTAAAAATAAGCAGAATAGTAAGTCTTGAACATGATATCGCTCTTGCACTTGCTGCGCGTGGCATCAGAATTATTGCCCCTATTCCCGGTAAGAGTGCTATCGGTGTCGAAATTCCTAATGCCAAAGCATCAATTGTCAGGGCACGATCTGTAATTAGTAAGTTGAAAGAAGCTAAAGAGGAATTACCCCTTGCTCTGGGTAAAACAATTTCAGGCGATGTTTATATAACGGACCTGGCTAAAATGCCTCATATGCTGATTGCGGGATCAACCGGTTCCGGAAAAAGCGTTGGCATTAATATGATTATCAACAGTCTTTTGTATGCCAAACACCCTTCCGATATAAAATTTGTTATCGTAGACCCTAAGAAGATAGAACTCTCATTCTATAAGAAACTTAACAAGCATTACCTTGCTGTATCTCCGGACCTGGAGGAGGAGATTATTACAAATCCTTCTAACGCTCTGCTGGCTCTTAAAGCGGTTGAGTACGAAATGGAAAAGAGGTACGACAAGCTTGCTAAAGCAGGTGTAAGAAATATTGTAGATTACAATAAAAAAGTGCTTAACCCTAAAACCCGTCCGAAAGATACCGAGGAAATGAAGCACTATAAATTGCCATACATAATTGTGATAATTGATGAGCTTGCGGATTTGATGATAACATCCGGCAAAGAAGTAGAAGAACCGATTGCACGACTTGCACAGTTAGCTCGCGCCGTCGGAGTTCATCTTATACTTGCAACACAGCGTCCTTCAGTTAATGTTATTACCGGAGTAATTAAAGCGAACTTCAGCGCCAGAATGGCCTATCAGGTTGCAACCAAAATCGATTCCAGAACCATCCTTGATATGAACGGAGCCGAACAGCTTCTGGGCAGCGGCGATATGCTCTTTCTACCGGGCGGTATGCCCAAGCCGATCAGGATTCAGAATGCTTTCATTTCCACTGAAGAGGTGGAACGGGTTACTAATTTTATTTACGCTCAGGAGGGATTTTCCAAACGGTATTTCCTCCCTTCAATGTTTGAAAAAAAGAAAGCTGATGCGGGAAGTTTTCTATCCGATCTCGATCCGATGTTTGATGAAGCTGCCAGAGTTGTTGTTAGACACCAGCAGGGATCGGTCTCCCTGCTTCAGAGAAGGTTGAAACTTGGTTATTCGCGTGCTGCCAGAATAGTGGACCAGCTGGAACAGGCCGGTATTGTTGGACCTTCGGAAGGCAGCAAAGCCAGAGAAGTAATTGTTGAGAACGAAGAACAACTCGAAACTATCCTTAGATCTTTATAATACTATGAGATTTAAAATTTTTTTATTCGTTTTTATAGCCCCGATTTTATTTGCCCAGTCCGGGAATGAGATACTAAAAAAAGTCCAGGCAAAATTTAATTCGATTACCAGTTTCAGTGCTGGTTTCTCCCAAAGTATTTTCGGTCCCGACGGAAAACCTGCCGGTAAAGAGAACGGCACTTTCGTTTATAAAAGGAAAAATAAATTTATTGTCGATCAGAAAAGGGGAATGATAATCTCTGATTCGGAATCGGTCTGGAATTACGATAAAAAAAATAAAAAAGTAGTTATTAGTACATTTTTTGATGAACCCACTTCTTTCTCAATTGAAAGATTTATTTTCGATTATCCATCGCAATGCAGAGTTAAATTTGTAAAAGAAGAATCTTCTGATCTCGAAAAGGTTATATTATTAACTCCCCGCGATGAGCAACTGGATTTGAAAGAGATAAAAATCTGGATCAATAATTCGGATATGGTTGTAAAATTGCAGATTGTTGATCTGATCGATATGAAATACATTTTTTCATTCTCGGATATAAAAGAAAATCCTGAAGTCTCAGATCTAAAATTCAATTTTACTCCTCCAAAAGGGACTAAGATTATTGACTTACGCTGATAAAAATAAAATTATCTTAAAACGATTAACGGGTTATCTCCTGCCGGTTATCTTAACTTTCCTATTCCTTTATCTCGCTTTTGTAAATGTCGACCTTAATAAATCATTCTCCCTCATTACAAATGCTTCTGTTCTCTGGCTTTTTGTATATATCATAGTTTTTTTCATCTCCCATTTTATTAGAGCTTTGCGCTGGAAGATTATGGTTAGACCTGTTAAGGAGGATGCTTCCACATTTAATTTGTTTGGTGCGGTAATGATCGGGTATGGAGTTAATTGTGTTATACCCCGGCTCGGCGAGGTCTATCGCGGCTTATTCATCGGTAAGTGGGAAGGAATCTCGCGGTCCACTATGTTTGGTACCGTTATTATCGAAAGAATAATCGATACCGGTTCATTTGCCCTCGCTTCTCTTATAAGCGTTTTTCTTTTTCCGGGGAATCTTTTTAATGAAATATTATGGCTCAGGACATCATTGATAATCGGATTTGCCTCAATTCTTCTGATAACAGTTTTCATTGTGATCATTGTAAAGTACGAACAGAAGTTTACCGTTACGATTGTTAATTTTATCGCCCGTTTTAACAAACGTCTTTCTGAAAAACTTTCCAGCGTCTTCTCAACACTTATTAGCGGCTTTTCAAGTATACGCGGATTTGCAAGTATTCTTAATGTCGTAATTTATACTATAATCATTCTACTCCTCTATGCACTTAATTCATATGTCGGTTTCTTTATGCTCGATATGCAAAATTACGGGGAAATCAATTTTGCAATGGCTTGGGTTTTTATGACTATCAGTGCTTACGGCGTTGTTATCCCTACTCCGGGCGGTACTGGTTCCTACCACATTATTTCTATATTTGTTTTAACAAATCTGTACGGATTTGAATACGAACTGAGTGCGGCTTATGCTCTTTTAACGCATTTTATTTCCTATTTTGTTTTTATCGGTTCAACTATCGGTTCTATTTACCTGATAAACAGAAACCGTGAAAAAAAAGGGATCAGCAAAGAAAATTTTTATTCTGTTTTTAATATTTACCCGGATCAAAAATGAAAAAAATTCTTATTCTGTTTCTTTTGTTGCCTGTTTTGAATTTATATGGACAGTGGGATTTCGGTATTTCAATGGGGCTCGATTTCAAATCAGCTCCAACATACAGGGATTATATTAATTTTAATTTTGCTCCGCCGGACAACAAATTAAAATCATTTAACAGCTCTGTAAATTTCTCTGGCGAAGCAGGATACTTATTTAATAATTCGTTTCAGATCGGATTGGAATACAGCATTGTAATCGATTCCTATAATTCACCGCTCGGCTCAGGCGGGATTTATGAAATTTCTTATCTTATGCACAGACCGAGTGTAATTGGTTATTATGTTATCAGCGGGGCCGGGTATAAATTCAAATTCGGCGGAGGTCTCGGTTTGAGGTTTGTCTCCCTTAACGAAGAAATAATTACGAAAAGCGAATATGAATCATCCGGATGGGGATTTTTAATTAAAGGAGAAGCCAATACTCTTTTAAGCAGTAATCTTTATGTCCTTTTAGGACTCGATTTTCGTTACGATCTTCCGGGTGAACTCTCCTCAGATGTAAATAAAAAGATTACGAATTTTGCAACCGGCGAAGTAGTGAATCTTAACGCGATCTCTATAGGCGTTAAGCTTGGAATCTCATATCTTCTTTAACGGAATTCTATGTCAATACTTGAAGCAATAATACTCGGAATTATTCAGGGCTTAACAGAGTTTATCCCGGTTAGCAGTACTGGTCACCTTACTGTAACCGGTAAACTGATGGGACTTATTTCGGAATCTAAACCCGAAAGATGGACCGCTTTCATTGCTGTTATTCAAATCGGAACTCTTGCCGCTGTACTAATCTATTTCTGGAAAGATCTTGTAAATATTTTAAAAGACTTCCTTCTGGATAATTTCATTAAAAGAAAAAAAATCCGTGATCAGAATCAGAACTCTATAATGGGCTGGTTTTTAGTTCTCGCCACAATACCGGTTGTAATTATCGGGTTAGGCTTTAAAGACATAATTGAAGGGGTGCTGACAAAAAACTTATTCGTGATAGCCGGAAGTCTTATTACACTTGCTCTAATTCTTGCAGCAGCTGAGAAATACGGTAAGTTCGACCGTCATGCTTCGGATTTCAAGTGGTACGATGCGCTCCTGATCGGAATTGCTCAATCGGTTGCGCTTATTCCCGGTTCTTCCAGATCAGGTACAACAATTACAGCGGCAATATTCCTTGGATTCAACCGGGAGACAGCAGCCCGCTTCTCGTTTCTGATGAGTATTCCGGCTGTTGCGGCAAGCGGATTACTTCAGCTCTATCAGGCTTTGGAGTATATAGATTCTTCGGGACTGATTAACCTGATCATTGCAACGTTTGTATCGGCAGTTTTCGGATATCTTTCGATCGAATTTTTGTTGAGATATTTAAGAAGAAAATCAACATTTGTTTTTATAGTATACCGGATTCTTGCAGGTCTGGTAATACTGGTTTTAATTTACTCGGGAATTATTCAACCATAAGGAGTAATTATGATTAAAAAAATATTTGTTCTAATTATGATTTCACTTTTTATATCAGCCTGTTCAAATAAAAATGAAAATTTAAAATCAGAAGAAAACAAACAAACAATAGAGAAAGGAGATCAATTGGATCAGTTAATGGATTTGAAGAATAGCGAAAAATTGATTGCAGCCATTGAAACTAATATGGGCACATTCGAAGTAGAACTTTATGCGAGAGAAGTGCCTAAAACTGTTAAAAACTTTGTCGGCCTGGCTTCTAAAGGATACTACAACGGGGTCATATTTCATCGTGTAATAAAAGACTTCATGATTCAGGGCGGCGATCCTACCGGTACTGGAATGGGCGGAGAAAGTATTTACGGCCCTAAGTTCGAAGATGAATTTGTACCTTCGTTAATGCATGATTCACCGGGCATTCTATCGATGGCCAATGCCGGTCCTAATACGAACGGCAGCCAGTTTTTCATAACAGTGGTACCTACACCGTGGCTGAATGCCCGTCACTCCGTTTTTGGTAAAGTGATTAAAAATATGGATCTCGTAAATGCAATAAGTCAGGTGCCTACAAATAATATGGACAGGCCTCTGGAAAATGTTGTAATGCAAAAAGTAACTGTTGAGAAAAGAGCGTATTAATTAATGCAGCCCAAAGAATTTTTTACCTCCAGATGGGGATTAATTCTTGCAACGCTCGGTATTGCAGTTGGAACGGGCAATATCTGGCGATTCTCACGTGTCGTTGCTCAGAATGGCGGTGGATCGTTTTTAATTCCCTGGGTTGTATTTCTTCTAATCTGGTCTGTGCCCCTTATAATTGCCGAATTTGCTCTTGGCAAATCGACCCGACTTTCACCAATCGGTGCAATTGGAAAAACCGCGGGTAAAAAGTATGCCTGGATGGGAGCGTTTATTGCTTTTGTTTCCACCGCTATTATGTTCTATTATTCAGTGGTAGCAGGCTGGTGTATCCGTTATTTTATATCCGCCTTCTCCGGTGATCTTTTTAATACGTCGAATCATCTGGAATACTGGAATAATTTTTCCACGGGCGGTATGCCGCTTCTTTATCACCTGATTGCAATTTTGATTGGCGGAATTGTTATTTACAGGGGTATCGTTAAAGGTATAGAAAAGGTTAATAGAATTCTTGTCTCTTCATTATTGATTATTCTAATAATTCTGCTTATTCGTGCTGTTACACTGCCCAATGCATTCGAGGGAATTAAGTATCTCTTTACTCCCCGTTTGGAATTTTTGCTCGATTATAAAGTGTGGCTTAATGCACTTACACAAAACGCGTGGGATACAGGTGCGGGCTGGGGACTTATTATGACTTATGCTGTCTATATGAAAAAGAAAGAGGATGTAGCACTTAATGCTGCATTAATCGGTTTCGGTAATAATTCAGTCTCCCTGATAGCCGGAATAACAATCTTTTCAACTGTATTCGCACTTAGTTCGACCGATGCGATGGTTCAGATTTCACAATCAGGTCCGGCCAATACCGGGTTAACTTTCATATATCTCCCTCTGCTGTTCACAAAAATGTCCGGCAGCATTCTACTCAATACAATTTTTGCTTCTCTTTTCTTCCTGGCATTGTCTTTTGCTGCGTTAACATCGCTTTTTTCGATGATGGAATTGGCAACCAGCACAATAATTGATTTCGGCTTGTCTCGGAAAATCGCGATAGTAATTGTTGGTGTTGCAGGATTTACTTTTGGAATACCTTCAGCGTTAAGTATGGACTTTTTTATTAATCAGGATTGGGTGTGGGGAGTAGGTTTAATACTGAGCGGGGCTTTCATCGCATTTTCATTGATTAAATACGGCGTCGATAAATTCCGTATCGATTTTATTAATGGTGAAGGAAGCGATATTTTTATAGGTAAATGGTACAATTATATTATAAAATATCTGGTTCCTGTTCAGGTTGTTATTTTACTCTCCTGGTGGCTTATATCATCGACTACGTGGGACCCTGAATGGTGGAATCCGTTTCATGTGGAAAATCTTGGTACTTGTCTTGCCCAATGGTTCTTAGCTATTTCTGTTTTTGTTCTGCTTAATAAATTTTTTGTTAAATATATTCTTGAGTCGGAAAGGTAATATGGAAACTTGGATAACTGCTTTTTTTGTTGTGGGAATTGTCTGGGGCGGTGTAGCCTTTTTTCTGGTTAAGGCAATTCGGTTCGAAAAAAATAAAACAAAAGAAACTGATTAAATGGCTAAGAAATCAATTCCATCCGTTAATGAGATCCCGAAATTTCTTCATAAGGAAAAACTTCTTCCTGTTTTCTTTCTTGTTGGTGAAGATGATTATACAATCGAAAAAACAGTTGAAGAAATAAGGAAATTTGTTGAACCCCTTATTTCGTCTGAATTTGATAAGGAATTTATTAATGCTGAAAGAAATGTAAACCTTAATCAGATTCTTGATGCTGCGTATTCATTCCCTTTCGGAGGAGGTAAAAAATTAATAGTAATTAAAAATTTCGAAAGTATTGCAAACAAGAAGGAGCTGAACAATTATATTAATTCCCCCGCCGAATTTACTGTGATGATAATAACTCAGATATCAAAACCCTCGGATTTGTCGAAAGAGCCTTATGCACTCCTGATTGATAAAAAATTTTTATTTGAAGCTAAAACTGAAGGCGGTAATGACCTGATTGAGTGGCTTATCAGGATTTCGGAACAACTCAATTCCCCAATCGATTATGATACGGCGCAGGGATTAATCGAAATTGTCGGAAACGATAAAGGTCTGCTCGAAATGCAGGTCCGGAAGATTTCGGATTATTCAATCGGTAAACCGAAACTCAGTTTCGATGAAATTAAAAAACTGGTTTCACCTACTAAGCAATATTCAATTTTCGAACTTCAGGATGCAATTGGTGCAGGTAATAAATCGAAAGCTCTCGAAATTGCATTCAACCTAATTGATGCAGGAATTTCCATAGTTATGATTATTAGCATGCTTGCGAAATATATTAGTGCAGTATCTCAGGTTTCGGAATTAACCCGTTCAAATGTAAACGACAACGAAGCCGCAAGAAAGATCGGTGTTAGCTGGTATTACTATGTCAATTGCAAAAAGGCCCGGTTCCTTCTACCGGATGAAAGGCTACTTAAAGCCTCCCGGGCATTATTTAATGCCGATATGGCTGTAAAATCCAGTAATACTGAGTTTAAAACAATTCTGATAATGATGCTTTCTGAAATGATGGAAAATTAAAAACTTGGAAAATCTTGAAAAAAAGCAACTTTATGACTAAAATTAATTCAAAAATTTTGAAACAATCTCAAATTTGACTGGGTATAATTGACACTTAATCGGAATCTAATAGAGTTAACAGACGAGGAATTAATAAAGGAATTTCAGGTTTCCAATACAATGGACGCTTATGAAATTCTGGTTCGGCGTTATAAAGATCCGCTAATGAATTTTGTTTTCAGGTTTGTGGGGGACCGGGATGCATGTTCGGATATAGTTCAGGACACAATGATAAAATTTTATCTCAATAAGGACTCATACCGCGAATTCGCAAAATTCTCCACCTGGATTTATACTATTGCGGGTAACCTGGCTAAAAATGAATTGAAAAGAAGAAAAAGAAGAAGTCTCTTCTCAATTGATAACTCCGATGACGAACGTTCTATACAGATTGAGGATAAATCCTTTTTAGCTCCCGATCGGTCCGCTGATAGTGAGATTAAAAACCAAATTATTCAGAATGCTCTGCTAAGGGTAAAACCGGTCTATCGGGAAGTTGTAGTTCTTCGTGACATTCAGGGTCTATCTTACGAGGAAATCGCTGAAATTACAAAATTGTCTATTGGTACCGTAAAATCCAGAATCAACCGGGGGAGAACTCAATTGCAAAAACTATTGAAAAATATTTATAAAGAGTAAATCTATGGGAATAAACATCTACAATGATCAGGACAATAAATTTGAAAAATTAATTGAAGATTTAAAAGATCTGCCGAAGATCAATGCACCGGATAATTTTGAATTTCAGCTGATGACTAAAATTCAGAATAAAAATTTCGGGGTAGATAAAGAACCGAGAGAGAAGTTCAACGTAATTAAATTTTTTGCTCCGTCTGCTGTTGTTGTAACTGTAATTATCCTCTTTTTTATTTTTCTGCCTGCTAATGATCAACAGAATGAAAATCTGCTTATGAGCGATCCTCCTCAAATCATTTCTCAAACGGATCAATCTGCTTCCAATGGAGATTTAGAAAACACCGCTACTTCATCGTCTCAAAAGAACTATCCGCCTGCTGAGAACAGGTCTCTTCAATCCGGTTCGGGTGAATTAGCTATTAATCCAAACGATGCAGTATTATCGAACAATCCCAAATACCCGATTTCACGTAGCAGGTCGGTAGCGCTTGATGATTTTATCTCTGGAAATAAGCAGAAGAAGAGCAGTCTTCAGCAGGGAAATGTTGTTAGGGGTGGGGAATCGGCATCCGAATTCGATGGCTTTTTCATCAGGGAGGAGTTGGATCCCAAAACACTACAGAAATACCGGACTACGTTGGACTCTATTAAAAAAGCTGAGGCGCGTACAGATTCATTAAAAAGAGCTAAAAAAACAGAATAATCCCAAAAAACGACTAAATATTTGTTTTTTTGAGACATCATCCGTAAATTTCGACCTCAAAAATCAGCAAGGAAGTAGTTATAAATGAAAACAGGTATTCATCCAACCTACAGAAAATGTGAAGTTTCATGTGTTTGCGGAAATACATTCGTAACACGCTCAACAGTAAGCAGTATTAAGCTCGAAATTTGTTCCGAATGCCATCCATTCTTTACCGGAAAACAGAAAATTGTCGATTCTACCGGTCGTGTTGAAAGATTCAAAAAGAAATATGGTTTTAAACAAGCTTAAACAATTACTTTATTATTGCACAAGGGCTGTTCGGTTTTACAGCCCTTTCGTGTTTTAAATGGTCCTGCAATTATTAGCTTTTCTTTTTATAATGGATTTTTATCATGAGCGATGAACAGAAAACCGTTTCAGGTAGTTTGAATCTTTATCAGGGTGTTAGGGGCTTTGCAGTAAAAATATTGAATCGAATTGACAGAACCGATGCCTATCTCGATAAACTCCTTGAAATTGAATTAAAAAACTCGAACCTCTCCGGCCCGGATAAAGCTCTTTTGTTTGAAATTGTCCATGGCGTTATGAGATGGATGGGCAGAATCGACTGGATTCTGAATGGATTTTATAAAGGGCAATTCTCTAAAGTTGTACCGAATATTAAAAATGCTTTGAGAGTAGCTCTTTACCAGATCCTTTTTCTTGATAAAGTACCCGACTACGCGGCGGTGAATGAAGCTGTTGAGTTCGTAAAAAAGCTTCAGGGACAGAAATATGCTGATGTAGCCAATGGTGTTTTGAGAAATATAATACGCAACAAGGAGGGAATTAGATATCCCAATCCTGATGAAGATCCTGTTGCATACCTCAGCGCTTACTACTCTCATCCCTCCTGGATTGTAAAAAGGTGGACTGCACGTTTCGGTAAAGAGGAAACAGAACGATTACTTATAGCCAACAACAACAAACCCGTTCTTACACTTCGTGTCAACAATCTTGTAACAACTAAAAGCGACTTTAAAAAGCTTCTTGATTCAGTGCAGCTGAAATATTCTGATAGTAAAGCAGTTGAACAGTTTATTCGTTTAAGCTCCCTTTCCAACATTACCGATTGGGAATACTTTGCAAAAGGATTTTTTTCTGTTCAGGATGAAAGTACCGGATTCCCTGTTCTATTGCTTGATGTTAAACCCGGTATGCGGGTTCTTGACCTTTGTGCAGCACCCGGCGGTAAAACCGCCTTTATTGCTGAACTGATGGAGAACAATGGTGAAATAGTTGCTTTGGACCGTTTCGAAAGCCGTTTAAAGATTCTCAATAAAAATCTTGACCGTCTTAAAGTCTCTATCGTAAATACAATTGCAATTGATGCTAATGAGTTCTCTGACGAGAAGGGATTCGACCGTGTCCTAATTGACGCGCCATGTTCGGGACTCGGGACTCTAACAAAAAAACCTGATCTTAAATGGAAGAAAGACTTGGGTGATATCAGAAAAATTGTTAATATTCAGCAGGATTTAATTAGAAAGGGAGCATCACTCCTGAAGCCCGGCGGCTACCTCGTCTACAGTACATGTACTATTGAGCCGGAAGAGAATTTCGAAAATGTTAAGAAATTCTTAAATGAAAATCAGGATTTTAAACTCGTTGATGCATCCTCTATTATTCCCGGAGAATTTGTGAGTCCGGAAGGATTTGTTCAAACATTTCCTCATATTCATGATTTTGACGGCTCTTTTGCCGTAAAACTGGTTAGGGAACATTAACTAACTCTATAGATTATGAATGAAGCTTTAAAAAAATTTGCGACAGAATTAAAAACTTCCCGAGAAGCTAAAGAAATATCACTCAACTATATTGCCAGCCGGACAAAAATCGATATCAGATTTCTTCAGGCAATTGAAGAAGGCAATTTTGATCTCTTACCTGAAATTTACATGCGTGCGTTTATAAGGGAATATGCTCAATTCTCCGAAATTGATGTTAAAGAAGTCTTAAAAAAATTCGATCTTGCTAAACGCGGCCTGCTTGAAGAAAATTCCTCACAGGAAAAAGAACCGGATGAATCCTCAGCCGCGGAACAGACAATGAGTGAAAAGGTTGAAACAAAACCTGCTCAAAAAATCATGGAGGAAACCGAACCGGATTCTAAAGAACCGGCAGATCATCAAGTAACCGCAGAGATTCCTCCCAAAAAAATTGAAATAAAAAATTTATATGTCCTTTCATTTTCCGTGCTTGTTATAATGTTATTAATTGCCTATTTCATTTTTTTCAATGGTCCGTCCAAAGAAATTATTGCTGATATACCCGACCAGGACAGGATTGAACAATCCGGCGAACGTTTTGAACTGGAAGCAACGCCTCAGGCCAACGAATATATGCCTGAAGACGATAGCCTTAAGCTGGATTTAACAGGCTTGGGCCGTGTTTGGGTAAAAGTCCAATCCGATAGTAGAATTATTTTTCAGGGTTTCCTTTTGGAAAAACAGAACTCTTCTTTCAAGGCGCTGAATGAATTTAGAGTTTCAGTTGGTAATGCCGGATTAATTTCAATGGATCTAAATGGCAAACAATTGCAGATACCGGGAGCCAGGGGGGAAATAAGAAACTACATAATTAATTCAGATACAGTGAAATCATATATATTATCAGTACCGTCAAAGAATGAAACCGGATCCCCAAACTAGAATTGATCAACTCCGAAAGCTGATTAAAGAACACGATTATAACTATTTTGTTCTTGCCAGACCAACAATCAGCGATTATGAATACGACCGGCTCCTCAATGAACTGATTCAAATCGAGAAAGAGAATCCACATTTAGTTACACCTGATTCACCGACTCAGAGAGTAGGGTCGGATATATCTAACGAATTCAGAACTGTCACACATTCAATTCCGATGCTCAGTTTATCCAATTCCTACAGCGAAGATGAAATTCTAGATTTCGACAGGAGAGTAAGGGAAGGCCTCCCGGCGCATGAGAAAATTGAATACGTATGCGAACTTAAAATTGACGGTGTTTCAGTCAGTCTGAAATATAGAAATGGAAGACTTATAACCGCAGCTACGCGGGGCGACGGAACTACAGGTGAGGAAATAACAAACAATATCAGGACAATTAGATCCGTACCACTTACAATTGAAAAAGTACCCGGAAAGGATTTAAACCTTGTAGAAGTACGCGGTGAAATATACATGGAAGTTGAACAGTTTAACAGGCTGAACGAAGAACGCGAGCTAAACGGTGAAAAGACTTTCGCAAATCCGCGTAATTCAACCGCAGGTACAATAAAATTATTAGATCCCAGAATTGTTGCCCGGCGGCCTCTTCAGATCTTTGTCTATTATCTTTTTTCCGAATCTGATCAGCTTGTTACTCATTCTGAAAATCTGGAGCTTCTTCAAAAACTCGGCTTCAGGGTAAATAAGAATTACAAACTGTGCACATCCTTAGACGAGGTTTTTTCTTTCTGCCGGTTCTGGGAGGAAAAAAGAGAAACACTTCCATATGAAATTGACGGAGTGGTTATAAAAGTTAATTCGCTAAATCTTCAGAAAATATTAGGTAGTATTGCAAAATCGCCCAGATGGGCAATCGCATTTAAGTTTAAAGCCCGTCAGGCAAAAACTAAGTTGAACAGAATAACCTGGCAGGTTGGAAGAACCGGAACTCTTACTCCTGTAGCTGAACTTGATCCGGTCTTTTTAGCCGGTTCAACCATTAGCCGCGCTACTCTCCATAATATCGACGAGATAAGGAGAAAAGATATCCGGGAGGGCGATGCTGTTATAATTGAAAAAGGCGGGGATGTAATTCCCAAAGTAGTCTCTGTTGTTCTCGATAATCGTCCCAAAGATTTAAAGATTGTTGTTCCTCCGGATAAATGTCCGGTCTGTAATTCCTCTCTATTCAGGCCCGTGGATGAAGTGGCGATTTATTGCGAGAATAATTCATGCCCTGCGCAGGTTAAGGGAAGACTTCTTCATTTTGCATCCAGGGGTGCAATGGATATCTCAGGGCTCGGAGAATCATTGATAAACTTATTTGTCGATTCAGGGTTTTTAAGCAGCTATTCCGATATCTATTATCTTGCCAATCGAAGGGACGAATTAATCGGAATAGATCGTCTTGGAGAAAAGAGCATCGATAATCTTCTTAATGCCATTAGTGAAAGTAGGAAAAGACCATTTGATAAAGTCCTGTTTGCTTTGGGTATACGCTATGTTGGAGCCGGCGCAGCTAAAAAACTCGTGCAGTACTTCTTATCGATCGATAAACTTATTGAAGCCCGGCAAGAAGAGATTGAAAATGTTCCGGAAATCGGGCCGAGTATTAGCATGAGCATTAAAAGATTCTTTTCCGATCGGAATAATATTAAAGAAATTGAAAGACTAAGAGATATCGGTTTAAGTTTCTCGACGCATGCAAAATCGGAAAAATCACTAAAGCTCAATGGGGCTTCATTTGTTTTAACCGGTACTTTACCGAACTACTCAAGGGAGGAAGCCAAAGAATTGATTGAAAAGAACGGCGGAGTAGTTGTCTCTTCCGTTAGTAAAAAAACTAATTTTGTCCTCGCCGGCGAAAATGCGGGCTCAAAACTCGATAAAGCGGTTTCGCTGGGTATAAAAATTCTTACAGAGGATCAGTTTCTGGAAATGATAAGGTGAAAAAATGTTCGAAAAATTAAAATTGAAAATGGCCCATTATTATATCCGGAAAAAATATCTTAAACCTGTTGGGGAATCCTTCTCATATAATAATATTATCTCGAAAAGCAAGGATTTTTTTGTTTTGATGCCTAATGATGATAAGGATTTTTATCACGGACTCGAACTGATTAAATACCTTCGAATAAATAACAAAAATGTTACATTGTTTCTGCCTGAGCATAAATATAACCTGATCCCGGAAAAGGAAAAATTCCGCTATATCAGTTACCATGAGGATCAAAAATCCAGATTAAATCTGCCGGCCAAAAACCTGGTACAGCGGCTAAAATCGAAAGAGTATGAAGTAGTTGTAGATCTTAACCGGAATGAGGACGTATATTTCAGTTCCATAACCAATATCGTTTCTTCAAGGTTTAGAATCGGGTTTAATAAGGAAAGATCGGAAAACTATTATAACCTTCAGATTGTCAATTCAGCGGGTGATCCGGAGCTTATTTACAGGAATTTTGTGAATTTTTTAAGGATGTTTTAGAAATCGAACTTTTGAATAATGAAATGAATTTGTAGATTAGGGACGTAATTAATCAATTTTGGCGAATAAATGAGCGAAAATATCAATTTTGAACTTAGGCGGTCGGGGGATATTACCGTTTTTAAATTAAATGAAAAACGGTTCGATGCATCGATTGCTGGTTTTGTAAAAGGCGAGTTTACTATCCTTATGCACACCGAAGAAGTAAAAAAACTCGTGATAGATCTCTCTGAAGTCGAATATTGCGACAGTTCAGGTTTAAGCGCCATCCTTCTTGCTTTCCGAATATTACAGTCGAACGAAGGCCATATTAGATTGGCATCTCCTACTAAGAATGTAAAAACATTGATCGAAATTTCCCAGTTGGACAGAGTTTTAACAATCTGTAATACTGTTAACGAAGCAGTAAAAGACTTGGAAAGTATATAGCTGTAATTAAATCTCTTTTAATTAGAGTGCTTTCAAAGGAAATAAAATTCAATTCCCAAATTTGCCTTCAAACATTATATAATTAATTTTATTTTTGATTGTAAGTTCTGATTATAATCTGTATCTGCTGAGTTTTTATGATTTCTAAAGATGTATTGAGTAGAATAAAACTTGTAGTTTTCGACCTGGATGGTACAATCCTGGATGACAATGGTAATCTGGACGGCGATACTGTTGTGCTTGTTAATAAATTGAAGAATACGGGCGTTCAATTTTCCATCGCTACAGGAAGACTACACAGCGCTGTTCTCGATTTTGTCGATACACTTACTCTCGAACTTCCTCTGATAACTCTGGATGGCACATTAATAAAAAATCCCGTCTCCGGTGAAGTTATCCATCAATCAACTTTGCCCGAGAAAATCGTGGTCAAAGCATTGGCTCTTGCCGAACGGTATTTCCTGAAAATAGCATTATGCCATGGCGACGCAATCTATTATACTGAGGAGAATTCCGTTATTCAAAATCTATTGGAAAAATTCGGCGCCAGGTATGTATTTATCAATTCTTATGACGGGTACACAAGAGATACACTCGAAATAGTAATGACAGGAGACTATAGCGACCTCGTCCGCCAGGCTTCCAATAAACTTTCGTTCCCGTATACATTCGGCGTAAGAAATTCCTTTTATAAATCACAAAGTCACGGCGGAATCTATTATCTTGAAATTAGAAAAATGGGGTCTAGTAAAGGTGAGGGACTGATAAAACTCTGCAGGCATCTCGGAATTAAAATTAAAAATACCGCCGTTATTGGCGACTGGTATAACGATAAATCATTATTTGAAAACGATTCTTTGAAAATCGCTGTTGCAAATGCCGTTCCTGAAATAAAAAGGCTTTCCGATATGGTGACAAAGAGAACAAATAATGAGGGAGGGGTAAACGAATTTTTAAAATTATTGCTAAAAGCTAAATCATAAGTAAAATGAACAGGAATAAAGAAAAGGTAATGAGACAGAGTCTTCGACTCAAAATTCTGATAATCATCGTTACAATCATTCTGATTGTTATGATGTTTCCCCGGGGAGAATCGATTGAGTCGGATGTGACTGTTGGTTCTGTCTGGATAAAAGACGATCTAATTGCCTCCACTACCTTTGAAGTTCTTAAAAGCAGCGATATTTTTGAAAAAGAAAAAATACAGGCTGCCTCAAGAGTTCAGCCGATTTTTCTAAGGGATAACAGCATTTCCTCGCTTACAATCGACTCTGTACGTAAATATAACCGTATTATACCAAACCTTATCGACTCAAGAAAAATTGAAGGAGAATCTCCGAATACAGCTTTCCTTAGCAATAATTCGTTTGATGTTTTTTCACGTTTCAAGAGAAGAGCCGCCTCGTTTAACGGCGTTAGGACATATTCGCTAACAGAGGTGCTTCGTCTATCGAGGGATCTTCTCGAAAGAGTATATCAGAGGGGACTGCTTAATCTATCTTACAAAGAGATTAACCGGGACAGCATTTCGGTTAGAGACGGAAAATTCGAACACGTGTTCCCGAAAACGCTCTATCTCGACCGTGAAGTAGCAAATGAATACATACGCGGTTTTATTACACTGAACATCGGGACAAATAACGATTTAAATGAAGCTGTTACTGAATACGTCTCCTATTTCCTTAAACCGAATCTTATTTACAGTTACGAGCTGACCAACACGGCGATTCAAAATGCAAAGGATAAAGTTCCGCGCAACGTCGGTATCGTCAATGAAAATGAAAGAATTGTTGCAAAGCACGACCGAATTACACCCGAAGTTAAACTGAAGATCGATTCTTATAGAATTGCTAAAGGGGAGGAGATCGGTTTCTGGTCCCGGCTAGCCCAGAATATCGGTAAATTCACTCACATTTTCGTAATTCTGATTCTTCTCATAATCTATGTCTATTTATTCAGAAAGAGAATTTATAACGATAATCTTAAGATTCTTCTTATTTCAATAATTATTCTCTTCATCAGTTTTATTACCTACCTGATATATAACCTGAATGTATCCGCGCCGGTAGAATTTCTTGTAATTGTTCCGGTTGCCTCGATGCTTCTAACTATCATTTTTGATTCCAGAGTCGGTTTTTATGGTACAATAGTTATCTCTTTGATTGTCGGCGGATTAAGAGGTAACGATTATGTCTTCGCAATAATGAATATTGTGGCCGGCGGACTATCGGCCTATACGGTTAGAGATATTAAAAACAGAACCCAAATCTTCCGGTCATTCTTTTATATTCTTGTTGGATATGTGTTAAGTATAATTGCATTCAGTCTGGAAAGATTCGCGTCATTCGATCAGATGCTGGTCAGCTTTGCTTTCGCTGCATCCAATGCTCTTATCAGTCCGGTGTTTACATACGGACTCATTATTTTCATTGAGCGGATTTTCAAAATAACCACCGATCTAACACTGCTTGAGCTAACCGATTTCAACCATCCGCTGCTAAAAGATCTGGCGCATAACGCGCCCGGTACATTCAATCATTCAATGGTGATAGGAACTCTTGTAGAGACAACCGCAGAAGCAACAGGTGCTAATCCAATCCTTGCACGTGTCGGAGCTTATTATCACGACATCGGGAAATCACTGGACCCGGCAAGTTTTGTTGAGAATCAGATCAATTCGGAAAATATTCACGAGAAACTCACACCGGAAAGAAGTGTTGAACTGATCCGGAATCATGTTGAAAAGGGAATAACTCTGGCTCAGAAAAGTGATTTACCCCAGGAGATAATTGATTTTATCCCAATGCATCACGGTACAATGATTATTTCTTATTTCTACGAAAAAGCTAAAGAGCTTTACGGCGAGGAAAATGTTGAAGTCGATAATTTCCGCTACCCCGGACCTAAGCCGAATACAAAAGAGACAGCACTGGTTATGCTTGCCGATGCCTGCGAATCGACTGTTCGATCCGTTTCGGAAAGTGACCCGCAGAAAGTCGGAAACATTATTAATAATCTTATTAATGCCCGGGTGGATGACGGGCAGCTCGACGACGCCCCTCTGACTTTCAAGGATTTAAGCAAAATCCGGGAATCGTTTCACAAAATTCTTATCGGTCAGCATCATAAACGAATCCGGTATCCAAAACAGGAAGAACTTGAATCTGATAAGGATGACGATTAAATACCATGGAAGAATTCCTGAAAGAATATCTTACCATTTTACGCTTTGAGAAAAATCTTGCCGATAATACTATCAAATCGTATGAAAACGATATAAAAAGTTTTCTGGATTATTGTTTTAACAGTAATGTAACCGATCTTAATAATCTTACTGCAAATGATCTGACTCGATTTTTTGAGCAGCAGCGTCGGATAGGGAAAGACAGTTCCACCTCAGCAAGGTATATGTCATCAATAAAGGGATTCTTCAGCTATCTTATTGATAACGGATATATTGAATTGAATCCGACTGAAAAACTGATGTCCGTTAAAAAATCACGGAAGCTGCCAACTGTTCTCTCTTTCGATGAAGTAGAGAAAATTTTGAACATCCCCGATACTTCTGAAATTACTGGCTTGAGAGATAAAGCACTTCTGGAATTATTCTACTCGTCAGGCTTGCGGGTATCGGAACTTATCAATATTAAAATCAACGACCTTTTTTTTAATGATGAAGTAATAAGGGTGTTGGGCAAAGGATCCAAGGAAAGAATAGTTCCTGTTGGAAGCAGCGCTATCAACTGGATTACAGAGTATCTTAAAAGGTCCCGCCCGTATCTCGAAAAAAAATCGGTAAGTCAGAATTTTCTGTTCCTTAATAAAAGGGGTACAAGACTTTCAAGAATGTGGATCTGGAAAATAATCGACCGGTGCGCGAAAGATGCAGGTATTACCAAGGAAATTCACCCGCATACATTCAGACATTCATTTGCAACCCACCTTCTGGAAGGAGGAGCAGATCTCAGAGCCGTTCAGGAAATGCTCGGTCATGCCGATATATCAACCACTCAGATTTATACGCATATAGACCGTGAATATGTAAAACAGGTTCACAAAGATCATCATCCCAGAGGTTGAGCAGGTGAGCGGATCAAATATTCTGAAATATTCTTTCCTTTTTCTTTTCCTGTTTATTCTAATTAGCTGCAAACCGGTTGAAACTGACAGCGAAATTGAAGGTTTTTCAATCTGTCTCGGTGAATTTCCGCACTTCGACCAGGCCGAGTTGTTTAAGTCGAAACTTGATATTCAATTGTGGAGCAGAACTTCAATCAAGTCGGAAGAGGAGCGTCATCTGCTGCTTATCGGAAATTTCGATTCCTCCTTTGATGCGGGTAATGAAGCGCTTGATTTGTTCCGTAAAGGACTTATTACTAATTATAAAATTTATGAAAAGGGAAAATTCGTTTATGATGATTTCACAAACGTAATGTTTGTCGCCAGATTTCAGGGAAGACCTTCGGTTTATTCTTATAACATGATGACACGGCAATCCAGATTATTCTGGAGCCGCTGGGGAAGAAAGGTTATATCGTTAAACCACTCAGCGGACCGGAGCTATCTCTTTTTTGTTACAGCATTAGGCTACGGCAAACAGGGAAGTTTTTCTTATGTGCGTGATGCACGTGCTTACCGTTTTAAAAGTTCTGCGGAGGAGGTGGATGAATTAACGGAATTAGGCACCGGACTGCAGATTTATACCTATTGGGACGCAAAGGATACTTTTAAAGTTAATTTTACAAAACCCGACTCGATTAACTCAGACATTCTGATTCAGGAAATTTCATCATATCTGTATGATGGAAAAGTCATTGATCACAAAAAACGTACTTTCAGTTTGACGCGTGAGGGTTTTCCGAAACCACCTTCAATTCAACCACGGCTTCTCTCCGGTTCTATGGCAAAATCAATTCGGCTTACCCGGCATGAAAACCTGTCTTATATTTATCTGCGCGACTTGAAAGAAGGATCTGAAGTTTTAATCGGTAGCTTTTCCGGAGAATTGTTTGATGCAAAGTGGTCTGTGGATGATAATCATCTTTTTCTTATTGTCAGAAATAGAATAGTTAAGAGAGGAAAAACTGAAGAACAGCATGATTTGATGATTATCGATACGGCTCTTAAGAAGCTGGTCAGGACCTTTCACTCAAATTATTATCAGAATTTATTAGTTCACGGAAACTTCTTATTTTTTGACAGCCGATCGGGCACAGATTCATTCATTACGATATACGATTATCAGAATGATGATGTTTTCGACGAAATCAGATTACCCGGCGGATGCGGAATAAACAACCTTTAATGCAGATATAATGAAAACATATTTAAGAATTCTCAGCTACGTAAAACCTTACTGGAAGCACCTTTCGGCATCAGTTTTATTCTCCATTTTTCAGGCATTACTTAACGGAGCATCGATCTACCTTGCCATTCCCCTCCTCGATACATTGTTTCAGCAGGCGGGAGTTGCTGCCGTCGGTTCACAAAATGTTCAGCAGGATTTAGGGCAAAAAGCAAGCGGCTGGCTTAGTAGTATTATAAATGACGTTATTAATTATTTTAAAAGTTTAATATTCAGCGGAACAACTTCAGAAATACTTCTTAAAATCTGCATCCTCATTGTTATCGCATTCCTCGGTAAAAATCTTTTCGGGTACCTTCAATCGTATTACCTTGCGTTTGTAGAGCAGGGGATGATACGTGATCTAAGGAATGAATCCTACCGTCATCTTCATAAACTTCCAATGAGCTATTTTAAGAACGAAAAGACGGGAAACCTTATCTCCCGGATAACAAACGATGTTAATATGGTTAATACAAGCGTCTCGGCGGTTTTCCTGAATATGATACGCGAACCGTTAACTATAATCGTGTTCATTGCAATTGCAGTCTCTATCAGCTGGCAGCTCACTCTCTTTTCTTTTATCGTCCTTCCGTTTTCTCTTATCATTATAAGTTACATCGGATTGATCCTGCGGAAGCAGAGCGGATTGCTTCAGCAGAAAATGGCTGATATTACTACAAATCTTCACGAAACCATAACCGGTGTTAAAATTGTTAAAGCATTCGGAATGGAGGATTATGAGAATAAAAAGTTTTTCGGGGAGACAAATAAATTCTTCAGACTTGTTCTTAAGATAACTCGAATTCGAAACATATCTAGCCCGGTTACCGAATTTTTAAGTGTTATTGTAGGTGTAGTTATTATTTATTTCGGTGCTCAGCTTGTACTGGTTGATAAAACAATTAAGCCGAGTGAGTTTATTACATTCCTCTTTGCTATCTTTCAACTGATGCCACCTGTAAAAGAATTAAGCAGCGTTAACAACAGAATCCAGGAATCGAGCGCGGCGGCCGACAGAATCTTTGAGATTCTCGATACGGAACCGGGAATTAAGAATGCTGAGAAACCGGTTAAAATCTCTTCATTTAAAGACAGAATTGTATTTGAAAATGTCTCCTTCCTTTATGAAGATTCAGGTGAGGCCGTACTCGACCGGATAAGTCTGGAAGTTAAAAGAGGTTCGGTTCTTGCAATTGTTGGAAGCAGCGGGGCCGGTAAAACTACTATGGTAGATCTATTACCGCGGTTCTACGACCCTACTTCCGGAAGGATCCTTCTGGATGATATTGATATAAAACAGATCCGGCTTGAAGATCTAAGAAGGCTGATGGGAATTGTTACTCAGGAAACAGTTCTTTTCAACGAATCGGTCAGGAGCAACATTGCATACGGTCTTGATGATTATCCAGAAGAGAAATTGATTGAGGCGGCAAAAGCCGCCAACGCGCATAATTTTATTATGGAACTCCCGAAAGGATACGATACGGTTATCGGCGAGAAAGGTACAAAACTCTCCGGCGGGCAGAGACAGCGTATTTCTATTGCGCGGGCTCTCCTTAAAAATCCACCGATAATGATACTTGATGAGGCAACTTCCTCTCTCGATAACGAATCGGAAGTTCTTGTTCAGGAGGCAATCGAACGGCTGATGTTCGACCGTACAACATTTGTAATCGCTCATAGACTTAGCACAATCAGGAATTCCGACAGGATTATTGTGCTCGATAGGGGCAGAATTGTCCAGGACGGCAAACACGAAGCCCTGCTGGCCGACGAGAAAGGGATCTATCGGAAATTATATGAACTTCAGTTCAGAGATTGAATTTGACACAAACAATTAGTCCGGTTATAAATAAGTTCGATCGAGTGCTGTTTGCGTTCATACTCATTTTTCTGGCAAGTATGACCAATTCCATCTTTCTCAATCAGATCGGATATTTCGGCGCACTGTTTCTGATACTTGCCCGATGGTATAAAACTCGTGAAAATAAATTTTTCCGTACAGGTCTGGAAATTCCTTTCATCCTATTTTTAACTGCAGAGCTGGTGTCGGCTCTATTTTCTATAAATCAATCTCAGGCGTTTACAATATTTTTCAAACGATTGGTTCTTATTCCCGTAGTTTACATGATAGCTGCTTCGGCCGACAGCGACGAGAAGGCGAAACTCTATTTTAAGGTCTTTGTTGTTGCTGCTCTATTAACCGTAGTTGTCTATCTCGGGATTGCATACCGCCATTATATATTACAACTCTACCGTCTTGAATCGAAAGGTCCTTCGGTTTTTCAATATGTTATGACCGCAGGCGGATTAATGAGTTTTATTGTAATAATACTTTTTGCGTTTCTGGTTAATGAAAAAACAGAATTGAAGTACAGAGTGCTTATCATGATCTCATTTCTGATCTCTTCAGCAGCACTTATTTCGAGCTATACCAGAGCGGCCTGGCTCGGTGCATTTGCCGGAATACTTTTCATCCTCTTGATCAAAAAATACTGGAAGCTTCTAACTCTTCTAGCAGGAGCCTTTATATTGCTCCTTTTTGTCTCGGAGAAAGAGAGTAAAATCTGGTCAATTAACCCGGATAGTATTGAAAAAGAACAGATCTCATTTAATACTGAGGGAAGAGCGGTTAGCTTTTATAAGTCCGGCTCATTTATATATGTTGCTGATTATGAGAAGGGTGTATCAGTTTATAATATGTCGGGTAATCTGCTTCATTCAAATCCGACTGAAGCGCCGGCAACCAGAATAGAACTTTGGAAACCTGGATTTGTACTTATCTACCTAATCGATTCCCGTTTTCATATCGGCGAATTATTTGGGGAAGGGGAAATTAAACTGACTGCCGCCTCGCAGACACCCGGATTAACCCGGGATCTGGAATTCAACAATTCCTCCTTCTATACTGCCGATTTCGACAGCGGACTGACAGTTTACAATAATCCACTCGATTTGAGCGATAGAATCCGTTACCCGCATCTGGAAGGAATTGCCAGGGTGAGCGCCGACTCTTCCGGAATTGCAACCTATGATATTAAAAGAAGTCTCCTTTCGGTGTACGAATATGACAATGACGAGTCGCTCAAACTTATCGATACGGTTACGGTTAAAACGCCCACGTACTATGTGTGGAAATTTGGTCAGACATTATTATTCCAGACCGATAAGAATCTTCTTCATTTTCAATTACAGGAAGATAGTTTAACAAAAATTGATGAATATGATATTCAGGGAATATTCAGAATTGATAAAAGTGATAGTAGCATGTTCGGTGCTACTGTAGGAGGCAGATTTTATAATATCGGATTGAATAATGAAGAAATTAAATTTGATCTGATCCTGGATGTCGGGAAAAATATAACCGACTTTGCCTCAGATGGCAACCGGCTGATTTACAGTACTCTCAAATTAAACCGCCTGGCCTCCATTATCGATCCTTACCACGAAACAAATATTGAACGTCTGCATCTCTGGAGAACAGGATTTAAAATTCTTGCCGATTATCCTCTCTTTGGAGTTGGAGATATCGACCTCGGCCAAATCTATTCGGAATACAAGCCGGAATACGTTAAAGAGAATTACGGTCATCTTCATAATAATTATATCCACTTCCTTGTAATTCTGGGTATTGCCGGTTTTATTATAGTTGTTTATCTCCTCTATTCAATTTTTGCTCTAAATCTCAAAATCTATAAACATTTGAAAGACATTCCATTCTCATCTTCATATTCTCTCGGGACTCTTGGTGCGTTTACAGGATTTTTAGTCTCGGGCCTCGCAGAATGGAATTTCGGCGACCAGGAAATTATTACCATGGTCTGGTTTACACTTGGACTTAATATTGCTTTCTATAAAACGTATATTAGAGACGGCATTAATAGAAATCGGGAGTGAGCTTATTGTTAAAAATATCCTCCATAATAATTGCCAAGAACGAGGAATTGAATATAAAGCGATGTCTCGATAGTCAGATCGGTGTTATTGATGATATCGTTCTTATTATTGATTCAAGCACTTCAGATAATACATTCAAAATCGCTTCGGCTTATCCCGGCATCCATTGTGAAGTTGTTGAATGGAAAGGGTATGCCGAAACAAAAAATTACGCGCTCGGACTTGCACGTAACGATTGGATTTTCTGGATAGATGCAGATGAAGAAATTACAGAAGAACTACGATCGGAGCTGGATGAATTTAAGCAGTCCAATCCCGTATACAGCGCATATTCGGTAGCTCGCAGGGCATTTTTCCTTGGCAGGTGGATAAAACATAGTGGCTGGTACCCTTCGAGGGTTGTGAGGCTCTTTAATAAGAATTTTGCCCGTTTTAATAGTAAGTCGGTTCATGAAGGTCTTGAGGTCAAAGGCGGGACCGGTATTCTTAAGAACGATCTGAATCATTTTACGGATCCTTCAATTGAACATTATTTCTGCAAATTCAATTCCTATACATCACTTGCGGCAAAAGACCTTTATGAAAAGAAGAGGAAAGTCTCTGTCGGTGATTTTTTGATAAGACCGGTTTTTCTTTTTTTCAAAATGTATATCTTACGACTAGGATTTTTAGACGGGATACACGGATTAATCCTGGCTCTTTTCTCGTCGGCATATGTTTTTACCAAGTATGCAAAACTTTGGGAACTAAATAGAAAAATAAAATGATTGGAATAATCCCGAATATCGATAAACCTGATATAGTAGGTACGCTTACGCGGATTGTTGAGGACCTTCATAAAAATAATCTTGATTATGTTATAAGCAGTTCTATCCTCCAATTCGGAAGCAGTTTTAATTCAATCCTTAAAGAATCCAGATACGTCCCAATTGAAGATCTAATTAGATCATCACATATAGTGATCTCCATAGGCGGGGACGGAACTATGCTCACTACTGCTTTTACTGTCAGGAACAATTCAACTCCGATACTTGGCGTAAATATCGGTAAGCTAGGATTTTTGGCCGAGTTCGATGTAAATAGTTTTTCTGAGTTCATACCGGAAATAAGGGATAAGAATTATGTTATTGAAGACCGAATGGCACTTGTTGGAACTATTGAAGAATCTTCGTCTATTGAATTATATGCAATTAACGATATCGTAATTGATAAAGGTCCCTGGCAGAAAATGATAGAGCTTACCGTAAAAGTAGACGATGATTATGTCTCTACATTCTCGGCCGACGGAGTAATAATAGCAACGCCGACAGGCTCAACCGGATATTCACTTTCAACGGGAGGCCCGGTAGTTAATCCCCGCGCGGATGTGATAACGCTTTGTCCAATTGCTCCACATACACTTACTATGCGCCCGCTGGTGATATCAAGCGATCAGAAGGTTACCATACTTGTTAAATCACTGCATCAGAAAATACAGGTTAGCTGCGACGGTCAGAGGGTTCATTCATATAATTCTCCTTCAGCAATTCATATCTTTAAAAGCGACAAACCTTTTAAACTGGTCCACTCCAGTAAAACAAATTATTTCGAGATACTTCGCAATAAACTTTACTGGGGACTCGACGTAAGAAAAACCAATAATTCCGGATAGGTGATAGGATGAAAAAAACATTTCTCTTTCTGATTCTTTTCGGTATGGTTATCACAGCACAGGAAAAGAATAAATTAATTAGCGATCAACGTTCAGGTAAAACGATTCTGATTGGATTCTGCGACAGAAAGGCTTTCGCAGATACAAACTTTGCATGGTGGTACGATTCAGAATACCAGAATTATGAAATAGATAAAGGAGTTGTCGATTCTATTAATAGTAAATTAGATAATCTCTCTATCACAATTGTTATGGCAACCTGGTGCAGCGACAGCCGCAGGGAAGTCCCGCGGTTCTTCAGAATACTGGATGAATTGAATTACGATACAGATAATCTCAAAATGATCTGCGTCGACAGAAAAAAAGAGAGCCCCGAAGGAAATGTTCAGTCGATGGATATCAAATTTGTTCCCACATTTATTTTTAACCGGGGTGGTACTGAGATTGGTAGAATAATTGAAACACCAAAAATTAGTCTGGAAAGGGATCTTAAAGAAATTGTTTATAGATAAAAAAATACCGGATCAGATCCGGTATTTTTTTTTCACATCATTTTATAAATCAGTTTTTGCTTGGTTCCATTGTTGTCACTTTAACCTCAGAAACATCCTTGTAGTTTTTCGGTTTCCTGGAAGATCCGTTTTTCTTAGCAGCAATTTCCACCTCAATTTTTTCCGCATCATTTTTCTTCCCGTTACCGTTTCCGTTCCCATTGCCATTCCCGTTACTGTTCTTAGATTCATGATAAGCATAGATCTGGTTCTTAAAATTTCTAAGCACAATACTGTTTTCGTCCTTATGGAGAACGTATTGAGGTAATATCGGTATCTTACCCCCACCGCCGGGAGCATCGATTACAAAGTGTGGAATTGCAAGCCCGCTTATGTTACCGCGCAGAGCAAACATGATCTCCAGACCTTTATCAATTGATGTACGGAAATGATTTGCCCCTCTGGTTTCGTCGGCCATATAAAGATAATAAGGTTTCACTCTGATTTTAAGAAGCTTCGTAAAGAGTTCTCTCATTACTTCAGCATCGTCGTTAACCCCTTTCATCAGAACCGACTGATTTTGAACCGGGCACCCTGCATTAGCCAGCATTTCGCACGCTTTAGTGCTTTCCGGAGTAATCTCCCAGGGATGGTTGAAATGTGTGTTTATATAGATCGGGTGATATTTCTTAAGCATCTCGCACAGCTTTGGTGTTATCCTGTGGGGAAGTACGCAGGGCATCTTTGTCCCGAGCCTTATAATCTCTATGTGAGGGATTGAACGCAACCGCTGGAGTATCTTCTCGAGCATTGTATCAGTTAACATTAGCGGATCTCCGCCGGACATAATTACGTCCCTGATCTCTTTATGTTCTTCGAGGTATTTAAATGCGGATTCCAGCTGCCGCATAGAGATTTTATCTGAGTTGCCTACTTTCCTTTTGCGTGTGCAGAATCTGCAATACATACCGCACTGGCTGGTAGTAAGAAAGAGCGCACGATCCGGATATCTGTGGGTAATATTCGGAACAGGACTCATGGCATCCTCCTGAAGAGGATCTTCGTAACCGTCGAGGTCCTCGAGTTCCTGAACATCCGGAACGCACTGAAGCCAGATCGGATCTCCCGGATAACGGATCAGACTCAGGTAGTAAGGATTTATTCTCGCCTGGAAAAATTCGTCGAGCCCTTCTGCGACCTTCCGGTCTATGTTGAACTTCTCTACAAGTTGATCAACCGTATGAATGCTGTCTCTAACCATTTGCTGCCAGAGTTCCATGACATGTGCCCTTTGTGTTTTGTTATTTTATATATTTTCCGAAAACAATTAAATGATCATTTAGTTTATAGAAATCTCTTATCTCGGCCACTATCGAATAGTTATTCCTGAAATAGAAATTCCTTGTTGCTTCATAATTGTCTTTGGAAGATGTCTCTGCCAGAATCCATCTTCCGTTATTCTCTTTAACAAAACTTTCTGCATGGTTTATCAGCTTTTTCCCGACTCCTTTGTTCTGTGTCCTGTTATCAACAACAATCCAGAACATGTCGAATGTTCCGTCGGTAAGTGCTCTTTTACCCGTACAGTGATATCCCAGAATTTTTCCTTCCTCATCATAAACAAATACGTTATAGTATTCATGATTCGGATTAGCAATTGCTTCATCGATCAATTCGACTGCAATTTTTTTCTCTTCGGTACTGAAATTATCAGTCCCTTCTATTATAGTTGCTATTTGTTCTCTGTCGTCAGATTGCAGCTTGCGTATCATATTGTCTTCTTTCTAAAGCCAGCATTGTAAGCCGGTAAAGTAAATCTTCGTAATTAATTCCGGCAGCTGCAGCCGAACGGACAAATCCCGAATCTGGAGAAATATCGGGATTGGGATTAACTTCAATAACGTAAGGAATATTCCTGCTGTTCAATCTTATATCAACACGGGCATAGTCTCTGCACTCAAGGGCTTTATAAGCATCCATTGCCATCTGCTCGATTTTTATTTTGAGTTTCTTTTCGAGCGGGGCAGGGCACTTCGGTGTAGTGTGCTTATAATAGATACTATCGGGCGACCATTTAGCTTCGTATGTTATAATTTTCGGAAGTTCATCGGGCAATCCGTCGAATCGTATCTCTGAAATAGGAAGGATCTGATCACCGAGTATTGCAACATTCAGCTCCCGGCCTTCAATATACTCTTCAATAATTACTTCCTGTTTGTATGTAGAGAACAGGTAATGGAGTCTCTGCTTAAGCGATTCATGATTCTCTACAACAGAGAACTCGGAGATGCCGATACTAGCATCCTCGCGCGCAAGTTTTAATATTGCCGGGTATCTGAGTAATAATTCTTTTGGAGTGGGAATGTGATTTAATTTTGCTATGTAATGTCTCGGTGTTTTTATTCCGTGCGAATTCAGAATCTGTTTTGTCCTGGATTTTACCAGGCAATTGCCAAGACAGATCGGATTGTTTCCTGTATAAGGGATTCCTAAAAGATCGAACAATCCTGCTACATAACTCTCAAGATTCGAAACACCTTCAACTGATTCTACAAAATTGAGAATTACATCGGGTGAGTAATTATTTATTTTTTTAATTGCGGAACGGACATCGCTGTTTACCGGAAGTGTTTCTACACTTATATAACGTTTCGAAAGGATTTTCTGTATACTGTCGATCTGTTTCAGGAAATCGCGCTCGGAAAGATCGATGTTCTGATTTTCATCAGATATCTCCTTGCCGAGATAGTTGTTATAAAAACGGGTCGGCTCATTAAAACAGATTAATATTTTCCGGTCTACATTCATAATAAATTATGTCTCTTTGCCGCGGTTAAAAGAACTTTGTTTATCATCTCGTTGTATGTCATTCCGTTTGCGCGGGCAGCTTTCGGAAAACAGGAATTGTCTTCGGGCTTTGGCAGAATTCCCGGAAGCGGGTTAACTTCTATAATATTCGGCACACCTTTTGAATCCAGACGAAGATCTATTCTGCTCCAATCCCTGCATCTGAGAACCCTGTAAGTTTTGAGAGCAACATCTTTAATCTTCTTTTCAAGCTTTAAGTCGATTTTTGCAGGACATGTGAAAATATTAAGAGGATTCTCTCTTGTATCTACCACCCACTTGGCTTCAAAAGAATATATCGGCAGCAGGTTTCCGGGGAGCTGATCAAAATTGATCTCAACTATAGGAAGTACTTCAGTATCCGAATTATTTCCCAGTATGGCAACCGTAAACTCTCTTCCCGGAAGATACTCTTCAATAATAAATGGCTGATCGTATTCGGCTAGATTTTCCTTCAATCTTACTCTCAGGTCATCAATATTATTGATATATGACGAATTAAATATTCCTTTACCCGAGCCTTCAGAAACCGGCTTCATCATTACAGGAAAAGAGAGATTGAAATCCTTTAAGTCATCCACACTTTCAGCGAACATAAAACGGGATGTAGGTACGCCGTTATAAGCAAGCACTTCCTTCGTTCTCGATTTGTCGAGACAGGTGGTAAGAGTTAACGGATCCGAACCGGTGTATGGGATTGAAAGCATATCGAGCATAGCCGGTATCTGAGCTTCGCGGCTGATTCCGTTTGCACATTCGGCTACGTTAAAAACAATCTCGGGGCGCAACCGGCGGAATTTTTCGAATGCATCTTCGTTTGCTTCTATCATTGTTACATCGTGATGGAGTTCAAGAGCGTCTTTGATTGCGTTTATTGTTTCGAATGTATCCCACTCGGCATATGTATCGTTGAACTGAGAAGAATTTTTTGATTTAAGAGAGAGTTGTGCGGATTCGAAAGAGGATTCTTCCGGTTTGACATTATATGTAAGCGCTACTTTTAATTTTTTATTTAGTTCCAAGGAACTGATACAGAATTCCTTCCAATCTTTGCTTACTAATATAACTATTAAAAAATTTTTTGCAAGTTTGGGAGCGAAATTTTTTTTTGGTGTGAGATAGAGATGTCGTTAAAAAATTTTTGCGGATCTCGGGTTCATGCGATCTGTGACAGAAGAATGTTGCTCGAGAAATTTTCCCGGAGATTTTTTTTTATGACTGAATTTTTATCCCTGTCAAGTGTAGGATCGTCGTTTATAATTTCAAATGCAGTCTCGCGGGCGGAAACTAGAAGATCAAAGTCAGAAACAATGTTGGCATATCTGAATTCTGGAAGACCGCTCTGCTTCGTTCCGAAGATGTCACCTGTTCCTCTCAGCTTCATATCGACTTCTGCCAGATTAAAACCGCTTGAGTTGCTGATCATCGCATTCAGTCTGATGATCGATTTGTTCCTCTCTATCTGTTCCGGCGAAAGATAATCGAAGTTAAAGCTGAACTGACCTGTTTTTACTGCCAGATCATCCTTCGTAATTAAAATGCAGTAGGCCTGCTTATCGCTGCGTCCAACTCTTCCGCGAAGCTGGTGAAGCTGCGAAAGCCCGAACCTGTGGGCATCGTTAATTACAATTATGTTCGCATCGGGCACGTCGATTCCGACCTCAATAACAGTGGTCGAAACCAATACATCATATTTCTTTTCGGCAAATTCGGACATCACTTTTTCCTTCTGCCGCCAGTTCATCCGTCCATGTATCAAACCGATTTTTAATTCCTGGAGATGGTTCTGCTTAAGCTCGTTATAGTAAGTTTCGGCAGCTTTCAGTTCAAGCTTTTCGGATTCATCAACAAGCGGGTAAACCATGAACGTCTGGTATCCCGCACGGGATTTGTCGATTATAAAATCATATACATCATTTAATTTTTTCTCACCGCGTAGATAAGTCTTGACCGGTCTCCTGTTAAGAGGCATCTGATCGATAATCGAAACATCGAGGTCGCCGTACAAAGTCATCGAAAGGGTCCTTGGGATAGGAGTTGCTGTCATAACAAGTACATCCGGCTGGATCCCTTTTCTTATAAGTCTTGAACGCTGAACCACACCGAAACGGTGTTGCTCGTCGATAACCACCAGCCCGGGATTGTCGTATTCCACGTTCTCTTCTATAAGCGCATGTGTCCCGATAATTAAGTTGACTTCACCCGATTTAATCTGTTGCAGAAGTTTTTTCCGTTCGGATCTACTCTGTCCCCCTATTAGAAGTCCTACCTTCATTCCGAACGGTTCAAGCATTCCGGTAATCCGTTTATAGTGTTGATCGGCGAGAATTTCGGTTGGGGACATAAGAATTGCCTGGTAGCCATTTGAAATGGCTATAAAGATTCCAATGAGTGCGACGATCGTTTTACCGCTCCCAACATCCCCCTGCAGCAGCCGGTTCATCGGACGGTCACTTTCAAGATCCTTTCGGATTTCAGAAAGTACTTTTAATTGCGAGGCAGTCAGACTGAATGGTATTGAAGCAAGAAATTTTTTTAACGGTTCGCTGCGGACTTTAAAAGCAATTCCGTTCCCTTTTTTCTTTAGAAATGATTTTCGAAGAGCAACCATACATTCGAAATAGAACAACTCTTCGAATTTTATCCGTCTCCAGGCAGTTTCAAGCAGATCGGTACCGGAAGGGAAGTGAAGATTTTGTATAGTTGAATTTATGTCAGGAAGCCCTTTTGCCTGGATTAAATCTTCCGGAAGCGTTTCCGGCATGTTGCCGGAATAATTTTCTACGGCAAAGTTAATTATCCTCCTCAGACTGAAATCACCCAGGTTTGCTGTCCGTAGTTCCTTTGGAACGCGGTAGAAGGGAATAATTTTACCTGTATGTAAAAAATCCTTCGATTCCTTTTCGGCTAACCTGTCGAAATCAGGATGAACGAACTGAAGATGTCCGTATTTGGTAAGAACCGGTTTTGCAGAGATTGCATAGTAATCACCGGGATTGAATATGTCCTTAAAATATTTGATACCCTGAAACCAGACGCATTCAAAAAATCCGGATCCGTCTTTCAACCTTAATTTGAAGATCTGTTTTTTACCGTAGCGGATTAAATCTCTGCTAACTACTTCGCCGATAATTGTCACTTCACCTTCGTATCCTTCACGGATATGCTGAAGTACTTTAACACTGTTCAGAATTGTTGAACGGTCCAGGTATCTGGAGGGGAAATACATCAACAAATCCCTGATTGTATTAATGCCGATTTTGGCAAATGATTCCGAACGTTTGGGTCCTACCGATTTCAAATATTGAACGGATTGCGAAAGAATATCGGGCATATAGAAATTTTGTTTTGTTTCCGGTTAAATATAATAAATTAAACTTAAGGTGGGAAAAGGGAAAAGCAGATTACTCAAGCTCGGGTTTCATATCCCGGGTCATGAGTTCGTAGGTTACTTTGATCGGGTCTCTATCCTCAAATAAAATTTTATAAACCGCCGAACAGATCGGTGTGGGAATTTTATGCTCCTGCGATAACTGGTGAACAGACCTGCAGGTTTCAACACCTTCGGCAACCATCTGCATCGATTTGAGTACATCTTTAAGTTTCTTTCCCTTGCCGATCTGCTCGCCTACAAATCGGTTACGGCTGTGCTTGCTCATACAAGTAACAATAAGGTCGCCCATACCCGAGAGACCTGAAAAGGTTTCCGGTCTGGCACCGAGACCTATACCGAGTCGCGAGATCTCGGCTATTCCGCGGGTCATAATAGCGGCTTTTGTATTATCACCGAATTTTGCGCCGTCAATTATTCCTGCGCCCACAGCAATTACATTTTTAAGAGCTCCGCCATATTCAACCCCTAACAGATCGGTTGATGAATAAACGCGGAAATACGAAGTAATAAAAGCCGATTGAATCTGTTTGGCGGTATTTTCATCTCTGGACGCTGCAACTACAGCAGTAGGGATTTTACGGCTCACTTCTTCGGCATGACTGGGTCCGGAGAGGACTCCTACCTGCGAATCGCTTAAATGCTTAAGTTCGCTTTTAATTACCTGGGAGACAGTAAGTAGAGTCTCCTTTTCAATTCCCTTGGCCACACTTACAAAAGTCGTATTGCTGAAATCGTATCGTTTCATCTGGTGCATTACACCCCGGACAAACTGAGAAGGGACTGCAATGACGATCATGTGTTTGTTTACAGAACTCTCTTCGAGAGAGTGTTCTATATTTATTTCTTTAGGAATTTTAATACCCGGCAGGTAGATTTTATTTTCGCGGGAACGGTGGATTGTCTTAGCGTAATTTTTTTTGTATTCCCATAACGTAACCTGATGGCCGTTATGATGAAGAAGAATAGCTAAAGTGGTACCCCAGCCACCGGCTCCGAGAACCGATATTCTCATAGTCTAATTATTTCTTGTTGAACAAAGAGATCTTGCTTTCGCTTCCTTTAATAAGACGGTCGATGTTCTTCCTGTGTGTATAAAGCACAAGAAGTACCAGACCGACCACAAAAGGAAGAATAGTCTGGTATCCGGGAATTTCGACACCGAAAATATTCTCTCTTACCACCAGAATTATTGGTAGTGAAACTGCAGCCATCATTGAACCGAGAGAAATGTATCTGGATAGAGTAACTGTAAGAGTAAATACTGCCAGAGCTAAAAGCATATCAATTGTTATGAGTGTAATAAGGAATCCAAGTGCTGTAGCAATTCCTTTACCGCCTTTGAATCCTGCAAAGACTGTCCAGATGTGTCCTATTACTGCTGCAATACCACAAATTATCTGAACCAGAGTGAAATCGTCGAATGGAGTTATGTTACTGAATGGAAAACTATCAAGATATAGACGGGCAACAAGTACTACAGCGATGGCACCTTTAAAAGCATCGAGAATGATCGTTAGAACTCCCCATTTCCATCCCAAAACACGGAATACATTTGTACCGCCGGCATTTCCGCTACCGTGCTGCCTTATATCAATACCTTTTAATAATTTACTTAGAATTATACTCGTAGGAATAGAACCAACCAGATAGGATAAAACAACTACAAAAATTAAATTAAGCATTACTACCGCCAGAAATTTGTCGAAAAATTATACAAAATGTACTTTATAAACAATTAAAAAGAGCACACAGTTCACTCATTTTAGTATCTGACCGAAGAGTTTGAGATCGTCGTCACTGGTTATTTTGAAATTAAAACTCGATCCTTCTACTATTTTCACCTTAAAACCGGCATTATAGACAATCATCGACTCATCAGTCCCAAGGAAACCGTTTTTTTCGGCCTTTTTAATTGAGTCAATAAAAATATTGTATCTGAATACCTGGGGTGTCTGGACGTAATAAATTTGATTACGATCCAAATAAGAATCTACATCGCTGTTCCCTTTAATTAGTGTATCCTTTGCTTTAATAGCGACAACAGCGCTGCCAGATTCCATAGCGGTGTTAATCGAATTCTCTAAAATCTCTTCAGAAAGAAACGGCCTAACAGCATCATGAACAACTATAATATCATCTCCGGAGGCATTCAAGGATTTAACTGCATTAAAAACAGAATATTGTCTTTCACTGCCACCTTCAACCGGATCCCGCATTTTTGTAAAACCGTTTCGGATTTTTATTTCGTTTATAAGTGGAAAAAAATCCCGCTGTGCTGAAACTATTATTTCATCGATCATTTTTGATTGTTGAAAAAGATCGATAGTATAGGCAATAAGTTCCTTTCCCTTGAACCGGAGATATTGTTTGGGAAGCGGGCTTGAAGTCCGCAACCCTTTCCCTCCGGACGGTATTATCGCAAAGACTTTCATCAGACTATCAGCATTGCATCGCCATAACTTAAAAAGCGATATCCTTCTTTCATAGCTTTCTTATAAGCTTTCATAATAAAATCGTAATCAGCAAAAGCAGCGGCAAGCATCAACAAAGTTGATTCCGGCTGATGGAAATTGGTGATCAGCTTTTTAGTTATCTTAAAGTCGTACTGCGGGAAAATGAATTTATCTGTCCAGCCGAAATTCGGTTTGGAAAATCCTTCGGCAGTAACGCTGCTTTCAAGAGCTCGGCAGGTACTTGTTCCAACAACAAATACATTTTTCTTATCCTGAAGGGCCTTGTTAATAACCTTTGCTGTTTCATCGGGGACTTCGAAAAATTCCGAATCCATTTTGTGTTTTGTAAGATCTTCAACCTCAACCGGTCTAAATGTTCCAAGGCCTATATGTAGAATTACCGGGACAATTTTCGCGCCTTTCTTTTCAACCTTTTTAATTAGAGCATTCGAGAAATGGAGACCCGCTGTAGGAGCGGCAACCGATCCGTCCACTTCAGCAAAAATAGTCTGGTAATCATCCTTATCCTTTGGAGTTGTATCACGTTTAATGTACGGCGGCAGAGGGGTATGACCAATTTTTTCAATTGCTTTAAATATATCACCGGCATCCTCGTTGAAACGGACAGTCCTTCCTCTGGAAGTTGTGTTATCAATTACCTCGCACCAGAGTTTATCATTAAAATAGATCCGGTTGCCGATTCTAACTTTTCTGGCCGGGTCAACAATAACATCCCAGATATTCTCTTCCTTATTCAGTTCACGAAGAACAAAGACTTCTATTTTAGCATTTGTTCTTTCCTTTTTACCGAATAAGCGGGCCTGCATCACTTTAGTTTTGTTTACAACAATCACGTCTCCTTTGTTGATAAATTCCAGAACATCGGAAAAGATTTTATGTTCGATTTCGCCGGTTGCACGATTGAGCACCATCATTTTTGCCTTTTCGCGCGGGGAGACCGGGTGTTTGGCAATCGCAGTTTTAGGTAGATTATACTTAAAATCTGATAACTTCATCTATACTCCTTTTTTAATTTCTGATCGGTCCGTTAAAACGGAAACGAAGAATCTTCCAGAATTTATTTCAGATTCCTCGTCCTCCCGACCGAAGCCGGGAGGATTCAGAAGAACTTCATTATTTTTTCTTATTTACTTTTTTCTTTGCAACGGATTTTTTAACAGCGCTTTTCTTAACAGCCGGTTTGCCGGATTTCAATTCTTTAGCAACCGCCTGTGCGGCAGCTAAACGTGCTATCGGTACACGGAATGGAGAACAGCTTACATAATTTAGTCCAATCTTGTGACAGAATTCAACCGATTTGGGTTCTCCGCCATGTTCTCCGCAGATTCCTATTTTAAGATCCGGCCGGGTTGATCTTCCGCCTTCAACAGCTATCTTCATTAATTTTCCGATGGCATCTATATCAATCGATTCGAAAGGATCGCCAGGAAGTATTTTCTTTTCTAGATAATCCGGCAAGAATCCGCCGATATCGTCACGTGAGAAACCGAATCCCATCTGTGTTAAATCATTCGTTCCGAATGAGAAAAATTGAGCTGTTTCAGCAATCTTATCTGCAGTTAAACATGCTCTCGGAATTTCAATCATTGTTCCTGTAAGATGCGGAATCTTTTTCAAACCGAATTTTGAAGCTACTTCGTCATGAACTTTATTGATGATCTGATACTGATGATTAATTTCATTTATATGGCATGTTACGGGGATCATAATTTCCGGGAAAGGTTTTTTACCTTCTTTAAGGAGTTCAGCAGTCGCAACAAAAATTGCTCTTACCTGCATCTCGGTAATTTCAGGGTAGGTAATACCAAGACGTACTCCGCGGTGACCCATCATCGGGTTATTTTCATGCAGAGAATCGGCACGGTCGTTCAATTCCTCGATCGAGATCCCCAGGCTTGCGGCCAGTTTTTCTCTTTCGTCCAAACGTGTCGGAACGAATTCGTGAAGAGGCGGATCAAGTGTTCTGAATGTAACTGCATATCCGTCCATTGCATCGAGAGTACCTTTAACGTCTCTAAGAACAAACGGGAAAAGTTCGTCGAGGGCATTTCTTCTTTCGGCTTCAGTTTTAGAATGGATCATCTTACGGAGTTTGAACAACGGTTCTTCGGAATTTTTTCCGTAGAACATATGCTCTGTTCTGAAGAGTCCAATACCTTCAGCGCCGAATGCACGTGCTTTTGCTGCATCTTCAGGGGTATCGGCATTTGTTCTTACTTTCAATCTTCTTACCTGGTCGCAAAGTTTCATGAAAGCCTGGAAATCCGGATTCTCCTCGGCGGCTTTCTTCATTGGCAATTCACCAATGTAAACAGCACCCTTAGAACCATTTAATGTAAGCCATTCACCTTCGCGAACGGTTGTTCCGCCAGCAGTAAAATATTTTTCTTCATAATTAATTTTAATTGAACCTGCGCCGACAATACAGCACTTACCCCAGCCGCGAGCGACGAGAGCTGCATGGGAAGTCATACCTCCGCGTGCGGTAAGGATCGCCTGAGCGGCACGCATTCCTTCTATGTCTTCAGGATTTGTTTCTTCGCGTACAAGAATAACTTTCTTGCCTTCCTTTGCCCACTTAACAGCGTCTGCTGCGGAAAATACAACCTGTCCGCTTGCACCACCCGGTCCGGCGGGTAATCCTTTAGTAAAAGCTTTGGTAACTAATTCAGCATTCGGATCGATTATCGGATGCAGTAATTCATCGAGCTGCGAAGGATTCACACGCAAAACGGCTTCTTCTCTGGTAATCAGTTTTTCTCTAAACATATCGAGGGCCATCTTTACAGCAGCAGGACCGTTTCTTTTTCCTACGCGGCACTGAAGCATGTAAAGTTTTCCTTCCTGAATTGTGAATTCAACATCGAGCATGTCGCGGTAATGTTTTTCGAGTGAACGCTGGATTTTATGGAGCTGCTTGTAAGTATCAGGCATTCCGGTTTCTAATGAAGGGAGGTGAGAAGTATGATCGGTTTTACCGACTTCATTGATCGGATTAGGAGTTCTAATTCCTGCTACCACATCTTCACCCTGGGCATTGGTAAGCCATTCTCCGTAAAAATAATTTTCTCCTGTTGCTGGATTACGAGTGAAGGCAACACCGGTTGCCGAAGATTCTCCCATATTACCGAAAACCATCGACTGAACGTTTACAGCCGTGCCCCAGCTATCCGGAATTCCTTCAATTCTTCTGTACGAAATAGCCCGTTTACCCATCCAGCTCTGGAATACAGCAGAGATAGCTCCCCACAATTGTTCCATCGGATCTTCCGGAAATGGTTTCCCGAGAACTTCATTTACTTTTGATTTGTAAATCTCGATCAATTCTTTCAGATCATCGGAAGTCAGGTCGGTATCGTTATGAACACCGCGTGCTTCTTTCATTTTGTGGAGTTCTTTTTCGAGCTGGACTCGTACACCCTGGCCTTCAGCAGGTTCTATTCCGGCAGCCTTTTCCATTACAACGTCGGAATACATCTGGATTAATCTGCGGTGAGAATCGTAAACGAATCTCGGGTTAGCTGTTTTTGCAATTAAAGCTTCACGGGTTTGATTATTGAGTCCGACATTAAGAATAGTTTCCATCATACCGGGCATAGAAGCACGTGCGCCGGATCTGACTGAAACAAGCAGAGGATTAACCTTGTCGCCGAATTTCGCACCCATTTCTTTTTCAACTTTTGCAAGTGCGTCTTTAACCTGTTTGTCAAGTTCTTTAGGATACTTTTTGTTGTTTTTGTAATAGACTGTACAAACTTCAGTTGTTATTGTAAATCCTGCCGGAACAGGGAGACCGATATTAACCATTTCGGCAAGGTTAGCACCTTTTCCACCGAGAAGTTCTTTCATATCAGCTTTTCCTTCGGCTTTCTTCCCGCCGAAGTAGTAGACATACTTTGCCGTTTTACCTATTGCCATTTCTTAACCTCCAATTGATAATGTGATTTCTTATTTATTCGCTAATCTATCTTTTAGTAATTCTTCAAACTTTTCTTGGTTCTCGAGCATTAGTTTTATCTTTAGATAATAGATGTCTATATCGTCAAGGTCTTTTGAAAATTTGAAGAGTTTTACTGCATCCTTCTGTGTTGTCAGAACAGAATTAGCATTTGTATCGTAAAATCTTTTTCTTATTTCCTGAATTTCTTTCAATGTATAATTCTTATGATCAGGCAGAAGCATTTTATTTTTAATGTCGATCCTGTTGTTTTCAAGTATGCTCAGAAATGAATGGGGTCTGGCAATTCCGCAAACTACAAGACTCTTCTGACCCTGGAATTCTTCAAGAGCAAATTCATGATGACTCTTAACATCAAAAATTCCGGTAGCTATATAATATCCGTAGAAAATTGTTTTATTTCTGAAATATTCATTCAGTTTCTCAGGTATTTCAGCTCTTTCAGAAAATTTCCTGTTTATGATAACAATATCGGAACGGGACAGGGAGTCGAACGGCTCGCGCATTAGTCCTAAAGGAAGAATTTTTTGTTCTATGCTTCCTGTTTTCAACATGAATCTCTGATCAACCATAACAATATCTATATTTCTATGAATCCACCGGTGCTGGAAAGCATCATCAAGTATAATAGAATCAACACCGGAGTCTGCGATCAGTTTTCTGGCGCCGATTACCCTTCTTTCCGAAACAGCGGTGGCGGCTTTTGCTTCGTCGGATACCAGATACATCTCGTCTCCGCAGTCGTCAACAGTAGTAAGAATTTTATTCCCGTCGGAGACGAACAGATAGCCGTACGAGTTTCTGCCGTAACCTCGGCTTAAAATCCCGGGTTTTCTGTTGAATTTTTTCAGGAGTTCTGCCAGAAAAATTACCGCTGGTGTTTTACCGGAACCTCCTACAGTCAGATTACCTACTGAAATAACAAAAGCATCGACCCTGGTTATTTTGAATATGCCTTTGTCGAAAAGGTAATTCCGTACCTTTACTACGAAAGCGTAAACGATAGTAAGCGGTGATAATATAAGTCTGATTAAATTAAGCACTTTTCCTGTGCGTCCTTTTGAAGCCTGTTAAGTAATTCTTCACATTCAATTATTTTTAACGATGTATCTTCATAGCTCATATCTTTTCCGAAATAGATCGGATCGGAATATATTGCTGTTACCCTGCTGAAGGGGAGTGGCAATTCAAATTTGTCCCAGCTCTTGAAAACTATTTTCCTGCTGCAACCGATGCCTGCAAGTATAAGGGGGACATTCCCCTTTTTAGCTGTTACCACCGCACCGGCTTTCATCTTATGAATTGGCCCGGTCGGACCGTCCGGGGTTATTGCAAGCGAAAAATTCCGGCCGATCAATTGAAGCAGCATTTCGAGCGCTTCGTTCCCGCCGACGTGACTTGAACCCCTAACGACTTCGTACCCCCACTTTTTAAGAACGTGGGCAAGAACATCGCCGTCTCTGCTACGGCTTACAAGTGCCGAACAATTATTTTTCCTGTTCAAATACCATCCGATAACCATCGATCCATGCCAGAATGCAAATACAAAATTCTTATTACCATCGGCCAATCTTCGAACATTCACTCCGTTTTCAATATTAATTTTTACAGTAGTTAATAGAACATTAACCAAAAAACCGGCTGACCTGACACCGGCAATCCTTAGTATTTCTTTTACCGAGTTGCTAAGCTTCATTTAATTTAGAAAAAATTAATTCGGCTGCCCGTTTTGATGCACCAATGCTTCCGAGCCTGGATTTTATGCTGCCCAGTTTAGTTCTAATCGTTTCATATCTCGAATTATCCGACAATATTTCTTTACTCACTTCATATATTTTCTCAACATTTACTTCTTTCTGAATAAGCTCGGTTACCACCGTTTCCCCAAGAATAATATTAGCCATAGCAATGTTGTTTATTTTTACAAGCATTTTACCCAGGTGATAGGTAAGTGCATTTGTTGAATAGACAACAACAAAAGGGAGCTCAAAAATCCCGGCTTCGAGTGTAGAAGTACCTGATTTTATAATTCCGAATTTTGAATATTTCAGAAGGTCGTATCTATTCCCTTTAACAAGTTTAAAGTCCTTTATTTCCGATAATCCGTTAAAAACATGCTCGTCGATATTTTCCGCGCAGGCCACAACAATCTGCAGATTAAATTCATCGGCCAAATGCTTTGCCGCTTTAATAGAAACGGGAAAAAGTTTCTTTATTTCATGTTTACGGCTTCCCGGCATAAGGAGTAAAATTTCCTTTCCCTCTTCCAGTTTCAGCTTTTCGAATAATTCCTCTTTCGAAAGAAACTGATAACTGTTTATCTGTTCTATCAGCGGATGCCCGACATAGACAGCATCCACGCCGTTCTCTTTATACAGTTTCTCTTCAAACGGAAAGACAACAATCATTTTATCGATCAGTTCCTTAATCTTTTTAATTCTACCTATTCCCCATGCCCATACCTGCGGAGAGATATAATAAATAATTTTTTTCCCCGGTTGCTTTAGTTTTCCGGCCATTTCCAGATTGAAACCGGGATAGTCTATCAATACAACAGTGTCAATACTTTCCTGCTTAATTTTTTTCAGGATTTCAGTCTGAACTTTTCTGATAAACGGCAAATGCCTCAGCACTTCAATAAATCCGAGGAACGCCATCCGTTTAATATGAAATAGCGGCTGCATACCTTCTGCAATCATCCTGTCGCCGCCTATTCCGGATATCTTTAATTCAGGATCCAGCTTTTTTAATTCATGAATTAAAGATGCGCCGTGCATGTCGCCCGATGCCTCTCCCGCTATGATCATTAATTTTCTCAAGTTGTAATCCAGAAAAGAATTACCAGGATAATAACAGTTAACGAGATAGCCTGCAGAGTTCTTCTTTCGGATTTTAATCCCATATGAAGTTTAAACGGCGGTTGTTCCAATCCGGGATTATGATATTTTGTTAATGTAGGAATCCATCTCGGTACTTTATTGAAATAATCAGTATACATGCTGCCGAATTTTTCACTTAGAAATGATTCCTCCTCCCGGATAATATAATGATACTGAAAAATGAAAAAGAAAGCTGCGACAAAAAGCAGATACGGATAAAGAGCCATTGACATCACGCCGATTCCCGTATAAATAAGGAGATTCCCGAAATAAAGAGGATTCCTTACATGGGCAAACGGACCCGAGACAACAAGATAAGTACCTCCGACACCTCCGCCCGTAGTTCTTGTTTCGCTGCCGGCATAAGAGACGCCCCATAAACGGAAAAATTCTCCAATCAGAACAATTACAAATCCCACTATCATACTCGTGAGAGTCGCTTTCTGAAAAATTATCATCAGTAAAAGGAAGGGGAGCGGGGTATAACTCCTGTATTCAAAAATCTTTTTAGAAAACTCTTTCATATTTATCCCTGGATGTAAATTTCTTTTCTCTTAAGTTCTGCCTGATGACGTTTCTTCAGCCGCTTTTTGACTTTAAGCTGATCCATTTTTTTTATCACATCGCTGAAATTTCCAAAGGGGAAGTAGGTAATCCTATTCGATTCACAATATTTCAGAAGTGAATTCTTAGCAAAAATAAAATCGCAGAATTGAGCAGGACAGACATCTGACCACCCGTCGCCTATGTAAACAGAATATTCATCATCGGAGCTGAAATTTAAAATATGATTCCGCTTACAATTAGCGCAGCGATCGCATTCCGAATCGGTATGTGGAAATTGAGGAATAAGTTTTCCGTTCTGATTCGAAACCCTGTTTGAATATACTTCAAGGTGAGACAATCCTTCTCTCTTAAGAATATGATCGATGTAATAACTGAGTCCATCGCTAAGAATTCTGATCTCGAAATCATTTGATTTGCAGTAACCAACAAACTCTTTAAATGTGGTGTCAATATCCATTGCATTTAGAAACTCACCGAATTTTAATTCATCAAAACCGATTAACGTATCGCATAGGAGTTGCCAGCTCACCTTTGCGTTTATCTTTTCATTTATCCAGTCTTCAATAATTTCCCGTGCGCGTTCCGGATTACCGAATTTTAAAAACATTGCTTCGCCGACATCATTCTTTGTAATTGTGCCGTCAAAGTCAACAAATATTTTAAAAGTTTTGTCGTTCATTAAACTAATATCATTCCTGAGTATCGGGAATTTCTTCGAACCTTACACCCACCAGTTTAGATATCCCTTCTTCCTGCATCGTAACGCCATACATTGTCTCTGCAGATTCCATTGTTCTTTTATTATGCGTCACAATGATAAATTGTGTCCTGTTGCTGAATTCTTTTAATAGTTTTGTAAATCGATCGATGTTGGCATCATCGAGAGGTGCATCAACTTCGTCAAGAATACAGAACGGACTCGGTTTTACAAGATAAATGGCAAAAAGGAGAGCCGTTGCGGTAAGAGTCTTTTCTCCTCCGGAAAGTAATTCAATGGAAGTTGGTCTCTTTCCTTTCGGCTTTGCAATTATTTCAATTTTTGCTTCCAGCGGATCTACGTTTTCTTCAAGAATAAGATCTGCCTCATCACCCGGATTGAAGAGGGTCTGGAAAATATTTGTGAAGTTCTGCCGGATCTGATCGAATGTTTCTATAAACAGTCTCTGGGCTGTATCGTTTATTTCGTTTATAGTTTTGATAAGGTCCCTTTCCGATTCAATCAGGTCGTCTCTCTGCTTGTGTAGAAAATCGAGGCGTGTCCTTTCTTCCTCGTATTCGGAATATGCAAGCAGGTTTACAGGTCCGAGATTCTTAAGTTTGTCTTTAAGTGAATGGACCTCTTTTGATGTCTCTTCGAAATTGAACGAATCAAGATCGTCAAAATGTTTCAGGACTATTTCAATTGAATAATTTTCGTTGATATGCTGCTGAATGTTTTCCAGGCGGAAATTCAATTCATTAACCTTAATTTCAAATGAATGGATTTTATCGGAAACCTCCTGTCTTACTCTTCTAAGATCATTCAGCTGTTTCTCATATTTACCGGCTTCTTCTTTGAGTATTTTTAGTTTATTCTCAATTTCGCCAGCTTCATTTACAAGTACAGAGCGAACTTCATTAATTTTTTCAAGTTCTGTCCGGGTGGAATCAATAGAGACGGTGAGATTCTTTGTTTCACTGCTGTTAATCTCCAGATCCGATTCACGTTTTGTGATACCGTTATTTATCGAAATACTATCGTTCCTGGACCTGTTTATTGAATCGAATGTGTTTTTTATCTGTCCTTTAATACGTTCCAATTCGAGTCTAAGACTGTTTTGTGATTCAAGAATTACATTAAATTCCTGTTCCAGTTCCTGCAATGAAGTTTCGCTTCCGGAAATTTCTTCATCCAGGTTATCCTTGTTGTTCTTTAGCTCGGTTAATAGTGAAGTAAGTTCGTTTAATTGTTTATCGAGCAGATTGGATTTTTCTACAAACTCATGAATCTCTTTTTGTGAAGATTCAATTTCTTCATTTGCCTTCTTATGTTCAAATTCAAGCTGAGAAATCTGTTTGTCAATATTTGCAATATCATTAGAGATTAATTTTTCGCCGTCGCTCAGATTTTTGATATCTATTTTGGAAAGTTTCAATTCAGTTTCGGCTATAAGCGATTTAACCTTTTCCAGTTGAGATTCGTGCTTCGGATATTCTTTTTTAAGATTTTCGAGCATTTGTTTCCTGCCGAACAGGGTTTCATCCTGCTTGGGCATGGAACCTGCTTCAATAATTCCGCTGCTCTGAATTAGATCTCCATCTAGTGTCACAAAACCGAAATCGGGGTATTTATTTTGAAGCCTTATTGCGTCTTTCAACTCCGAAGCAATTGCAATTCTCGAAAGGACCTGATCGAAGTATCTTTTCCACCGATCATCAGTTTCAACAAAGTCTTTTGCCCACCCGATAAATGAAGCTTCTTTCTCGATTTTACGGATTTTTCTGCGGATCGAATAATCCGATAATTTTTCGAGTAAGGATTTTCTACCATTAAGGTTATTCTTCAGCAGGTAAAATGATGCTTTGCCTAGATCGTTATTCTTCAGATAGGTGATTGCTTCCTGTAATTCGTCTACGGTTTCAATTAGAAGGTTGTTAAGGACTGATTTTAATCCGGCTTCCAGCGCGAATTTGTATTTATCCTGAGTATTGCCGACGTAAGCAAATATATTCTTTTCGGAACTACTCCACTCTTTATTCTCAAGCAGGACTTTGGATCCTTTTGAAATTCCTTCAAGATTGGAGATAAGTGTCTGCAGGAATTCGATCTTCTCTCTAAGGCTTGTAAGTAGTGATTTTTCCTCAATCTCTTTTTCTTTTAATGAGTTAAGAACTGATTCTAATTCGGTTTTTTCTTTTTCTCTGAGTGCAATCTGAAGTCCTGCTTCAGTAAGTTTTTTCTCTGCTTCTGTTTTTTCATTAATTAGTTCTTCAACAAATCCAACCGTCTTAGCTATTCTATTTGTAATGTTCTGAATCTTTACATTAAGTTTTTCGATATTGGAAGAATGGGACTGAATTTCCTTCTCCAGTGCTGACTTCAGATTTTCCTTATCGGAAATATCCTTCAGGAAATTAAAACGTTCTTCAACAAGTTTTTTTAATCCGGCTCTCTTTTCTTCAAGCGTATTACGTTTCTGGCCGATCAGAGATTCGTTTGTTTCTATCTCAATTGATTTTACCGATTCTGTCTCATTTAGGGAGACGGACTCGTTCTCAAGATTTTTGATATCACCATCAATCTCAAGGAGCCGCTTTTTCAGCTCTTCAATTTCACTGATCAATCTGTTGTGATTGTTTTGAAGAGAATTAAATCTCTCTTCGGACACAGAGATTGTCTTCTGGGCCTGGTGCAACTGGTCCGTATTGGATGAAATTTCGTTTCGTTTGTTCTGGAGTTCTGATTCGATGGAATTTATCTGATTCCTGAAAACTATTAATTCATTCTCAATAGTCCTGATATTGCCGTCTGTGGTATCCTTTTGGGCAACCAAGCTTTCGATCTCACACTTCAATTCAGCATTCTTTCTGTTGTAAAGTGCAAACTCACGTTCGGCAAGGTCGATTTCCTTGTCGCGCAAAACCGATTGGATCTGGTTGTGTTGATCGGCACGTTTGGCCTGACGTTCGAGAGAGCGGACTGTTTTTTCTACTTCAGAAACTATGTCGTTTACACGTGTAAGATCAGCTTTAACATCCTCAAGTTTTTTTAAAGACAAACGTCTTCTCAATTTATATTTATTTACTCCTGCGGCCTCTTCGAACAATCTTCTTCTTTCCTCAGCTTTACTGCTGAGAATAGTTTCTACCATTTTCAATTCAATAACGGAATACGCGTTTGTGCCCATTCCGGTATCCATGAAAAGGTTGGTAATATCTTTCAACCGGCAGATATTTTTGTTAAGCAGGTATTCGCTTTCGCCGGATCTGAAAATTCTTCTTGTTATTGTTACTTCCGAATACTCGGTAGGAAGTATTCCGCGGTCGTTTACAAGTGTGAGAGAGGCTTCCGACATTCCCATCGGTTTGCGCTCGCGTGTTCCGTTAAATATTACGTTTTCCATTTTATCGCTTCGGAGAGTTGTTGTTTTCTGCTCGCCGAGCACCCAACGGATGGCATCCACAATATTTGTTTTGCCGCAACCGTTTGGGCCAACTATTCCTGTTATCCCGCGATTGAACATAATATTTGTTCTATTAGCAAACGACTTAAAGCCGAAGATTTCTAATTTTGATAAAAACAATTTATCCTCTAAAAAGAGATCAAATTATATTGCTTAATGGAATTGGTGATGTAGTAAATTGTAGAACTTGATAATTGGAAGTAAATTAAAGTCCCACCGATTATCACGACAAAGAGAATTAAACCGTAGAAATAAACCGCGAATCTTCTTACATCAAAAAGGATATGGATTCCCTTAAGCAGTCTTTGAAAAACCCATAACCAGAATAAAATTATGAAGAGTAATACAATCGAATTAAAACCTCCCGCAGTCAGAATTTTATAAAGAATCAATTCAACCGGAAGAAGAATTGTAAACGGTAGAATTGACCAGACGATCATAAAAAATATGCTGCTGAATTGTACTTTCGTTTTAATTAACAGCGAAGCTGCTTTTACAAATATACCTATCAGCAAAATCTTAATGATTATAACAAAAAACATGATTAGAAAACTCTTTTCGGGATTCCATGCCGCATAGCTGAAGCTTTGAAGTATATATGGTTCGCCGAAAGAGAGAAGTATCTTTTCAGCAAGTAAATTTGTCCTTAAATAGTAGAACAGAATTGTGAAAAGCAGCGAAATTGATCCCGCTTCAACAAGCAATAGAATAAAAGTATGAAGACCGGAAATAATTCTCCTATCCCGAATATCAGCAAAGAAATTATATGGTCTGAACAATGCTCTGGAGCAATCCTCCCGGAATTTCTTCCTGGTATTAATTAGTAAGGCCATCACAATCGATAAACCCAGAGCAATTAAAATAAAAAGTAGTTTATTCTCATCTTTAACACTTCCAATCGGTATTGTTACTTTACTTTTATTGTTAAGCCTGGAAGAAAGTACTTTGTAAACAAGGTTATTTGGATTGGGATTTTCGTTGAAAATTCCAAGTTTATATTTTGCCTCATCAGAATATCCGGAATATAGTGAAACGAAATCACCAGAATAATTGAATAGTGTGTTAATAAAAAAACCGGATGATTTACTTTGAAGGGATAACTCGACAATCCTGTCAAAATACTTAGCTTGAGATTCGGTTGAATTTTTAACCAGATAGCCGCCTGAACCACCGTAATAATTCGGATAATTAACTTCGGAAAAGAAATAGGTGTTTGAATTGTCCATTTCCGAAATATTTTTGAGAATATTTTCTACTATATCCGGATGAGTGGAATAAAGTTCTATCCCCGCAAGATTTAAACCTTCAATTTTCTCTTCCTGAATACCTAAGAAGGAGGCATAATAATAAGACGATCTTTTTCCGTTGATAATTTTTTCAAGAAAGTTACCTGTTATAAAAGAATTGGATAGATACGAACTACCTAAGCCGAAAATAACAGGGCTTGATTTATGAGAATAGGTTTCGATTAATTCCCGTAATCTGTTTGCAGCTCTTAATTGGAATTCTTGATTCTTTAAAATTTCTTCCGGGATTGAGTTTAACGGAAGCTCAACAAAAGCGAAGAGACCGAATTCCTGACACAACTCTATTGCGTAAGGATTTGGATATACCTTTGAAAACCTGACGGAATTAAAACCTGATTCTTTTATAAACTTTAAATCTCTCTGTAATCTTTCAAAATTACCTGTTCTGCTTAATTCATCTTCATTGGCGAGGTAGGTAATCCCCTTGAACTTGAAAGGAGTGTTATTGAGTGTGGTATTATTTTTTAAAAAGTCAATTCTAAAAAAAGACAGTTCCTTCTCAGCTTTATCAATAACCTGATTATTGTTCAGAAGTGTCAGTGTCGCAGTATAAACATTCGGAGTTTCGTTAGACCATAGCACGGGAGCAGAAATTGAAACAGATTGCTGAAAACTTGTTTCACCGCCATTGTTTGCCGGTACTTGTAAGTCATAAGAATATGTGCTGCCCGAAAAATTCTTAGGTACCAGTTGAAGCTTTAATTCCATCCCTCCTTTGTTCAAGGTTTCTTGAGCAATAAGATTCAGATTCTTAAGTGTAACGCTAAGTCCTCCACGGGCTGAGGAGAGTGTAGGATCGATTGAGTAATCCATTTTGAAAGAGGAAATATGCATTTTAGGAAGAATTTCAAGATAGATATTCCTTAATATTCCTTTGGTATTTCTTGGGAATAAAAATCGTTGATTTACCGGAATCGATTCATCTGAATTCAGTTGCGTGTCGATTTTGATTTGTAACTTATTCGGCAGATCGGACTTAATTATATCTTCGGGAAGATCCATTTCAAATGGAATCTCGCCACCGGATTTTTTAAAAATATTGTAACCGTTTAAGGAAATCTCAACAAAATAATTAATTCCCGCAAAGTGAAGCTTGAATACCGAATTCTCAATTTCAGTTTGAGAAAAGTATAATTCTTTTTCAAGGATAAGAGATTCCGTTCCTTCAAAAATAAAAGGAATTGTTGTGTTTATTGCCCCAGTTTCCTTTCCGCTTGAAAATACCCGCCACTCACTGTCTAACAGTTTAATTAAACGGGGTGAAGATGACATAACAAAAGCAGAGTCGATTTCCAGAGGATGATTAATCAGTGGTTTTATTCGAATTTGTGCGGTTGAAAAGGAGGAAATTAATAGAATCGAACAAAATAGGGCGAATCTTGTAATTTTTGTCATTTTATGGTGAATTATCCAAATAAACCCTTAAATATACTAAAAAAATGAGGGCATTTCAATTCAGGATTATTGGAAATTCGCCTGTTTTCCAATCATTTTAAAATATTATTCGGTTGATTCAATAATTTGGATAAAAGATTCAGCTTTTAAGCAAGCCCCTCCAACCAAAGCACCATCAATATCCGGCTGGCTCATTAAACTCTTTGAATTTTCAGGTTTAACACTTCCTCCGTATTGTATTATTAGAGATTCCGAATATTTTTTAGAATAAAGTTTTGCAATCAATTTTCTGATAAATTCATGTACTTCCTGTGCCTGTTCTGGAGTTGCATTACGACCGGTCCCGATAGCCCAAACCGGCTCGTAAGCGATGATGAGATTATGCAAATCATTTTCACTTATTTCCGCTAAACCTTCTACTATTTGTTTCTCGATAACAGAAAATGTTTTGTTTTGTTCTCTTTCTTCAAGACTTTCTCCTACACAAAAAATAGGATTCAAATTATTTTTTAAAGCTGCTTTTATCTTTTTGTTAATCAATTGATTTGATTCAGAAAAAATTGTCCTTCTTTCAGAATGCCCTAAAATTACATATTCACAGCCAACACTCTTTAGCATCGAAGGGGACACCTCACCGGTAAAAGCACCGTTTTCTTCGTAATGCATGTTCTGAGCGCCTAATAGAATCTCCGTATTCTTTACGAGTGTTTTAACAGTATCTAAAGAAATGAAAGCGGGACAAATTATAATCTTAGTACTAAATTTTTTTGTTCCAATTAGATTTTTAATCTCCGAAACCAACCGGATTGATAACTGAAGGTCGTTATTCATTTTCCAGTTTCCGGCCACGATTTTTTGTCTCATATCAAACCTGATTTAAGATTGATTAAAAAGCTGCTAGTTAACAGCTTCTACTCTTTTAATTCCGGGTACTTCACGAATTAGGGCTCTTTCTACGCCGGCGCGTAGTGTCATTTGCGACATCGGACAATTGACACAGGCACCTGTGAGTTTAACTTCAACAATACCTTCTTTAGATACATTAACTAATTCTACATCACCGCCGTCAGCTTTCAGATAGGGTCTTATTGTATCAAGAGCTTTTAAAACTTTTTCTTTCATCACATCAGTCATTATTCTCTCCTTTACAAATATCACATAGAGATTTCAATATTAGGGACTTTAGCATTAATATTATTGATGCTAATTTGGGCTGCCAGATTTTTACTTATCTCAATAATTTTCTGTGCTTCTTCGCTTTCAGGAGAATCGAAAACTATCGGTTTGCCGCCGTCTCCCCCGACACGAATGTTAGGATTAATAGGTATAGCCCCTAATAATGGAATAGAAAGTTCACTTGCCAACCGGATTCCTCCGCCTGTACCGAAAATATCATATTTTTTGCCTGTATCGGGAGCGATAAAATAACTCATATTTTCAACAATCCCAAGAATGGGTACGTTAACTCGCTGAAACATTCTGATTGCTTTTCTAACATCTATTAAAGACATATCCTGGGGAGTTGTAACAACAACAGCACCGCTTAAAGGAATTGTCTGAACTAAAGTAAGCTGGATATCTCCGGTTCCCGGAGGTAGATCGAAAACCAGATAATCGAGTTCTCCCCAGTGGACATCCGACATAAATTGTTTAATTGCACCACTTGCCATTGGACCGCGCCATATAACAGGAGCGTCGTCTTCAATCAGAAAGCCGATCGAAATAACTTTAATTCCATAATTTTCCAGCGGAACCATTTTTGCGGTTTGTGCGTCCTGAAATATTTGAGGTTTATCCTTAATACCAAGCATCAAAGGAATACTTGGTCCATATATGTCTGCATCAATCAATCCGACTTTTGCACCTAATTTTGCAAGTGCAAGGGAAAGATTAACAGCAACGGTACTTTTGCCAACACCCCCTTTACCACTTGCTACAGCTATAGTATTTTTTACTCCGGGCAATAAAGAATTTATTCTATTGTCGGAATTACCTCTTACCGATGCCGTCATTTCAATCGAAATTATATAAGAATCAGGAACAACATTTTTGATAGCCTCAATACAATCATCCTTTATCTTATCCTTCAATGGACAGGCAGGGGTAGTAAGCTCTACAACGACATGAATTTTGGATTTATCAACATTTATTTCTTTAATCATATTAAGTGAAACCAGATCCCGGTTTAAATCAGGATCGTTTACTTTCCTTAATGCGGTCAGTATGGTCTCTTTATTAACTATTGACATTAAGAACTCCAGAAAATTTGAACGTAAAAATAGGAATTTTTTGGCTTCCTTTACAGATGCAGAAATTTGTACGGATGATGACTGCTAAAAAAACATTAATGTGAGCTTGATTTTTTTTTTAAGTATACTTAAATTAAAAACAACAATTACTTAAATATATGTCTACAGTTTCAAAAGAGAATTATCTCAAGACTATTCTAAACCAGAGGATGACGATGGGAAACGGTGCCACTACATCACAAATGGCGACGGATCTATCGGTATCTAATGCAGCTATCAGCGATATGGCAAAAAAGCTTTCAAAGCAGGGTCTGGTCAATTATGAAAAATATAAGGGGATGGAATTAACATCCAAAGGTGAAAAAATAGCGCTGAAGATAATCAGGCGGCACCGATTATGGGAGCTCTTTCTAATGAAGGTGCTTGGATTAGGATTGAGTGAAATTCACGATGAAGCGGAAAAATTAGAACATTACAGCTCCGATTTTCTCATAGATAAGATCGATCAGTTTTTGAATTATCCTGATTTTGATCCGCATGGCCATCCTATTCCCAAAAAGAATGGAACTCTTCCTAAACTTCCCAACCATATAAAATTATCGGATACTGAAATTGGGAATAAATATGAATTTGTTAGTGTGAACGATAAAGACAGTGATTTGATTAATTACCTTGTTAAAGCAGGTCTTGTATTAGGTTCAAAACTCGAGGTAATTGATAAACTTAGCTTTGATAAATCACTGACCGTTAAATTCAACAATACAGAACTATCACTAAGCAAAAAAATTACTGATAGTGTTTTTGTAATCCTTATTAAAAAAACAGATTGAGTAATTTATGAGTCCAATATTAATCCTTTCGATCGGAGCCGCTTTCGTCCTGCTTTTAGTATTCTTTTTTTATCCGGGGAAAGGCTTGACCGACAAATGGAAAAGATTAAAAAGGCAGGATGAAAAAATGCTTCTTGAAGATGCATTGAAGCATTTATACGACTGCGAATACAAATCAGTCGATTGTTCGCCGAGCAGTTTAAGCGGTAATCTGTCAATTTCAATATCCCAATCAAACAGGCTTATATTTCGATTGGCCGAATCGGGTTTAATCAGTAGAGTAGGAGACAGGATTCTTCTTTCAAACGAAGGGAGATCCTATGCACTTAGAATAATAAGAATCCATAGGCTTTGGGAAAAATATTTGGCCGATAATACCAGCGTAAAAGAAACTGACTGGCATTCATTAGCTGAATTAAAAGAGCATGAATTATCAGTCGATGAGACAAATCTACTTGCTGCAAAATTAGGTAATCCGCTTAAAGATCCGCATGGCGATCCGATTCCTGATGAGTCAGGTGAAATTCCTGTTATCACCGGAATTTCACTCCCGGAATTGCAGGATGGTAAATTCGGAAGAATATTGCATCTTGAAGACGAACCAAAAGAAATATATTCCCAGCTTGTGGCTCAGGGTCTATATCCCGGAATGCTAGTACGAATTGTTGAAAAAAATAGAGACCGGATCAAGTTCGAATCCAATGGCGAAGAATCCGTTTTATCACCCATCCTTGCATTGAATGTTCAGGTTCAACCATTAAAAGAAACCGATGAAATCGATCAATCATTTGAAACTCTGGCCGATGTTTCGGAAGGGGAGGAAGCCGTAGTGGTAGGATTAAGCCGTGCCCTGAGAGGCCAACAAAGAAGAAGAATGCTCGATTTCGGTATAGTTCCAGGTACTTTAATAAGGGCACAGTTAAAGAGCCTGGGAGGTGATCCAACTGCTTTTGAAATCAGAGGTACTACTATTGCTCTTAGAAATAACCAGAGCAGCAAGATTTTTATTAGGAAAGTATAACATATGAATTCAAATGAAAAAATAAATTGCGCAACCTGTCCTGCACATAACATCAACAACCTTATTAAGCTTGGTGTTGATATGACTGACTATGATTTTGTAGTTGCACTTGCAGGAAATCCGAATACAGGGAAAAGTACGGTTTTTAACAGTCTTACCGGATTGAGACAGCATACTGGAAACTGGCCCGGAAAAACAGTCGGAAGAGCGGAAGGAGGATTTCTCTACTCAGAAAAGCGATTCAAAATTGTTGACTTGCCGGGAACCTATTCACTTCTTTCAACCAGTACGGATGAAGAAATTGCCCGGGATTTTATTCTATTCGGTCAGCCGGATGTAACCGTGATTGTTGTTGATTCTACAAGACTTGAAAGGAATTTAAATCTGGTGCTTCAGGTGCTTGAGATAACCGATAGAGCAGTTCTATGTTTGAACCTTATTGATGAAGCAAAACGGCATAAGATAGAAATAGACGACCGTACTCTCTCTAAAGAACTTGGAATACCCGTAATACCATGTGCAGCACGTCAGAATACTGGAATTCCTGAGTTACTAAAAAACATTTACATGGTTGCATCAGGGGATTATATTTGCCGGCCTCATCGAATAAGCTCGAAAATTAAAGGTGTTTCGCATGCAGTGGAGGATCTCAGTAAAAAAATCTCCGAGAGATTCCCCGGATTACCTAATTCAAGGTGGATTGCACTTAGGTTGCTTGAGGGAGATCAGACAATCATTGATGCTGTCCGTTCCGGAGATATCGGTCTGCTTACAATAAAAAATCAGTCTCAGGCTAGCAGGTGAATTTTATGAATGAAAAAGTAAATAACGATTTAATTCTGAAAAGAGCTATAAAATACAGATGGGAAATTGGTGATCATTTCCTCGATTCTGTTATGGAATCTATTTATAAGGATGCTGAAACGATTGCCGGAAAAGTCGTTTCAACTCCCGATAGTAAGTCGAACTATAATATGGATCGGATGATTGATAAAATAGTTACAAGCAAATGGACCGGATTCCCGATTATGCTGCTGCTTTTATCCTTCGTATTCTGGCTTACTATCGTAGGTTCAAATTATCCTTCCGGGCTTCTTGCAAGTCTGTTGGTTGAAACAATTCATCCGATATTAAAAGAACTGATTAATTCCACCGGTATTCCTTGGTACATTAATGGATTAATAATTGACGGGGGATATTTGTCAATGGCATGGGTTGTGAGTGTAATGCTTCCGCCAATGGCAATCTTTTTCCCTATGTTCACTCTTTTGGAAGATTTTGGATATCTCCCAAGAGTTGCATTTAATATGGATAATCTCTACAAACGTGTAGGTGCTCACGGTAAACAGGCACTTACAATGACTATGGGATTCGGCTGCAATGCTGCCGGAGTGATAGCGGCAAGAATTATCGATAGTCCACGTGAACGACTGATTGCAATAATCACCAATAACTTTTCTCTTTGCAACGGACGATGGCCCACTCAAATTTTGATTGCTACCATTTTCATCGGGAGCCTGGTTCCGCCTGTGCTGGGTGGATTGGTTTCTGCTGCCGCAGTTGTTTCAGTTGCTCTTCTTGGAATTCTTTTTAGCCTGGTTGTTTCCTGGATGTTATCCAGAACAGTTCTTAAAGGGGAGGTATCAGCGTTCAGTCTTGAACTGCCTCCATACAGGCCGCCCAGATTGTTACAAACTCTATACACATCATTAATCGATCGGACTATATTTGTCTTATGGAGAGCCGTCATTTTTGCAATTCCTGCGGGTATGGTTATCTGGCTGGTTTCGAATATTTCAATTAATGATGTAAGTCTGGCAGAATACTTTGTAAGGTTTGCCGATCCGTTTGCAATATTCATTGGATTAAACGGGATTATTATTCTCGCTTATATTATTGCAATACCTGCAAACGAAATTGTTATTCCGACAATTTTAATGCTTTCCGTTCTTGTTTTTGGAATCACCGATTTCGGTTCCGGATCCGGTGTGCTTTTTGAACTGGATAATGTTGGTGATGTTGCTTCCATATTGAAAACAGGCGGATGGACCGCCTTAACAGGTATTAACCTGATGCTATTTAGTTTATTACACAATCCATGCTCAACAACTATTTATACAATTTATAAAGAAACACGTAGTTTAAAGTGGACTCTAATTTCAACGTTGCTTCCGATATTTCTCGGTTTAGCAGTATGTTTTTTTGTTGCGCAGTTATGGAGAATTTTTATCGGAAATTAAAATGAGTAAAAGTGTAATTAAGAATATTATTATGTTATTCCTTTTCCCGGTCCTTGAATTATTTGCTCAAGGTAGTATACCTCCGTTGTCTACGGACAGACCGGATCAAACAGAATCGGCACAGGTTGTTCCTCTTAATTCTATTCAGATCGAGATCGGTTTCCTATTTCAAAAACAGTCACTTATTGAGAATAATGTTAGAATTGAAAATCAGAATTTAATTTTAGGAAGTACGCTTGTCAGATACGGATTGAGCGAGTCTGTCGAATTGAGGTTTGGTGCCGAGTATTTTTCCGGTAGATCGAAAATTGATGAGGTTGAATCTTCGATCAAGGGTGTACAGGGAGTATACTTTGGCAGTAAGTTCCACTTCAGAAAAGATCAGGATTTAATAACGAATGCTTCCTTACTTGTTAATTTTAACCTCCCTCACGGCAACCAGATGTTAAGGCCGGAACGTTTTGAATCCGGTATAGCACTCTGTTTAGAACAAAAACTTAACAGTCGAATCGACCTTGGATTCAATTTTGGATTTACTGATGAAAGTAAAATTAACCGGCTCATCTATTTCTATTCTGCTTCCCTGGGTTTCAATTTGAACGAGAGGATTGGATTCTTTATTGAATTGTATGGGGACTTGAATGGCAATTTAAACAATTACTACAATCTGGATGCGGGAATTAAGTTTTTACAAAAGGAGAATATTCAAATCGATTTTTCAGCCGGCACTCGATTAATACACGATAAAACAGAATGGTTCGGAAGCCTCGGTTTTTCTTTAAGGCTCCCGGAATAATTAACGGTTTTTTAATTTCTGCTGCTTTGAAATACCCGACTTCTTAATTGTATAGTCCATCATAAATTCCTGATGATTGAACTCATCCTCATTAAATAATGGACGGTTAAATACATATTTACCGGTAGGCAGCAATACACGTGCCTTAATATTATCGGCCATACAGGTGTCCAGTATCATCTCTTTCAAATAACGTTTATGGTCTTCATCATAAACAGGGAATGTTGTCTCTACTCTTCTATCCAGATTCCTCTGCATAATATCAGCGCTACTTAAGTAAAACTCCTCATTCCCGTTGTTATTAAAATAATAGATCCTGCTGTGCTCTAGGAATCTGCCGACAATGCTGATTACTCTGATATTCGAACTCAAACCCGGGACAGACGGAATTAAACAACAGACACCCCGCACAATCAAATCGATTTTAACACCCCGGTTCGATGCTTCGTATAAAGCTGCAATCAATAGAGGATCTACCAGCGAGTTCAGCTTGAAAATAATATGTCCCTTGCCGCCGGACTTTACATTTTTAATCTCTCTTTCAATCAATTCAAGAAAGCGCTGACGTTTATTAATAGGGGCAACGCAAAGTTTCCTGTAACTTTTTTGCTCGGAATAACCGGTGAGGTAATTAAATATTTCTGAAACATCTGCACATATATCCTCATCGGTAGTAAATAATCCTAGGTCTGTATATAATTTTGCAGTAGACAGATTATAATTTCCAGTACTCAAATGAACATACCTCTGAACTCCATCTGCTTCACGTCTAACTACAAGCGACATCTTAGCGTGGGTTTTTAAACCCAATAAACCGTAAACAACATGCACTCCAGCTTTTTCAAGTTCTCTTGCCCAGAATATATTGTTCTCTTCATCAAATCTTGCTTTAAGTTCCACAAGTACCGCAACTTGTTTTTTTCTCTCTGCGGCTTCAATCAGGTATTTTATGATAGGGGAATTCAAACCGACTCTATACAAAGTCTGTTTAATTGCTAATACATCAGGATCGCGTGAAGCTTCCTTTATAAAATCTTCAACTGGCGAAAATGAATCATACGGATGGTGAAGTAATATTTCTTTTCGCTTTATAAGAGAAAAGATGTTCTCCTCCTCTAAAAAAAGATCAGGAATAACCGGATGAAATGCCTTCTCTTTAAGATGCGGTAGTGGCAGATCATACATTGTCATTACATCACTCAGTCCGAGGTTTCCATCTATTATGTGAAGATCGTTCCTGTCGATTTCAAGATTCTCTATTAACGTTTCGATCATATATTCCGGCATTTGTTTTTCTACTTCGAGCCGGACAACAGAACCGAATTTTCTCTGTTTTATATTTTCTTCAATCAGCTGTAAAAGGTCATCTGCTTCGTCCTCCTGTATTTCGAGATCCGTATCGCGTGTAATCCGGAATCTGTATGCTTCTACAATCTCCATTCCGGGAAATAGTAGGTTCAAATTTGACCGGATTAAATCTCCGATCCAGATGTATTTGTAGCTGCCGTTGGATCCGCCATTACTATGTTTGGACTTTATCAGGGAATCTATCCTGAGCAGTCTGGGAAGGATACTCGGAACCTTAACCCTGGCGAAGTTTTTTTCTCCGTTAGGTCTTTTTACAAGTATCGCAAAGCTAAGACTAAGGTTCGAAATATAAGGGAATGGTCTCCCGGGATCGAAAGCGAGAGGTGTTAATATCGGATAGATCTCTTTAAGGAAGTATTTATTTAGTGAATCTCTTTCATCTTTAGAGAGCTGATTCAATTCGCAAATGAATATTTTATTCTCGTTTAACTGGGGAATAATCGTCTCTCTCCAGTAATCATAGATCTGTTTTAACATCGGCTGAAGAATTTTCTCAATCTGCCGGAGTTGTTCGTGGGGTGTTAATCCGTCTATTGATACGTCAAAAACGTTTGCTCTAATCTGTTCTTTCAGACCCGAAACGCGAATCATATAAAATTCATCGAGGTTTGAAAAGAAGATCGATATGAATTTTATTTTATCCAGAAGAGGAAGATCCGGATTAATAGCTTCTTCAAGAACCCGCAGGTTGAATTCGAGCCAGCTTAAATCGCGGTTAAAAAAATTATCCGCATTCATGTATTTTTTTAGAAATTCTTTGGAGTGCTGCATAATGTTTTCTCTGTATGAGATTTTTTATCAATCCCGCATCAATTAGTAAATAATCACTTAATTTTTTTTGCAGATGTAAATGAGTCCAGATCATAATGAATTAAATTATCGGGCATCGGAAGTCTTTTAATTCCCACTTTTGCTTTAGAGAAAAATTCCTCAGCTAGGGTGTCGTGATAATCAGAAAAAATAACAACCTGTTTTATTCCGGCGGTTATAAGAGCTTTGGAGCAATTTGTACACGGCATATTTGTTATATAGGCTGTTGCACCTTCTGTGCTTATTCCATGTGAAGAACACTGCAGAATAGCGTTCATTTCCGCATGGATAGTACGAATACAGTGATTGTCAACAACCAGGCAACCAATATCCTCACAATGCTGATCTCCGGGAATCGAACCGTTATATCCGGTAGATAAAATCTGTTTATCTTTCACAAGTACACAACCGCAATGCATACGCGGGCATGTTGCACGTTCTGAGACCAGCATTGCAACTTTTAAAAAATACTCATCCCAGGATGGACGCTTCTTTTTGTCCGGCATCGTAAATCCTTCTATAAGATGGAGCTAAATTTAATAAATAATACCGATTTATGAGTGGTCTTTTGTTGTGGTAAAGTCATTTGCGAACCGCACATAAAAAAACTGCTGTGGTCGAGGGCGCTTCCACAGCAGTTAGATTTGTATACAGAGGGTGCTTATGTGTAGTCAAAAAGTTGACCGCTATGTAAACAACAAAGATTATACCATGCGACTCAGTATTCTGTGAAATGAAACTCTATTGTTATAAGCTAGAAAAACAGCGAAAAAATGAAGAAATAATCTTGAGAATTGTCGATTCTAAACTATTAGGTGCTTAAAGCTGGGAGGTACCGGAAAAATCGTCAGGTAATATTTTCCGATTTCTTCAGAATAATCTTGAATGTTGTTCCTTCGTTGATGATAGACTGCTTAACAAAAATTTTGCCTTTATGATAATTCTCAATTATTCGCTTTGATAAACTTAAACCTAATCCCCAGCCGCGCCTTTTAGTTGAATATCCCGGTCTGAAAATTTCCCGGCGTCGTTTATGTTCTATTCCTTTACCGTTATCCGTTATTTCAACTTCAATCATTTCCTTGTTTGTAGTTAAAATAAAATCAATTTTACCATGCTTATTTTCTATTGCGTCAAGAGCATTCTTTATTAAATTCTCAATTACCCACTCGAATAATTCGGAATTGAGTCTGGATTTTACCGAACGATCTCCCTGTATAGAAATAGTTACATTATTCCCAAGCTGGGGTAGTCGTCTTTCAAAATATTTTATTACTCTTTCAATTGCCTCATATGGCGAGTCTTCTGTTAAATCTGGTTTAGAACCGATTTTTGAAAACCTCATTGTGATTTTATTTAACCGGTTTAAATCGCTTCCAATCTCTTCTACGCAATCGAGAACTTTATCCGGGTTGTTATAATTCATCTTTAAAATTTCATTCCAGCCAAGAAGACTTGATATAGGTGTTCCAAGCTGATGAGCTGTTTCTTTCGACATCCCGACCCAGATGTTACTTTGTTCACTCCGTTTGATATAACTGAAACTTGAGTAAGCAATCATAATAAACAAAAATGCGAAAAGAATCTGCAAGTAGGGGTAGTACTTTAATTGCCTTATTATGTCGGAATTCCCGAAATAGATTTTTTGAATAACTGTACCGTCGGGAATCTTAACATGAATCGGGTAATGAATTTCACTTAATTCAATTAGTTTTTCATTAAGAATTTTTTGCACTTCGTTTTTATTTTTCCCATCGTCAATTATGATGTTCTTATATCCTTTACCTTCCTCGTCAGATATAATGTTGTCATTCCCATCAGTAACAATCATAGGAAAATCGATTCTTCGAATAATGTTTTCAAAAATAAAAGTGAAATCGCTGCTTATATTATCGGAGCTTGCTGCATACTCGAGACTGTTGGCATAAAGTTGTACTATCTGGCGCTCTCTATCCTGAAGCTTATTTACGAGGCTTTGCGTGTAGAAAAGTGTACCTAATGAAATTGTTACACCGATTAAAAGAAGTATAATCTTGAGATTCATTGCGGCGGGTCCGCTGCTCAACTTCATAAGCACCTCAAAGGAATTGCTTGGTCTATAGAAAATTAATAAATCAATCAGGCAGTAAAAACGGAATAATTTTTACTCATTTCTATAATTCTATTGTCTGTAGTCTTCTTGGCCCGACCGATATAAAATTTATTTCAAATCCGCTTTGTTGGGAAATGAACGATAAATAATTCTTTGCTTGCTCGGGGAGTTCGTCGTACTCAGTTATAGAGGAAATATCTTTTTTCCATCCCGGCAACGTCTCGTAGACCGGAGATACCTGCATCATTTTATTTACATCGGTGGGGTAGTATTTTAATTTCTTTCCGTTAATCTCATATGCAACACAGACTTTGATTTCATCAAGGTAGCTTAGCACATCAAGTTTCGTAATCGCAACTCTCTCAATTCCGTTAATCATTCTTGAGTAGTTCATAAGGAATGCATCGAACCAGCCGCATCTCCTTGGCCGTCCCGTTGTTGCGCCGAATTCCGCGCCAACCTCTCTCAATTTATCACCCTCCTTATCGAATAATTCTGTTGGGAATGGTCCAAGCCCTACTCTCGTCGTATAAGCTTTTACTATTCCGATTACGGAGGAAATTTTTGTTGGGGGAATTCCTGAGCCAGTAGATGCACCTCCCGAAGTCGGATTGGATGAAGTGACGAATGGATATGTTCCGTGGTCAACGTCCAAAAGCGTTCCCTGTGCGCCTTCAAGTAGAATTGATTTCCCTTCGCTAATGGCGTTGTTCAAATAGCTCGGTACATCCGTTATATATTGATCAATTATCTGATCAAACTCGACATACTCTTTTATAATTTCATTTACATCCAGTTCGTCGTGATTATAAACTTTTCTGAGTATGTTGTTCTTTTCTTCGATGTTAAATTTTATTTTTTCTTCGAGAACTTTTTTATCGAGCAGATCGACTATCCGAATTCCTTTCCTGGCATATTTATCAATGTAACAGGGTCCGATCCCGCGGCCCGTTGTTCCTATCTTTGTCGATGTGTTTTCACTTATAGAATCGAGAAGCTTGTGATATGGCATAATCAAATGGGCATTCTGACTAATAAATAATCTCCCTTTAATATTTATACCGGATTTTTCGAGGATAGAAATTTCATCAAGCAATGCTTTTGGATCAATCACAACCCCGTTTCCTATCACGCAAATTACTTTCTCTCTTAATATTCCCGATGGGATTAAATGAAGAATATATTGTTTATCGCCAATTTGAACAGTATGACCGGCATTTGCGCCACCCTGATATCTTACAACAATATCGAATCGTTCACTTAGAATATCGACGATTTTCCCTTTGCCTTCGTCACCCCACTGGCTTCCCACAATAATGCTGACACTCATTTTAACCCCGATAAGTAAATGAAATTTTGGTAGGAATTATCCGGAAATACCCGAAAAGATTTTAGCAGAGGCAGGAGATTCTGATATTTCATTTAAAACTATGAATATTATCTATCTAAAATCTTTCCGAGAAAATCTTCCGAACTCTTATTTAAAACTGCTTACTGCTTCATCAACCGAATTAAAGTGTTCAAAGATCGTAATAAGTTTTGTGATTACAAGTAAACTCTCAATTTTTTCTGTTGCATTGGCCAGTTTTAAAGAGCCTCCGCCGTTTTTGATAGTTGTATAACCGCTGATTAGCATACCGAGTCCCGAGCTATTCATAAACTTGCAGTCGGCCAGATCAACTACAATATTCTTTTTACTTTCATCCAGTAATTTATGGAGCAGGGTGCTGAATTCCTGAGCTTCAGGCCCACCCATTACATTCCCCTTTAATTCGATGACTACTGCTCCGTATTTTTCTGATGTTTTGATTTTCATGTGCTCTCCTGAGAGTTTTCTAAAAAAATGTTTTGTATTGTGCGCAAATTAATATTTTTGCATTAAAAATGGTTATTGAATATTATTCTCTACAAATATTTATATTGGCAGATAAATTATTGAATCCTATGTTAAAAATAAAGTTTTTATTAGTACCCTTTCAGACAATTTGATTAATTTTACTTTTGGAACATAACCAAAAAAATATCGTCTAAAAGAATGGATTTACAAAAAGACAGGGAAAATTTAGAGCCGAGGGAAAACTCTGCAGAAGCCGACGAAGACTTCGGGCTGATCAGAAACTTTATAAATGGAGACGAAAGTACTTTCAGAACCCTCGTAATCAAGCATAAAGAAAAGGTGAGAAACCTTGTTTTTGTTACTCTGGGTGATACTGAATATGTAGACGATATTTCTCAGGACGTATTTATAAGTGTTTACCATAAGATTAGAGAATTCAGGTTTGAATCCAAGTTTACTACCTGGTTATATAGAATTACGGTAAATAAATGCAGAGACTATCTGCGCAAGAAAAAAGTCAGGAGTATTTTTGTCCCGATCGGAGATTCCGACAGGGAGTATCCAACCGGTCCTTCCGGTGAAAATTACGATATTCCTCAACTTGTTCAGAACGCCATTGCAAAGTTGCCGGAAAAACTTAGAGTGCCTTTGGTTCTTAGAGACATCGACGGATTAAGTTACAAGGAAATAGCCGACCAGCTGGGAACTGAAGTCGGAACTATTAAATCGAGGATTTTCCGAGCACGTGAAAGTCTGAAATTTCTATTGGAACCTTATCAAAAGGAATTAAGAGCTTGAGATGCAAGAATTAAATGAAAATAAAAACCTGAAAGAATACATCAAAAAATACCTCCCGGTTTCATCCCTCATTATTCTTACTCTATTCTTGATGATATTTTTCAGATACAACAAGAGGGACATAAACAGATTAATTGAAGAGGGAAAGAATAACCTTGTTTCATTCTATGCCCAGAACCTGAAACCTCTATTTGCTACAACCGAAATATCCAACGAAGACGTCTTTAATTTTGCTTTATACCAGAGCCTTCCTATCGATAAGGAAAATAACAGAGTCCTTCTGGTCTCCGATGAAATTAGCGGTAACCAGGTCTATGAAATAAAGCCGTCTACCTTTATCCCTAATACATACAATTATAATAACTATACCGATTTCTTTGAACTTTCACCCGGGGATAAATTGAAAGCGGACTCAATTTTAAATACATATAAAAAAGAAATTTATCTTTCAGTCCTCACAAATGAAAAAAATGCTCTTGCAATTAATCCGAAGTTAGGTGAATTACAAAAAGCGGTTCTCGCAGATCTTATTGCCTTCTCCGAACAGGTCAATTATGAAAAAGCCAATAAGCTTTTCCAGATGCAGAATAAATTACTTAGCGGCAAAAACCTGACTACTTTTACTGCTTCTGCCAAAGAATTTCCCGGTAACGATTATATCTTTATCACACCCGATACAGTTCTTCAAACTGAATTTGAATTCGACACCAGAGAATTTGACAAATTGAAAGATTTGGAACTGGATCTTAAACTTGCAGAAGATAAACTGAAGAATATTAGAATCCAATATGAACCTCCTAAGCCTGATAGACATCCGAAACGAACTGTAAAGGGAGAAAGAAGATTTGTCCATCAGTTCGATTCCAGTTTTGTTAAAGTCGTTATTCCTTTTGATGAAATAACCGCGTATAGTTCAGCTGTTTTAAGTGATAGTATAAAGGCAAATCTGAAAAAGGCAGCCAATAAACTTAGAATGCTCACGGTTAATTGGGAGGATCAGAAACATAATTACACAGGCAAATCTCCAATTCCTCCGCCAAAACCGCCTAAAAATAAAGAATCGCTCGAATTTCAGCTTAATTTTAATCCTCAGGCATTTGCCAAGCAGGCAATTGAAATGGTCTCGAAAGGTAATATTGAGGATTGGGAAAAATTCGGGGCCAGGATGGATTCGATTGCTAAAGCATTTGAAAAACAATTCTCTGATTCGGTTAAGAAACGGAAAGAACAATACCTGAATGAACCCTTGTCCAGAAAAATTAAAAACAAAGTTGTACCAAAAGATACATCCGGTAATAAATAGAGCTAATAAAAAAGAGTTTTACTTGAATTAATGAGTAATAATAATTCTAAAAACCTGATGCGCGCAAAAGGTCTGGAAAATGCAATTCTAACTTCCATACTTCTTTTCCTCTTTAATCTCGTATTTCCATCACACGACACTCTGATTCTATCCGTAATTAATGAAATACTTATTTTCCTGGTACTGTTTTTTGTTCTTTCTTATATCCAGCCGTTTCTAAGTTCAAAAACAGATTCACCTTTAACCCTGGTATTAAATGCCGGAATACTGGCCGCTTTAATATTTTTTATTATTTCTGTCTCGGATTCGATACTAGGACCATTGGCTCAGCCGGGTGCAAATCTTAATATTTTTAATTCTCTCTTTTCAATTCTGATAATCTTTGTGGTTATTGCTACTCTCGTTTATATACTTGCATCATTCAGAGAACTCTTTTTCTTAAGGCAGAAAAAGGATCCGCGCACATATTTCAATACGATGCAGGTTTTTTTCGCGCTTACGTTCTTTTCCAACCTTTTATTCAAAATAGACGAGAATTTCGACTACCCGTATAATGCTTTCTTTGTCGTTTCTATTGTCCTGATAAGCCTTAACTCACTTCGCGTTGCGTGGATAGCATTCCTCGTTAAAAAACAGAAGCTCTACCTTTTGATTATCTCAATTATTTTATCAATTCTTTTTGCCCTGAACTTCGGTTTGTTAAGCGATACTAATACTATTCGGCAGATTATCGTAAATTTTTCACCCGGTCTCTATTCAATACTTAGTCTTACCATGATTTACGGAATGATCTATTTCGGTGTAATCTTTTTTACAACGCTGTTTCATCTCCCCACTGCTGAGGCCTTCGACCGGAAAGCCGAAGAAGTCTCCTCCCTTATGGATCTTACTAAACTGATTACACAGGTTTTCGACTTTAAAGAACTTGCAGATACAGTTACTTCAATTACGACGAAAGTCTGTAATTCTTATTCAGCATGGCTCGTTACCAGAAATGAAAATGAGATGGAATTAAATTCCGTTAACAATATCGGTTATGTCGAAGCGGATAAGCTTACCAAAATTTTATTAAATTCGGATGATCAGGATCAGCAGCGCGTTCAGACAATTTACTTCGATTCAGTCAGCTCCGAACTTAAATCCGTGATGAAAGAATTCCGGTCGATTGCAATTGCTCCTCTCAAGCTTCAAGGTCAGGTGAACGGATTTCTGATTACTGCCCGTCATAAGGATGTTAACTTTGACGAGGATGAAAAGAGATCGCTTCAGGCATTTGCCGACTATGCTGCAGTAGCTCTTGAAAACGCCAAACTTATTGCGGAGTCGATTGAAAAAGAAAGACTGGAAAAAGAACTTGATGTTGCAAGGGATATTCAAAGAAAGATTCTGCCGGATCATGTCCCTGTATCACGCGACTTTGAAGTTGCCGCTCTGTTTGTGCCCGCATTCGAAGTCGGAGGGGATTATTACGACTTCTTTAAAATAGCGGATGATAAGCTTGCATTTGTTGTTGCTGATGTATCCGGCAAGGGGATTTCAGCAGCTTTTATTATGGCGGAAGTTAAAGGAATATTCGAATCGCTCTCCAAATTAATTTTGAATCCCCGGGACCTTTTAATTAAGGTAAATGAGATTCTAAAAGAGAGTCTGGATAAAAAGAGTTTTGTGACAGTTGTTTATGGTATTCTAAATCAATCTACAGGCGAACTTATATTTGCACGTGCCGGTCATCCTCCAATTCTTTTGTGTTCTGGAAACGGGGTAGAACGACTTCAGCCGAATGGAATTGGAATTGGTCTCGACTATTCCAGCGGATTTGCAAATACGTTAAAAGAAATGCAAATTGTATTGAAAAATGATGATATTATTGCGTTTTATTCGGATGGTATTCCCGAAGCCAAGAATTCGAACGACGAGGACTTCGGATACGATCGATTCGAACAGATAATCTTTCAGAATCGCGAAAAAAGCCTCGATGAAATTTCGAATATCCTTATGCATGATCTTACCATTTTTTCTAAAGATCATTCTCAGCATGACGATATTACATTAGTTTTAATAAAGTGGAATAAGAAGAATTAAAAACAATCGGAGTATTTAATGGCGGATTTCAATGTCAACTTACGGGGAGTCGGTTCCGTAAGTGTAATTGATGTAAATGGGTATCTTGATGCTCACACCGCGCCTGAACTGGAAAATGTGTTCAACAAACTGCTTGATGAGAAAAATTTTAGAGTAGTGGTTAATTTCAACGATCTCAAATATATCAGCAGTGCAGGTTTAGGGGTTTTCATGGCTTATGTGGAAACTATGCGGGAAAATAAAGGGGATATTAAATTCTCTAATATGAAAGAGAGTGTCTATAATATTTTCGACCTACTCGGTTTTCCTATCCTCTATGAATTCTATAAAGATGAAAATGAAGCCGTCCGGAAATTTAATGAGCAGGGCATATCTTGATTTACCCGAATAAAAAAATAGAAAAGGAGATTGTTGTAAAAAGCAGTACCGACAATCTTTCCCAGGTAAGGGACTTTACCAGGAAAGCAGCCGAAGAAAGCGGCTTTAATGAGGAAACTGTCGGCAAAATTATTCTTGCTGTTGACGAAGCATGCACAAATATTATTAAACACGCCTATAAATACTCACCGGATGGTAAAATAGAAATTTCTATAAAATTCGATTCAACCAGATTTTCAATTTCGATTGTTGATGAAGGAATTCACTTTAATCCTAATTCTGTACCAGAACCGAATATTGTTGAATATTATAAACAGAAAAAAGTCGGCGGACTTGGTATTTTCCTGATGAAAAAACTGATGGATGAAGTGAATTATTACACAATCGGTGGAAATAAAAATCAAGTTATTTTAGTTAAATATCTTACCCGATAGGGATGCAAACAACCGATCATAATGCAACCTTAAGGAATTTTTCAGCTCTTGTAGATTTCAGCAATCTGGTAAATTCCAGTCTCGATCTCAATTTTGCGCTTAACAATATTCTGCTAACCTGTTTCGGTAAATTCCATACTTCCAAAGGTCTAATTGCATTGTTCAACGAAGATGGAATTCTTGAAATCAAATCCCAAAAAGGACTCCTTAAAACAATAACCGAAAAATTTCCTTCCGTATCACAGGGCGAAATCAATACCAACCAGGAATTAAAAAATTTTATTGAAATGAACGGCTTTCCCATCTGTCAGGAGATAAAATCTTCTGAAGGGGTAAAAGGAATACTCCTCCTTGGTAACAGGTTGACAAACAGAAATTATGACAGCGAAGACGTCGATTTCCTTAAGACCATCTTGAATGTCGGGGCTACAGCAATTGAAAATTCTCTTACAGTTGAAAAACTGAAAAAGGTAAATCGAGATCTCGACGGAAAAATTAACCAGCTGTATTCATTATTCGATCTTGGTAAAGAGTTCAGCGGAATATTACAGGTTGAAAACATTGCCCGGCTGCTGGTTTATTCACTTATAGGACAAATGCTAGTTTCCAAATATTCGATTATAACATGCATCGACGGCACTTTCTCTATTCTTGAAAACCGTTTCGATGAATCGCGTCTTGCAAAAGCGCTAAAAGATTGTAACGCAGGCAGATTCAGCGGACCGCTGAATAGAAGCGACATGAAAGGAGATCTTCAGGTTTTTGCTGAACTCGGTGTGGATCTTATTGTACCCATGCAAATTAAAAATACAACTAAAGGACTGATCATTCTTGGAAAACGTAAGAACGATCTTGCTTATACTAAGTCCGACATTGAATTTGTTTCCTCATTAGGCAGCCTGGCGATTATATCAATTGAAAATGCAAGATTGTTTACTGAAGCACTTGAAAAGCAGAGACTCGAAAAAGATCTCGAAACCGCCCGAAATATTCAGAAAAATCTTTTGCCCAAGAAATTTCCTGTGTTTTCCAGCCTGGAAATTGATGCGTATAACGCTTCGGCCAAAATGGTTGGTGGAGATTATTATGATGTGGTAAAACTGGACAATAACCGCGTCCTTGTGGCTATTGCGGATGTATCCGGTAAAGGAGTTCCTGCAGCTCTGTTAATGGCAAATGTGCAGGCATTTCTTAAATCAATTTGCAAACAGAATCTTCCTCTTGCAGAAGCTACTAACCTGATGAATGACCTTGTTGCTGAGAATACAACCATGGGCAGCTTTATTACATTTTTCTGGGCCCTTTTTGAGAATGATACTAGAAAATTAACTTACGTTAATGCAGGGCATAATCCTCCTTTGCACGTCTATAATGGTAGAATTAATAAGTTTAAGAAAGGAGGTATGATTTTGGGAGTTTTACCTACAACAATTCCGTACGTCTCTGAAACTATTCAACTCGAATCGGGACAGGCTGTAGTTCTCTTTACCGATGGAATCACTGAAGCAATGAATAAAAACGGAGAGGAGTTTACTGACGAAAAACTTGAAAAAATTGTCTCGGGTATTTATAACGAATCCCCAAAATATATACTCGATAAAATTAAGGCTCAGGTTGAGGAATTTACCGCTGGAGCTGAACAGAGTGATGATATAACCTGCTTGGTTTTAAAGGTGAAGTAATGTTTAATGTAATTAAAATATTTCTCGCTAAACACCGGCTCAAATTTATTATAGCGGTTACGCTTATCTTTGCGATCATAAGTGCGGTTAATTTCATATTTGTTTACAGTGTCACTGCTCAATCGAATGATGAATGTCTCTGGTTGCCTAAGAAGGTAAGCATCGACTCTGTAGAAATAGTATTCAATCAAGTAAAGGAAGGAGGAGTGGCCTGGCAGGCTGGTATAAGAGACGGTGATATTCTAGTCGCTATAGACGGTAAAAAAGCCAAGGATACATTCATAGCTACCCAGATTCTGGATAAAGTTCAGAAGGGGGATTATGCTACTTATACCGTTAAACGAGGTAATGAAGTTTTCAATACTCCTCTTCTTGTAAAAAAACTTATAAATATTCAGGGACTCGCCTTTGTACTTCTTTCTTCAATCTGGTTAATTGTCGGATTCTTTGTTGTAATTGCAAAACCGAACGGAAGAACACAATCATTATTTTTCAAGATAGGGCTTGTCCTGGTCCTCAACGCCTCAGTCAGCATGCTCTATAGAGGTTATGTAGTGGATAACCCACTCTTCAGAAATCAATACATTCCATTAATAATTGATAATGTTTCGCAATTCGCTGCAATCTTTCTTCCTTTCATGCTGTTCAAATTCTTCTCGATCTTTCCGAAAGATTTTTTCTATGTAAGTAAAAAATGGTTTTCCTCAAGAATCTATATTATACCTGTAGTAATCTCGATATCCATTCTGATTATTAAATCAATATTTTTATATGGGTACAGCGTTGAAGCGGTATTTATAAAGATTAATTCGTGGCTTGGAATTTTCACCGGATCGGGTTTTGTCCTCGGTTTCATATTGCTGTTGATCGGTTATCTAAGGCTTAAAACAAGGCAGGAGCGTGTTCCTATCTTTTTTATCCTGATTGCCTACCTGGTTGGTGTTCTTGCTCTCATCTACTCAAATTTTCTGGCACCGTCTATCGGGGGATTGATATTCAATAACCCGGCCTATTTCACACCAATAATTTTAATTGCCCTTTTACCGGTTGCATTCGGTTATTCGATTTTCAGATATTCATTGATGGATGTAAGCGAGATTGTAAGAAATACAATCATTTATGGAACCGCTACGGTTTCTCTTGCCGGTATCTACTTCCTAATAATTTATGTAATAGGGCAGCAGGTTGGAGCGGCAATAACCGACGAATACCAGGGAATTGTTGCGGGTGTGATATTTGTCCTCTTCGCCATTGTTTTTCAATCAACCAAGGATCGATTCCAGGATCTTCTTACAGCAAAATTTTACCCGGAGCAATTTGCGTTTCAGAAAAATCTGCTCAAATTCAGCAATGAAATATCTGCTATTGTAGGGATGGAGAATATTCTTAACTCCACCGAGCAGTTGTTCGTTAAATCCCTGCGGCTCAACAATTTCGGAATAATGATCAATTACAACAATTCGGAAAAGTACTTTTCGCTGGTGCGGAACCAGGGTTTTTATAATACGCAACTGAAGATTTATGATGAAAATTCGGCGATCGAGAAATTTTTCCTGGCTGAGATTGCCATTGGGAAAAAACCGATAATAGAGAGACAGGACTTTAAACATTCGGCAGACGGAAGATTCTCAGCCCTTCTTGATGAAGAAATTTTTACAGTGGTTCCGCTTATAATAAAATCGAAAGTAATCGGACTTCTCTTATTCGGTGTAAAGTATTCCGGATCTCAGTTTACACTTAAAGAGGCGGAATTACTGATTGCGGCGGCAAGTCAAACCGCTATATCAATCGAAAGCGCACGACTCTATGAATCGGAACTTGATAAACATAAAATAGAAAGAGATCTCGAAAATGCCAGAAGAATTCAGGAAAGTCTCCTGCCCAAGTCCTTTCCTAAAATTTCCGGAATGGATGTCTTCGGAGCTATGATTCCTGCAATGCACGTGGGAGGGGATTATTACGACCTTATTAAGATTTCCGACGACAAACTATTTGTAGTAATCAGCGACGTCTCCGGCAAAGGATTAAGCGCGTCTTTTTATATGTCCAAGATTCAGACTATGGTTAAGCTCTATTGCACCGAGGGACGGACTCCGAAGGATATTCTCATTGAAATTAATAAGAGAATCTACAATGAAATTGAAAAGAACTGGTTTATAACTATTTCACTGGCACTGATCGATTTCGGCAAAAAGGAAATGACTTTCGCCAGAGCAGGGCATACCCCTCTTATTAAGATCAATAATAATATTTATGAATTATATCAGCCGGGCGGCGTTGGTGTTGGACTGGATAAAGGTGAAGTATTTTCCGAATCCCTTGAAGAAATAACCCTTGCAGTAAATTCGGGTGACCTGTTATTCTTCTTCTCGGATGGTATTTCAGAATTAATGAACAGCAGCAGCGAGTTATATGGTATTAATAGAATGAAAGAATTATTAAAGGCGAATAAAGAATTCAGTTGTAAAGAGATTGGCGGTAAACTTATTGAGGATCTTGAATCTTTCAGGGGAAATATCAACCAGTACGATGATATTACATTTGTTGTATTTAAGGTTACCTGATTTATTCTTATTGAATTGAAAAGGTAATAAAAAAACCGGCTGTTGCCGGTTTTTTTATTGTACTGAATTTGATTAGAACTGAATTTTTCGTTTTGTTCTGCCGGCAACTTCAAGAACGAGAGCGCTGGCAACGAAGATAGAAGAGTAAGTACCAACTATAATTCCCAGGAAGAGAGCGAATGCAAATCCTTTAAGAACCTCCCCGCCGAAAATCATAAGAATTAATACTGTTAATAAAGTCGTTATTCCAGTAATAACTGTTCTGCTCATAGTTTTATTAACAGCCTTGTTCATAGTCTCTTCTAAAGGAAGAGTTTTATGTATTTTTAAGTTTTCTCTTACTCTGTCGAATACAACCACAGTATCATTAATTGAATAACCCACAAGTGTAAGGAATGCGGCTACAACACTTGTGCTTATTTCCAGGTTAAATCCCGGGATTACATCGTAAAGAATTGCAAAGATGCCAAGCGTTATAAGTACGTCATGAAACAACGCAGCAACTGCACCTACTGCGAAGACAAACTTAAACCTGAATCCTAGATAAACCAGTATCACAATTAACGAGAGAAAAACAGCAATAACGGCATCCTGTTTGAGTTCTGCTCCGATCTTTGGCCCTACCTTTTCCTCTTTCAGAACAGAAAATGGATTGTCTGTAAACTTTTCAATAAGATTTTCTTTCAACCAATCCGCTATACCAAGACGCACAACAACACCGGTATTGGATGGCTCCTCGGAAACATTCGCAGTCTGGAAGCCGGCCTGATATAGCCTGTTACTAAGAACTTCCGCAACTGCTGAATCCGGGAATGAATATGTGATAGAATTTAGTGTTGAATCGATAACAGTTCTCTGTAATCCGGGGTATGTGTTCGAAATAATCGATTCAATCTTAGCTTTTACCTGGGGCAGAACGTCGGCAGGAATCTCCTGTAATTCGGTCCTCAAAAGAATTCCTGTAGAACCGCCGAAGGTCTTAACTTCTACATTTCCTAATCCAATATTTTCAACATGACTTCTGATTTCTCCTATCTCGATTGGCTTAGAAAACTCGATTGCAATTTCTGATCCGCCTTTAAAATCGATTCCAAATTGGAGTCCTCTTATAAAAATACTCACAACACCCAGAATGATAATAACAGACGAAACAAGGTAAAAGAAATGTCTCTTACCCATGAAGTCAATATTTAAATTCTCGAATAATCGCATTTATTCAATTTCTCCTAAAATTAACCGACTTGAATTTTATAACCTTTGTACGTCATATAATCAAATAGAACCCTCACAACAACAAGCGCGCCGAATAAGCTCGATACAATTCCGATCATAAGAGTTAATGCAAATCCCTGAATAGGGCCGCTACCGAATTGATAAAGAATAATTCCGGTGAAGAAAGTTGTTATGTTGGAATCGAAAATAGCAGAGAAGGATTGTTTGAATCCGCTCTCAACCGCAGCTTTTGCGGTTTTACCGGTTCCCAATTCTTCACGGATTCTTTCGTAAATCAGAACGTTGGCATCCACTGCCATACCCATCGTAAGTACTATTCCTGCAATACCCGGAAGTGTTAACGTTCCCTGGAATCCTGCGAGAACACCAAGTATTAAGAGGATGGTAACAACAACACCGATATCTGCAAGAGAGCCGGCTACTTTATAATAAATAATCATAAAAAGTGCTACAAGCAGATAACCCATCCACATGGAATTGAATCCCTGGCTGATTGAATCCTGTCCGAGTGACGGACCAACTGTTCTCTCTTCGATAATATCTATAGGAGCAGGAAGTGCACCTGCCTTCAGAACAATTTCGAGAAGCTTGGCTTCGTCAAGATTTGGAATACCGCTAATCTGAGAACTGCCTGTTGGAATTTTATTTTGAATTGTTGGCGCTGAATAGGCCTGTCCGTCTAGAACAATTGCGCATCTCTTACCGATGTTGGAGCCTGTTATTCTTGCCCATTCGCGAGCACCTTCCGAGTTCATTTCCATGGTTACAATCGGGGCGGAAGTCATAGGATCTATATTTGCAACAGCATTTACAATTACGCCGCCAGTTAATTCCGCCTGCTTATTAACCATATACATTCTGTAATACTGCGCGCCATCGTCGGCTATTTCAGGTTTGTTCTCGTAAATAAACTCAACATTGTCCGGAACAACTTTTTTGACTTCAGGCTTTTCAAGAAGATTGTTGAGAACGTCTCGGTCGGATTCTTTAACGAAGACGTCTGCAATTGTTCCTTGCGGATCGATTAAACGTGCAATTGCGAAGAACGGATGCTGTTTTGCAAATTCCTCTTCGGTTAATTGTCCGGATGTATCTGACGGAGTAGTCGAATTTGAATCTTTAGCGGCGAGAACCTCGTCAATTCTGTTCATAATTGGGATAGCGAAATCAGGGTCTTTAAGCAATTTGAACTCCAGAAGTGCTCGTCCCTGTAAAAGGCGTTTTGCTTCCTCTTCTCTTGAGACACCGGGCAGCTCAACAATAATTCTTCTGGAACCCTGTTTCTGAATACTCGGCTCCGAAACACCGTATTGATTGACTCTGTTGTTAATAATTTCGAGCGCACGGCTAACCGCGTCGGATTCTTGTTCAAGAAGTCTGGATTGAATATCCGAATCATCCTCTCTTATTGAACCGAAATAACGGCTTAAACGAATTCCTTTTGCCTGCATTTTCTGAGCAAGAATAGTAACGACGTTATCTTCAGATAATCTGGATTCCTTTTCAGCTTCATCAAGAAGTTGTTTGAATTGATCGTCGGGATCCTTTGCAAGCCGTTCAAGAAGTTTTGCAGTATTTACTTCCATAACAAGATACATACCGCCCTGAAGGTCGAGGCCGAGCTTCACGCGTTTATCGCGTGCTGTTTTATAATCCGGATTACTGGATAGAATACTGTCTTTTTTGTCCTGTATATATTCTTTCAACTCAACAGGTGAAAATTCCGGATTACTTTTTTGAATGCTCTGACTTAAATTCTCCAGTTCTTTTCCAACCTCTTTGTTATTCTGATAATCCTGGTAAGTAGGATAGAGGAGGTATAAGCTAAGAGCAATAGCACCGATTATTATTATCAGTCTAAATCTTATTTCTTTCATACCGAATCTTGATTTTTGTTAATGAAATTTTCAATTAAAGTAAAAAATAGAAAGCCGGGCACGCCGGCTCAAATCTATTCTCTTACGACCCAGGTTTTAATTGAGGCAGCAACGCTCGGATGAAGTTTTACAGATACAGTATAAATTCCAAGCGCCTTGATCGGCTCTGTAATATCAATTTTACGTTTATCTATTTCAAAGCCTTTATCTTTGATTGCATCTGCGATCATCTGGTGTGTAACAGAACCGAAAATCTTTTCTTCTTCACCAACTTTAACCGGAATAGTGATCGAAATTTTTTCGAGGTCTGAAGCCAGTTTCTGAGCAGAATCAAGTTCTTTAGCTTCTTTTTTAAGAAGTTGTTTTTTCTCTTCTTCCAGAGCGCGGATATTTCCGGCGGTTGCCTGATATGCAATCTGGCGGGGAATAAGATAATTTCTTGCATATCCGTCTTTAACGTTAACAACATCGCCCACTTTACCGAGCTGATCAAAGTTTTTTCTTAATATTACTTTCATTGTATCACTCCCTGTTACTTAACCGCTTCGGAAACGAACGGTAGAATTGCCAAATGACGGGCTCTCTTAATTGCAGTTACCAGTTCGCGGTGTTGTTTTGCGCTAAGCCCTGTTATCCTTCTCGGTATTATTTTCCCCTGGTCCGTAAGGAACCTCTGGAGCTGTTTAGAATCCTTGTAATCGATATAACTATCGATGATTCTTTTTACTTTTTTTTGTTTTACTTCTTTTCTCATTGTTTGTCACCATTTTTCATTAAATCTGATTCTTCATCAGTTAAAAATTTATCGAACGAATTGTCCTCGTAATCCGATTCCTCAACTGAAGAATCGACCGCAATATCAATCCCGTTTTCCTGATTCTTGCTGAATTTATTCAGGAACTGAATTCTCTTAGCTTTTATTTCAACAACCGTTCTGTTTTTACCATCTTCTGTTTTAAATGTTCTGCTTTGCAACTCGCCGTCTATAAGTACAGCGCTCCCTTTCTTCAGTCTGTCTTTGCAGCTATCGGCCAATTTATTCCAGGCCACAACACCGACATAACAAACATCCTCCTGCCACTGATTACTGCTGTCTTTGTATCTTCTGTTGGCAGCAATGTGAAAGTTCACAACTGGGGTATTATTTGAAGTTTGTCTGAATACAGGGTCCTTTGTCAAATTTCCCGCAACAATAACGCTGTTAAGTTCTGGCATCTTTAATTCAGCCATCGTGACCTCCATTACTTGACTAATTTAGTTTTCTTTGCTTTCGTTAGTACTAGCTTCTACCTCTATAACAACCGGTTCAGCGGCTTTAGAAGATTCCTTCTGCTTGGCGATTGCTTCGAGAGCATTTTTATCAAGAGCAATTGTAATGTAACGGATGATGTTTTCATCCAGGCGGTAATTACGTTCTAAAATTGAAATCAATTCGGTTGGAGCTTTGAAGCGGAGAACTAAATAATAACCGCTTTTAGCTTTCTTGATCGGATAAGCGAGGCGTTTTCTGCCCCATTTATCGGCTTCAATTATTTCACCACCGTTTGTAGTGATTACTTCAAGTATTCTGGAGATCGTTGATTCGATCTGATCGTCTTCGAGAGCCGCATTAATTAAAACGACGCTTTCGTAGTTTCTGGCTCGCATTCTTTTCACCTCCCTTTGGACTTTTGGCCTCCCGCATCGCGAGAATGGGGAAGCAGGGTTAATAAATTAGCTCGTAAAAATAAGACTATTTAATAAGCGGCGCAATAACTAAAGATACAACGGACATAAGTTTTATAAGGATATTAAGTGACGGACCCGATGTATCCTTAAACGGATCTCCCACTGTATCTCCAACAACCGCAGCTTTATGGGCATCCGAGCCCTTTACATAATTAAATCCTTCAATTTCAATTCCGCCTTCAATCAGTTTTTTTGCGTTATCCCAGGCACCCCCGGAATTTGATTGAAAAATCGCCATTAATACACCTGATACGGTTACACCGGCAAGCAGGCCTGCCAGCATTTCCTTGCTGGAGAAACCGACAACTACCGGAATAACAACCGCCATAAGTCCGGGAACAATCATTTCCCTTATAGCAGCTTTAGTTGAAATCTCAACACACTTTGAATATTCGGCTTTCGCAGTTCCTTCTCTTAATCCTTTAATCTCCTTAAATTGCCTTCCTACCTCAATAATCATCTGTTTCGCGGCACGCCCTACAGCTCCCATTGCAAGCGCCGAGAAAAGGAAAGGAAGCATCGCACCTATAAAAACTCCGCCCATTATAATCGGCTGAGCAATATCTATAACTTTAATTTGTGCCTGATGCATATAAGCGCTGAATAATGCCAGAGCTGTTAATGCTGCAGATCCAATTGCAAATCCTTTTCCTATTGCAGCTGTTGTATTTCCAACGGCATCAAGCTTGTCCGTTCGCTCACGGACTTCCTTGGGAAGCTCGGACATTTCGGCGATTCCTCCTGCATTATCAGAAATCGGTCCGTATGCGTCAACTGCTAATTGAATTCCGGTTGTTGAAAGCATTCCAAGTGCTGCAATAGCAATTCCGTAGAGATTGGCAAAATGGAATGAACCAATAATTCCAGCCGCGATAATAATTATTGGAAGAGCTGTAGACATCATGCCCACACCAAGGCCGGAAATGATGTTCGTTGCAACACCGGTTACAGATTGACTGGCAATTTCGAAAACAGGTTTGTTATCCGTACTTGTATAATACTCCGTAATAATACCTATGAGAACTCCGGCTGCCAGTCCTATTAATGTAGCGTAGAAAACTCCCGTACTGGTATAATTAAAACCTTCAAACGTCCAACTCTCCGGTAATAGATTTGTAATAATGAAATACGAAGCTATAATCATTAATCCTGCGGCAAGAAACTCACCGGTGTTCAGTGCTCTCTGGGGATTTCCGCCTTCTTTTACACGGACAAAAAATGCACCTACTATCGAGAGTACTATTCCGGTTCCTGCCAGAAGTAAGGGAAGTAATACTGCTTCAAGACCGATTTCAGGTACTTCCGGACTTGCAAATATTGCACCCAAAACCATAGTGCCGACAATCGCGCCAACAAAAGATTCAAATAAGTCAGCACCCATTCCTGCTACGTCACCAACATTATCACCTACGTTATCTGCAATCACAGCAGGATTTCTCGGATCATCTTCTGGAATCCCTTCGTATACTTTCCCAGCAAGGTCTGCGCCAACGTCTGCAGCTTTTGTATAGATTCCGCCTCCAACTCTTGCAAAAAGAGCAATTGAAGACGCACCGAGTGAAAAACCGGAAATTACATTTATTATTCTGCCTAATTCGAATGTATTATTCACATCCCATAAATATGAATAGAGTATAAGTAGAAGTCCCAATCCCAGAATACCGAGTCCAACCACATTCATACCCATAATAGAACCGCCGGAAAATGCTATCTGAAGCGCAGCTCCTAAACTTTTCCTCGCTGCATTTGTTGTTCTTACATTTGCTTTTGTAGCGGCCATCATTCCTAGAAATCCGGCAAGCGCTGAACTGAATGCTCCACCGATGAATGAAACTGCTATCAGCCATGAAGAATCGGCTCGTCCGTTATTAGAAATTCCGAGAAGCAGTGCAATTGCCAGGACGAAAAAGATCAAAACTTTGTATTCGGTCTTAAGAAATGCTATTGCACCCTCTCTAATATAATTAGAGATTTCAATCATTCTTTCGTTGCCCGGTTCCTGTCTGGAGATCCAGGAGTTCTTAAGGTAGGAATAGAGTAATGCTAGAAGTCCGAATACCGGAATTATATATATAAGCCAGGTCATTTTATTCTCCTAATTTTGCCCTTCGATTTTATCTGATTCCTGCTGATCAGACTTTTTCATTTTATTAAACCTGCTGAAATGGTCCATCATAGACTTGTAACCGCCTGCAATAAAATGATAAACCAGATCTACCGACAGATCAAAACCTTCTTTGATGGAATCTAATTCTTTTTCGGAAAACCGGTCAAGAACATACCCGGCCAATTCACCCTCATCGAACTTATTGCCAACACCAAATCGCAACCTTGGGAAGTTATCGTTCTGTAAATGGTATATTATGGATTTCAGACCGTTGTGGCCACCGTCGCCGCCGCTTTGTCTTAAACGTATTTTACCGAGTTCAAGGTTCACATCATCGGTAATAACAAGAAGATCATTCATCATGGTAGGATGATCTGAAATAAAATCAAGAACGGCAATGCCGCTCAAATTCATAAAAGTAGTTGGTTTAATTAAAAAAAAATCGGAAGATCGCAATGTACCTTCCGAATATAAATAGTCTCTTTTAGAAGACTTAAAAAACAACCTCTGCTTTTCAGCGAATGCATCAAGAATCAGAAAACCAATATTATGACGTGTCGATTCGTATTTTTTACCTGGATTACCCAGACCGATCACAGCACGCAAAACTCAATTATTCCTCTTCTTCAGTCTGCTTGCCTTTCGAGATCACTTCGGGTTCCATTTTTTCTTCTGCCAGAACTTCAGTACCCGCTGCAGGTGTTTCAACCTGTGCTCTCGGCATTACAACAGCAACAATTATCACTTCTTCATTGTGACGTATTTTAACTTTCTCGATTGCAAGATCTTTAACGTGTACTGCATCTCCCAGGCCGAGGTTTGTAACGTCAATTGAAATATGTTCAGGAATATCACCCGGCAGACACGAAACCTGTAGTTTATGCATCGATTGCTGAATAATACCACCTTCCTTAATTCCTTTTGCCTGTCCTGTAAGAGCAATCGGTACTTCGATATCAATTTCCTGATCGAGTGAAATACCGAGAAAATCGAAATGAATAACCTTATCTGTTACCGGATCAAACTGAATGTTTTTAAGAATGGATTTTCTTACTTCGTTGTCATCCACTTCCAGATTAATTATGTGGGTTTCCGCAGTATAAACAATCGGATGAAGTGACAATTCCGGAACGGAAATAGCAATCGGTTCAGTTCCTTTGGTATAGAATATTCCCGGTACCTCGCCATTTCTTCTTAATTTATTTACGGCTCCTTTGGTCGATAATATTCTTTTTTTCGCCTTGATACTTATTTCTGACATCTCTTAATAACTCCTGATAATTATTTTAAAACTATAATTTGTCTTTATCTATTTCGAATAAAGAACTGATCGATTCATTTCTATTCGATCTGATGATAGCTTCCGCAAAAAGTCCAGAAGCGGTTCTTACAACTATTTTATTGCTTCTATTCGATTTAAGCGGAATACTATCCGTGACATAAAGAGTTTCAATTTCGCTTTTTTCAAGTTTCTCAACGGCTTCGCCCGAAAGCAGAGGATGTGTAGCAACACCGAATATTTTTTTCGCGCCGTTTACTTTTAATGCGTTTATAGCCGATACAAATGTACCGCCTGTGTCAATAAGATCGTCTACAAGCAGAATGTTTTTCCCTTTTACATCTCCAATTATGTTCATAAATTCAACAACATTATGCTTGGGTCTTCTTTTATCTATTACAACAAAATCAGCATCGAGTTTATTTGCATAAGAACGTGCTAATTTAATCCCGCCGATATCAGGGGCCACAACAACCAGGTCTTCAATTTTTTCTTTGAACAAGACAGTAAATACAGGCGATGCATAAAGGTGATCGAAAGGTATATCAAAAAATCCCTGTATCTGCGCCGCGTGAAGATCCATTGTTATTACACGATCGGCTCCGGCAACGGTTATAATATTTGCAGCCAGTTTAGCTGAGACAGATACCCTGGGCTGATCCTTTCTGTCCTGTCTTGCATATCCGAAATACGGAATAACTGCTGTTACTCTCTTAGCCGATGCGCGTTTGGCTGCATCGAGCATGATTAACAACTCCATTAAATTTTCTGCGGGGGGATGAGTCGACTGAATTATGTATACGTCTCTTCCCCTAATATTCTCCTTAAATTTTACCCATATTTCACCGTCGCTGAACTTCTTGTAATCGATCTCGCCCTGTCTAATACCAAGATATTCGCAGATTTTGGCTGTTAACTCTGGATTAGATGTACCGGAAAATATTAATGGTTCTTGTTCCAAACGGATTATTTTTAGTTAATCACAAAAAACAGACGCCAAATATATACAATTAACAATGGTTAGTCAACATTGTTTTCTACTTGCAAGTCGATATAAATCAAGTACTTAGAGGTAAAATTCTATTTAAATCTTTTGCTGAAGACGTAAATAATCACAATAATCAGAACAAATAACGCGCTATAATAGATCCAGGATGGAGTTTCTTTCAGCTTAAAAGGCCTGTAAGTAGCGGTAATATATTTCCCTGTACCTATTTCATCCAGATAATACTGCCAGGTCAATTTGTTCCTCGAGATTTCGGTTGCGTTATGGCTCAGGATTTCGCCCGGCAGATAGTAAATGTATGAAAGCGAAAAATTTCTCGTTTTCATCCCGAATCCGGTTGCAATCGGGGCAATAAACTGCGAAAATATTTTCGTGTTATCTTCACCGTCTTTAATTGATAATTTAGAATCTCTGAAAGCAGGGAGCTGATTCAAAGAGTCGAGGCTGTTGAATTCAAAATCAACTTTACCGTGAATCGTACTGTCGGAAAAATCCCTGTAGACTTCTACATTTTTAATGGAACTGAATTCTGATATGAATTCATTATAAACGGAATCCTGATTGAATAAACCGAGCTGCTCAACTATTAGTGAATCACGAGAAGTGGTCCATTTCATCCAGTAGTGAATGAACATACTTCCGGATCCATCCGTTTTGATTGTTGTTACCTGATTATAATTCAAACACCCGGCGAGAAAAAGGAGAAGTAAAAAAGCGGAAAATTTCTTCATAGTATAAATTCGTATTTTTTTACATCATCAATATGCAAAAATATCGGATAACAAAATAGAAATTTGATTTGAAATACAAGCTTACTATTTTTGCACCGCTTAAATAATTTTTTACATAGAGGTATTATGCCGACATACGAATATAAATGTCTTGAGTGCGGAAACTTATTCGAACTTTTTCAAAAAATTACAGAGGAGCCGGCTAAAGAATGTCCTGTCTGCAAAGGACATGTTAAACGTCTTATTGGAGGCGGACTGGGACCAATTTTTAAAGGAAGCGGATTCTACCAGACCGATTACAAATCCAATTCTAAAAATGACAGTAAAAAGGAATCGAAAAAAGACTAGGTTTCCTGCAAAAAAAGCCCCGCATTAGCGGGGCTTCTCTTAAAAATCATATCCTATCGAGAGATAATATCTTGGCGATGAAAAACCCTGCACATTATATTTCCATGCAACATCGAAACGCCACAGGAACAGCAGATATAACCTGAATCCCACTCCTGTTCCTATCATAAGATCGTTTGTAATTGTATTGCCGAACTGATTCTTTGTGAACGGTTTCAATTTACCTGTATTCGACCATGCTGCGCCCGCATCCACGAATGCAACACCCAAAATATTCTGAAACAGAAGCGGCAGCGGTCCAGTAAGCAGGTAACGGATCAGAGGCATTCTTAATTCGAGGTTGACAAGGGAATATTTGGAGCCGATTTTTTCCGCGTAGTCGAATCCTCTTAACGGCATTGCGGGTGTGAGAAATGCAAAATCGGAGGCCGTTTCAATCGGTATATCCTGTGTTGCAAAAGTTCTGTTTATCCAGTTGTCGGTTCCGCCCATAAAGAATTTCTGGGGATTGGCACCGCCCGAGTAGCCGCCCGAAAATCTGAATACAAGTGAATTATCGAACCAGAAACGTAGATATGTTCTATAATCGAATACTAACGAATAAAAGCTCTGCTGCTTCCTGGTTATACCCGGATTGCCGAATAAAGTAAAATTGTATCTTGTCCCTTCAATCGGAGAAGTATATCCCCACATTACATTATCATGAATAAAGCTTACAGCAGGTACAATGTATGTCGCTTTATCGGACGGTACAGAAATATTATCGAGATTCTCTGAAGTTACGTTCATCAAACTTAATGATCCGTCTAACCGGTAGAATCTGTTTATTGGATAGCTTGCTGAAACTACTGCCCCGAAATTCCTGAACCTGTAGAGCTCCGATCCGAAGAACGAAGACCTGTATAGGAATCTTGCAGTATGGAATCCTTCAATTCCGAAATTCATCCTGTTTTCTAAATAGTAATATGCAAGTCCGTAGTCACTGTTTTTAATGTCAATCTGTAGTGAGGTAATTCCAATAAGCCGGTGATTGCCGAGAACGTCGCTGAACGAAAGTACGGTTGTTCCGAGCAGCCCGTAAAGAGAACTGTATCCTGCATTTGCATAGATGAGATCGGGGGAGAAATTAATCTTGTACCTGTTAACAAGAAAGTTTCCGTCCGGATCTAGTTTTTGAGCGAACAACTCATCACGGTTTATTATTCTCGTGCTGTCGGATGGAATATCCTCGCCGCCAAATACATATTTTCTGTAATTGTTAGTTACCGAATCGCTTTTCACTTCCTCGTCAGTAACATACTGGCCTACAAATATTTTTTTCGATTTTGAAACGGTTGTATCTGAATCTGCAGCAATACCGTTATTTACCGAATCCTTCTTTTCGGCGTAAGTTTCATCCGAAAATAATTTAGCCGGTCCAGTTCCTTTATTTACCAGACTTGCCATATAATTAGTAAGCTTAAGAGTATCTGAATCCAGTTTCATTTCGTACGGATTACTGAGCATAAAAATATTATAACCCATCTTGTAAAGTGATGTAAACGCTAGCTTTTTACCGTCGTATGATGTTGAAATCTGACTTATCTGACCGTATGAGTTGGTAATTGGAATTGCCTTTATATCTGTTAACTTCAATTCATCAGATGAATTGGCTCCTCTTATTTTCTTCCTGTAAATATTATCTATACCGTTTTTATCGGAAACGAATAAAATTTCATCTCCTTGATCTGAAAATGTTGCAAATCTTTCATTGCTGAATTCCCAATCTGTTAGTCTCTCAATTTTCCTGGATTCTACATCGATTATATAGAGATCGAGCTGGCCAAATTCGTGATTGTACATAAAGAAATTTTCTCCAACCGCGGAACCGTTAAGTATATCTTTCCGATCGGAGGCGAAGACAATTTTTTTACTGTCGGGCGACCATACGGGATCCGTATCACTGAATATATCGTTTGTAACATTCTCAAGCGCTCCGGTAGAAAGATCGTAAAAATAGATATCCGACTGAGTTGCATTATGAGCATTGAAAGAGATCCTGTTGCCATCCCGTGACCAGTTAACAGACTCGATACCCGGGAATTGAAAAGGGAGTTCTGTGCTTTCCTCGGTTTCAGTATCAATTAAATAAATCCTGTCGTATCCGCCGCTCTTAAGTGAAATCGCAATCCTTCTGTTATCCGGTGACCATGTGAGTGAAGGATGGAGAAGATTCAGTTCTTCGAAGTCGTTTGCTCTGCCGCTTTCTACAAGCTTTTTAAGGATCTTACCAGTGCTCGCTTCCATTATATATACATCAAGATAAATATCGCGGTCGGATATAAACGCAATCTTATCACCCTGAGGCGATAGGGCAGGACTTGAGTTATAAAATCCACCGTCTTTACGGTTATCGGTTAGTCTCTTGGCAAATTCATCCGGATCTTCCTTAACGGCAATGTCCGGCCAGTATTCTTTTTTAAGGCTTTTCTTCCATCTTTCATTTAATTCTTCCATACTGATTCCGATTGAGCCTTTTAAAGCGGCTTCAACGGAACCGAGCGATTTAATTTTATTAACAAGCTCGCCGATCTTCTGCCTTCCATAAGTATCAGCTATATATTTGAATACCGATTGCCCGCCTCTGTAACCGAGATATCCGGTAAGTCTTTCAATATCCGGTAACTGTTCGCTTATTATGGCGTTTCGTATAAACATGTCCGTGTTGGTTTCCCAGCCCTGAGACAAATATTCGGCGCTGCCTTCCATGAACCAGTGGGGAAGCTGAAGAGTAATTCCCTTTGAAATAATATTCTGAATTGTTCCGCCGTAGTAGAAATCCTGCATAATTGCATGGACAAGCTCGTGGAAAATTACATGGCGGAATTTTTCGTATGATCCTTCGAACGGAAAAACTACACGGTTTTTAAACGGTTCAGTAAATCCGCCGATTCCCTGACTTAGGTACTGATCGGTTATATTGGTTTCTATAAAATCATTATGGGAATTATAAACAATAAGAGCAACACGGTTATTGATCAGGTAATTAAAATCCATGTGAAGTTTATTAATTGCATCCTCTGCAACAGCGGCAGTAAATTCGGCTATTCTTTCACCGCCTTCGGCAAAATAAACATCGAAGTGTTTGGTCTGAATAAACAGCCAGTTATAGTTTTTATACTGAACTTTATTCTGTCCGAATTGGGCGGAGGCAACGCTTGAAAAAAGCATCAGACCTATAATAGAATAAAATATTTTTTTCATTGTTGTACCTTTCATGTAATTCTTTTAGTCAAGCAGAATAAAATCAATTTCTCTTTTTTCATTATCTACGCGGACCAATTTTACATTCACTTTATCTCCTAACCGAATTCTTCTTCCGGTCCTTTTACCGGTTATGGAGTAATTCTTTTCGTCGAACGTATAATAATCATCTTCCAGATCCCTGTATCTTATCAATCCCTCGGCCAGATTCTGGTTAAGCTCAATGAAAATTCCAAAGCTTGTAATTCCGGAAACAACACCGTGAAATTCAGTTCCTACTTTACCCCGCAAATATTCAATTTGTTTCAACTTCACGGAAAGGCGCTCGGCGTTTATAGCATTTCTTTCCATCGCAGAAGAATGATTGCAAATTTCTTCTAAATCTTCTATAGAAAAATTTTTCTCTGTATTATTCTTCAAATACCTGAAAATCAAATTATGAACAATAAGATCCGGAAAACGGCGAATAGGAGAGGTAAAATGGGTATAATGTTTAAATCCCAGACCGTAATGCCCTATATTATTTGTCGAATAAACCGCCTTTGCCATCGATCTAATTGCAATTTCATTTATAACTGCTTCCTCTTCCGTCCCTTCGCAGCTCTCAAGAAGTTTTTGAAACTGTTCTGATTTGCTTGCTGAGTTCGGATCAAATGAATATCCCAACGATTTAACGAATCGAGAAAATTCAATTATTTTTTCCTTATCGGGCAGATCATGTATCCTATAAACAAACGGAATCTGAATTTTGTTCTTTAAGGGTTTAATATGTTCTGCAACAATCTGATTGGCCAGAAGCATGAATTCTTCAATTAGATTATTGCTCTCCCTTACCTCTTTAATTTTAATATCTACAGGGATACCACTTTCGTCAAGTTTAAAGACAACTTCGGGAGAAAAAAAGTTTATACTTCCTTTTTTTATTCTCTTGGCTCTCAGTTTCCTTGCGAGCTTGTTTAATAAGAGCACTCTATCGGCATAATCACCTTTTTCAGTTTCGATAATCTTCTGGGCTTCTTCATATGTGAATCGCCTTTTACTGTTGATCACGGATTTAACTATCTGATAAGAGACAACTTTTCCGTTCGGTGTCATTTCGGCTATTACGGAAAATGTCAATCGGTCTTTGTTTGGAACCAGGGAACAAACAATGTTCGATAATTTCTCAGGAAGCATCGGGATAACCTTGCCTACCAGATAAACACTGGTAGCACGATTAAGAGCTTCCTTATAAATGGGGGAATTTTCGGTAACATAATGGCTTACATCAGCAATATGAATTCCTACTGAAAAATTTCCATTGGCAAGAGTTTCAATTGAAACCGCGTCGTCGAAATCTTTTGCGTCCTCAGGATCAATTGTAATAGTAACCGAATCCCGAAGATCGAGCCTTTTTTTGATTTCGGATTCCGGAATCGATTCTGAAATTGAATCCGCATTCTTCAATACTTTATCTGTGAACTTGTATGAGAGTCCGAATTCCCTTGCAATTGATGCTATTTCGGCATCGTAACTGCCGGCTTTGCCAAGTAACTCTAGAATATGTCCCTCCGGGTTCAGATCAGGTGAACTCCATTCAATTTTCCCGGCAACAACCTTATCGCCGGAACTGGCGCCTTTCAGATTTTCCGGCGGGATATAAATATCGCGGTGGATTTTCTTGTTGTCGGGTACTACAAAAAAGAAAGATCTGCTCTTCTCCAATCTACCTACAATCTCAGTTTGCTTTCTTTCAACAATCTCAACAATCTGTCCTTCTATGTTCTTACCGTGTTTCTTCGACAGAAGATTTACATGAACAATATCACCGTCGAAAGCCGTACCAAGATTTTTCCCCGATATGAACACATCTGTTTTATATGTTTGATCTTTCAGCACTACAAACCCGTAATCGCCTTCACCAACAATCTGAAGCTGGCCGATAAGTTTATCACTTCCGAAACTGCTGAGTGAATATCTCTTACCCTGCTTTTCAAGATAACCTTCCTCGGTAAGCTTATACAAAACGCTTTTAAGTTCTGCGTAAGCATATTCTTCTGTAATTCCAAAATGCTTCGCAATTTCTTTCCCTTTTACTTTAAGGGAAGGATGATTTTTAAAGAATGATTTTATTTCTTTTTTCATTAGAACTCGAATTTATATTTTAATGCCATCTCGTTTATTTTTTCGTCAATAACATATGTCTGACCAATAGGATCTTTTCTTTCCAGTCTTATTAAAAATCTCGGATTGAATAAGTATTCGATCTTAAGATTTGCTTTGCCAATATTCTGAAATACTTCCGTTGTACCGCCGAAACTGTATCTCAGGTTCTGAATCCTTCCCGACAGACTGAACTTGGTGTAATCTCCGGCCTGGCTGATTTGAATATTATTAACGAGATCTCCCACTGCCGAATTTACGAAACTTGTAAGAACAGATCCGAGGAATGATGTAGCGGTATTTCCGATAGCATTCGTCTGACCGGCAACCTGGGCCCTGTCCTGTGCCGTTAAATCATCCTTAAATTTCCCGATTAGTATAAACGAAAACGCATCGGCATAGTCGTAACGTGATTCTCTTACATTATTCTGAATATTCCGGGAGCCGACATAAACACCCATACTTTCCGGATTGCCGGCAAGGTTTTTACCGAGGTCATTCAGTGGTCCTGCTATTTTTATTTTAACGGCTACTTCCTGGGGAGCAGCACTGGAATTGCGCGGATCGATGTAATCGTTTTTATATGTAGCGATTATATCGAGATAAGGATTTGTGATATCGGTTTCGAAACGGATCTTTCCTTCGGCATCGAAAGTCTTAAAGAACTCGAGTTTGGAACCGGGCATAAGGTCAAAAGCTCCCTGCGCTCTAACTTCTCCGGCAACACTTTCGTAATTCAAATCGCCTCTCATTTCAACAAGAAGTTTCTGATTTACTGCCTGTGAAAGAATAATATTAACACGTGCGCTGTTCTCAACTTTTACACCGATCTCATAATCAAGACGAATCGATTCATCGCCGTTATTATCAACTCCCTTTGCTTCGCTTTCCAGTATTTCCTGAAATCGAACCTGCTCAAGATCTAACTTGCTGGAATCTACTACGTAGATTACATTATAATTACTGCTTGCTACGGTTGATTGATCCGATGTTGTAAGAGTAAGGTTGGTTTCTTTAAGCAGAATATCACCTCTGAAGAATAACCTGTTGTTCCGGAGTGTTAAGATCCAGTCGTCTCCTGTCCCGATCTTAAGGTCCCCGTAAAGTAACGGGCTTGTAGACCTGGAAAGATCGCTGAATAATGCCAGATCGCCGTTGAAACGGATTGACATATCCTTCGGCTTAAATCCGTCAAACACAATTGATCCGCTCCCTTTAATACGTCCTGGAAACCTCGTACCTCCTGCGTTGGCAATTACAAGAGAATCGATCTGCAATCCCTGTCTTTCGAAGTTTAGTCTGAGATCGCAGCTGTAGGGAAGATTAGTGTCTTTGGATAAGAAATATCCGTCATTTAGACTTAGGTAACCTGAGAAAACAGGATTATCGAGGCGTCCTTTAATTGACAGGTCGGTTAAAAGAATTCCTCTCTGATCAGCGATGTTAGGAAGGAGATTGGCAAACGATCTTAAATCGAAATCGCGAGAATAAATTTTTAAATCCATCTCCTTTGTATCGCTAATTCTTTTTTCAACCGTCGCAAAACTCAAATCGATCGGAATAGTGCCGTTCAAAGTTAAAAGAGGTTTATCCGTATTGTAAGTTGAATCGATAAAGCGGATATCGGTCGATACGGTTTTATTAAGATAACGGATTGAACCGTCGAGGTAACCGAGCTTGTGATTACCATAAGTCAGATTATTTAGTTTTACAGATGTGTTGATATAAGGGTCATCAAAACTTCCGCTTATGGTTGCTTTGAGGTCGGCATCCGCTTTCAGTTTGTAATCGTCCTGGCCGAATAAATACCGGCTCAAAATCTTACCCGAAATATTGTTAGCCAGCAGCTGAAGATTTTGATCCCCGCTGCTTTCTATCGAACCCTTGAAACTTATTGAGGAAGTATCATTGTAAAGAGTGCAGTTGGCAATATTGAACCGGAAAGGATTAAAGAAAATATCAATTGTGTCTTTGTTTGTCCATAACAGTCCGTCATAATCTGCTTTAATACTACCGATCCTGATCTGCTGCTCAACGGGTTTCATGAGTATGAAACCGCTGGCTTGAGCGTGAATTAGATCTTCAAAATTTGCCGAGGCGTCAAAAAATAATCTGCTCTCATTGAATTTTAGATTGGCTGCAATGTCCTTAATGTAACTTCCGGCATAAAATCTTTTACCGGTTAACAGAGCGGAACCGGAAAGCTTGTCGAATGCAGCATGGCGGTTGTCCCTTACAAAATTCAGCTCCGTAACAAGATCGGAAAGATATAATGTTGAATTCTCTTCTGTAAAAACAAGATAATCGAGATCCAGTTTAGAATTAATCATAAAGTTCGGGGGACTGTTATCAACCGAACCGGAACCCGATCCCATAATATCGAATCTTTCGAAACCGATCAGTTCTGTAATTAGGGCGAAGTCTTTGAAATTAAAATCGAAATTAAATTTTAAATCCTTGTTTATGATATCCGGAAGAATTTCTTCGGTATATAGATCGGACGAACCGGATTCCATCACCGAAAGTGGATTAAGCTCTTTCAGTTTGTTTGTAATAATTCTTGAAATTGTTTCCCCTTCAAAAGCCACAATGTCGATAGCGTCTTTGAAAGAGAATTCCCCGTCAATTTTAAAATCAACGAAATCTGATCCGAATTTTATCTCCCTGTATGAAGAATCTTTTGTGAATGTAACGTCGATACTTGAATTGTGAATTTTGGTACCCCGGTATTTCGACGAATCGATTCCGATTGAAAAGATTCCTGTCAGCTCATCGGGATTGAAATTTTTACCTTCGGCACTGAAATAGAAATTCAGATCGCTTTTATAATCCCCCTCGATAAAAGAGGAGAGGTCAAGGCGATTCAAACTGCCAAGAAAACTGAACGCCGGAATCGTATCGTTATCGAAACTTAAATCTCCTGTAATAAGAGCTTCGGAGTTTTTACTTTTCCCGCTCATTTCTATATCAATTTTTCTATCGGCGGCTTTCGATATAATATGAAAATTATCGATGGGAATTTCCCTGAACCTTGATGCGGTTGAAATGAGGTTGAAATTATAATTAAGATCCATAGGGGAAGTACCCCGGCCAATCAAATTACCTTTGGAGTTGAGCGCAGTTGTAATTCCAATAACCGGATTGAGGTCTATATTCTCCGTCTCGAATTTTATATCGTACGTCATAGGCTCTTTTTCAAGATTCATAGCAACTTCGAATTTGAGAGAGCCGTTTTCAATATTACCGGAGAAGACAGATTTGAAATTAACCGGTTCTCCCTCGTAATCAATATTTACTCCGCTTACTTTAAGCTGTGCGAACTCGGGTAACTTTAACGCAGGCAGGAGTGCATTTACATCTCTGTAATTAATGTCTGTATCCTTTATTTGCGCTTTAATGAATAGATCCTCTGGACGGTTGAGATTTAAAACCTGTCCGCCTATTTCAAAATGAGTTGACCTGTAATCCACAGCGAGCTTCTCAATCGAAAATCCTCCGAATTTGCCTCTGGCTTTCAATTCGATTGAAGGATCTCCTTTTAATATTTCCGTTGCATCTATGAAAGAGGAAAGGTCGTCAAAGTTGAATGAAGATGCGTCAAGATTGATTGAAAGAGGGTAGTTCTTAAAATCTTCAAGTTCTACATTTCCAAATAGATTTAAACTGTCGAGACGCGCATCAATCCGGACATCGCTGCTGTCGGTAATAAATGCGAAATTGGTTACAGAGGCAAAATCTTTTGTAACCGCAAATTCGCCCGAGATGTTCTGGAGTCTGAAACGGTTAAGGTTCGGTTTAAATGAAAGCTCGTTTAATACCAGAAGAAAATCTGAATTTGGTATGTCGATGAAAGCTTGAGCGGAGAGAAAAAGTTTATTTATGCGCAAATCGTCAAAGTTAACTGTCTTGTAAACCGCATTTGAATTAATGTTCGGATATGACTGCTGAATGACAGCAATGTTTTTAAGCTGAAGGTCGTTAACCTGAACATAAAACGAGAATTCCGATTTGGCGGTATCCTCCTCGGAAGGGGGGGATAATTTCTCGTAATTCCAATTGCCGTCCTGATCCTGCAGCAGTTTTATTTTTGCATCCTCTATAAGAATCTTTCTAAAAAAAATCTTTTTTAGAAGTAGTTGAAGAGGACTGGTTTTTATTTCTATTTTCTTTGCGGTAAAAAGTGTATCTCCGGATGTTGTAAGTACAGTGTTACGCAGGAAAATTGAAGTGAGAATTGTTCCTTCAATCTTCTCAATGTAGAGTTTTCCGTTTATTGAAGAGCTGATTTCGGAGATCAGGGTATTACGTAAGAATTCCCTGAATGTGCCGGTCTGAGAAAAGCCGAGAAAGAGAACCAGAAGAAAAATAACGGCAAGAAAAAAGAGTATGAAGACATTGATTATTCTCCGGAAAACCGATCGCTTCTTCTTCTCAGGCGGTTTCTCTTCTGCCTTTATTTCATTCGGTTTTACTTCCTGATCTTCCATTATCCGCCAAATCTTTCAAGAATAGTTTTGATAATGCCTGAAGTCGATTGAAAATTTACAAATTCAATAGTTTCCACTTTACCCCCGGCAGCTTCTACAATATCCCTTCCAACAATATTCTCAATATTCCAATCGGCTCCTTTAACAAGTATATCTGGAACAATTTTCTTTATTGTCTCGAACGGTGTATCTTCTTCAAATTTTGTAACGTAATCGACAGCTTTAAGATTCGCTATAACGAAAGCCCTTTCGTTGAAGGGTACTATAGGCCTTTTGCTTCCTTTGATCCTGGCAACAGATTCATCGGAGTTTAATGCAACAATCAAAACATCGCCGAACAATTTTGCCTTGGAAAGATAATCCACATGACCTGCATGAAGAATGTCGAAACATCCGTTTGTAAAGACAATTTTCCTGTTCTGTTTTTTTAATTCTCCTCTGATCAGTACAAGTTCGTCGACTGTTTTAAAATTATTCATTTCAATTCCCCGATAACTGCATCAAAAAGTTTCTTCTGGTCAATTGGAACTATACCAACATCCTCGCATACGAGTCCGCCGGCAAAGTTTGCGAGATATGCCGCATCATAAATACCGGCACCTGCAGTAAGAGCCATAGTAAGAGTTGATATAACGGTATCTCCGGCGCCCGAAACATCGGCAACCTTTCTGGCCTTTGTAGGTATTCTGCGTTCGGATTTCCCTTTCTCGAACAGAGCGATCCCTTCAGCCCCCAGTGTAAGGAGTACATACTTTGCTTTTATATTTTCGAGGAGACTTTTGCCTGCCCTGGAAATATCATGAGCCGATTTTATTTTGATTCCTAATGCGTCTTCAGTTTCCTTTCTGTTCGGTTTAAAGACTGTTACATCCCGGTAAGTAAAGAAGTTGTTGAATTTTGGATCGACGGTAATGATTTTTTTCGATTCCGCAGCAATAGAGATTATACTGGAAATAAAGTTTTGAGTTAGAACACCCTTGTTGTAATCCTGAAGAATTATTGCGTCAATTTTTTTTATTTCCTTTTTCAAAAAGGAGAGAAGTTTGTTTTCAATTTTTGAGCTGATCGGAAAAGTGCTTTCCCTGTCGATTCTTACAACATGCTGATTATCTGCAATCACTCTGGTTTTGGATGTAGTAGATCTTTCTTTATCCGGAATCATTCCCTGGTCGTTTATCCCGCTTTTGCTCATAAGATTTCTGATCAGTTTTGCATCGCTGTCGATGCCGACGACACCGAGCGGAATTGGAATTCCGCCGAGCGTTAAAATATTATATGCTACATTAAGAGCGCCGCCGAATCTGGAGAACTCATTATCAACCTCTACAACCGGGACTGGTGCTTCCGGAGAAATTCTCTGCACATTACCCCAATAGTAACAATCGAGCATCATGTCGCCGATTACTGCAATTTTCTTACCGTTGAAATTGTTTTGAATTGCTTTCAGTTTTTTTAGAGAAGTATTAAGCATCACTTTTCTCCTTCTGTCCATTGAGCAAGGCGGTTAAAGAAATTTATTTTTATAAGTCCTTTATCTGTACCAAGCCAAAGGAAGGTACCGTCAAAAAATAATTTATTTATTGTCTGAGGAATCCTTTCATCCCTAACCGGAATAACCTGGTTCGATATCCGGTTGATCAATACTAATCCCCGCCCGTATGTTTCCTTGGTAGCTTTACCGAATTGATAAAGAGCGGCCCATATAAAATTTCCTGTAAGTTCGAGGTCATTAATTCCGTTTCCGGATAATCCTTTTGAGTCGTCGAATCTTAACCAGTCGTTTTTCCTGTTGAAACGGAAAAGTCCCCCGAGGTTGAATTCGGGCCGTTCGGCCGTAATAAATTCATCCAATCCGATCCATAGATTATTCCGTTCGCTCATCAGGGCCGAAATCGAAATCTGTTCTCCCTCGCCGTTAAAATAGTTAAATCTGTTGTCATAAAAAGTGATCGCTCCCGGTTCATTCAGGTCCCTCAATTTGTCATATTTATGAAGGCCTGCCTCAGTACCGAACCAGACCAGACTGTCGCCGTCCACTTTGATGGTTTTGATTGTGTTTGTTTTCTGGTTGCCCCGGATTGTCAAATCGTAATCGGTGAACCGTCTGGTCTTCTCGTCATACTTAGTTAGATATTGAAATCTCCCGATCCAAACAACTTTTTCGAAATCGTCGTATGCAATTGAACGGATCCAGTTGCTAAGCTGCCCACCCAGGCCGAACTTCCTTTTTGTCCAACTATTTCTTTTCTTATCGTAAATGAAAAGCCCGTCGATTGAGCCGGCCCAGACATATTCGTTATTTGCAGCAACGCAGTAAAAAAAATCGTGTTGCAGGTTATTCTTCGAAGTGGAGAATTGATCCCATCGATTTTCTTTTTTCAGATAGCGGAAGAGGCCGTTACCGTTTGTAGCGAACCAGATTTCGTTACCCTGTGAAGAAATATCCGTAACATCCGAACCATTTAAAAAGAAATCGAATTCAAAATCATTCTGACCGGATAGTGTTATGCTTATTAAAAAGAAGAGGATTATTTTTTTCATTATTTCAAAATGATTTAATTTCAGCCGGAAATTTAACATTAAGATAGAAGTTTATGAAGTGAATAATTTATGCTTCCGGGTCTGTTATGCAAAATTTATTTGCCACTCGGATTCAAATCCGCGGATAAGACAGGAGGAGAGTTTGGGATAGTCGACTTTCTCATTCAGTATCGATTCTATTTCAATTGTTTTCTGATTTAACTCGGCTTGGAGAACATGCTTTAGGTCGTCATTGGAATTAATATATTCAACAAGTTTTTTATGGAATGTACCGCACAATATCGATCCATGCTGCAGAATCACTTTATTCAATTTTCGTTGTGCACTGCCGATAATTTTTTTCCCGGCAAATTTCACTTCGTTTTTTGCAGTGCTTCCGAAGCAGAGAACTCCGGATGGTTGTTTGAGCAGACCTGGAAAGTCGGGCTGAAGCTTTTCGAGTTCAGAGTTGGCCAGCAGGGGATTGTAAAATTCAAGCCCTTTAATCAGAGCATTTGAGATTTTCTCGTAGATTTCCCGTGGGGATAAGGATTTACCGATAGGCATTACAACCGAATAAGTAATCTCTTCGGCGTGAAGAATAGCCCTTCCGCCAGTAGGACGTTTTACCACCTCAATATTATCCAGATGGGCTTTGGCAATATTAATATCCTCAAAACTCTGGTTTGCACCCAGCGAGATACAGTAGGGCTGCCACCTGTAGAGTCTGAAAAATGCTTCGTCAGGTTTGCAGGATTGAGCAAGGTTAAGATCGAAGTCCATGTTAAAGCTTCCGGAAGAACTCCCGGTCTTAATTAACTGCCACTTCATCTTCTAATAACACCGCGGTCGGATCTTTCAATAAAACCGATAATATTCTTTACGAGGGGATGCTCGGAATATTTTTCTTTCAATTCCTCAAGGGCTTTTGAAAAAATCAAACCGGATTGATAAAATATTCTGTAGGCATCTTTTATTGCGTTTATATCATCTTCTGAAAAATTTCTTCTTCGTAAACCGACAATGTTCAGTCCCATGAACCGGGCAGGGAATCCGCTAGTCATACAATACGGCGGAACATCCGAATTAGCCATGGATCCGCCACCCAGCATACAATGCTGACCGATCTTTCCGAACTGATGAACTGCAGAAAGCCCTCCGATTATTACAGTATTCTCAATTTCAACATGACCCGCAATCTGAACGGCATTGGCAATTATTACCCGGTCGCCAACTTTACAATCGTGCGCTACATGAGTATATGCCATTAGTAAACAATTGCTGCCGATATAAGTATTGTGTGTTGCAGTGGTTCCTTTGTGAAGAGCTGCGAATTCCCTTATAACGGTGTCATCACCTATATGAAGAAACGTCTGCTCATTTGCGAATTTAAGATCCTGCGGTAAGTTTGAAACGGAAGCGCCCTGGAAAATTTTTACACGGTTGCCGATTCGAGCGCCGTCGTAAATTACGGCATGCGGCCCGATCTTACAATCGTTCCCTATTTGAACATCATCATGAATAATTGCGTAAGGACCTATTTCAATATTCTCCCCGATCTTAGCTTCGGAGCTTACAATTGCGGTGGGATGGATTTTCGACATAAAATTAGTTCAGATTTTCAGATTTATTTTCTTTATTAATTATAGCTCCCATGAACTCCGCTTCAGCAACAAGAGTATTGTCAACATAAGCAGCGCCTTTAATCGAAAAATATTTGCTCTTTTTGCTTATCACTTCGGCTTCAAGAACTAGCTGATCACCCGGAACAACAGGCTTTCTGAATTTTGCGTTATTTATACTCATAAAATAGACCAAGTGATTAGCGGGGTCAATAAAAGAATTGAGAACAAGAATTCCGCTTACCTGCGCCATTGCTTCAATAATAAGAACGCCGGGCATAATCGGCTGGCCGGGGAAATGACCCTGAAAGAACGGTTCGTTAATAGTAACAGATTTAACACCAACGACACGTTTATCAAGTTCCAGATCGATAATTTTGTCGACCAGCAGGAAAGGGTAACGATGGGGGAGAATCCGCTGGATAGCATTAGCGTCGAACACCACGCCTTCTTTTTTAACGAACTGATATTTCTTAACTAATTTTTTCTGCTGATAAAGGCTTCTGATTTTTTTTGCGAACTCAACATTGGCTTTGTGACCTGGTCGGGCTGCAAGTATCTGAGCTTTAATAGGAACACCTATTAATGCGAGATCACCGATCATATCGAGAAGTTTGTGACGCACAGGTTCATTTCTGAACCTTAGTTTATTGTTGCTTAAGAATCCTTCGTGTGTTACCGAAAGGTCCTCATCGAGGCCTAGTTTTTCTTTAATACTTCTTAAACCTTTTTCATCAATTTCATGATCAACAATAACAACGGCATTATTAAAATTTCCGCCTTTTATTAATCCCTGGTCCGCCAGCATTTCAACTTCACTTAAGAAACAGAAAGTCCTTGCCGGGGCGAATTCGGTAACAAATTCCTTTTCAAGGTCGAACATGCCGGAGTGCTGACTTCCAAGAGCGGGGTTCTGGTAATCGACCATGATGGTAATTCTGTAACTATTCATCGGAAGCGCAACTATATCAACCTGGCGGGCTTCATCGCTGTACATTACGGTTTCGTCAATAACAAGATAATCCTTCGGTGCGTCCTGTGTAACAAATCCCGCAGCCATTATTTTTTCAACGTAGGGCATAGCGCTGCCGTCGCCTATCGGAGGTTCGATTCCATCAAGTTCAATAACCAGATTATCTATTTGCAATCCAACAACAGCCGCAAGGACATGTTCAATAGTATGAACTTTAGCATTGCCCAATCCTAATGTAGTGCCTCTGGAAGTATCGATAACATAATCGGCATTTGCGGGAATTTCAGGCCTTCCGCCAAGATCAGTTCTTACAAATCTGATCCCGTAATTTTCGGGTGCGGGTTTAAAAGTCATTGTACAAGATGTGCCTGTATGCAATCCAACTCCCGAAAGTGAAACTGGATTGGCAATAGTTCTCTGGAGCTCTAACATTATTCTCCCTTTAGTTGATTTATCTCAGAAATTTTCTGTTCCAAAGATGCAATTTTTTCTTCTAATTTCTTAATTTTTTCTGCCATTGCCGGAACGTTCCGCAACTGAGCTTCGAACCGGAGTTGTGTTCCCATCTCCTGAGCCGGTGAACCTCTGAACTTGCCGGCATTATCGATCGACTTAGAAACCCCGGCTTGTGCGCCGATTACAACCTGATCTGCAATTTCAATATGTCCTACAAATCCAGCCTGACCGGCGATCATACAATGTTTACCGATCTTTGTACTTCCGGAAATTCCTGCCTGGGCTGCAATAGCCGTATGTTCTCCAATAACAACATTATGAGCTATCTGAACAAGGTTGTCTATCTTAACTCCTTTCTTTAATAAAGTAGATCCGAAAGCGGCTCTGTCGATTGAAACGTTTGAACCGAGTTCAACATCGTCTTCAATAACAACATTACCTATCTGCGGTACTTTCTCGTATTCGCCTTTAGCATTTGGAATATAACCGAAACCGTCCGAGCCGATAACAGTATTTGAATGGATAATAACATTGTTGCCGATTTGAGAATTCTCCCTGATAGTTACATTCGGATAGATAAGGCAGTTTGAGCCGATTGCAACTTTGTCCATAATAACAGTATTGTGATAGATCATAGAATTGTCGCCGATTTTAGAGCCGGCGGAGATAACAACATTTTTACCGATTCCAACATTCTTCCCGACAGATACAGACGGATCAATTGAAGCAGACGGATCAATTCCGTTAATAATGAAAGCCGGTTTTAAGAATGTAATTATGAATTTGTGGAGTGCGACATTCGGATTCTTTACTTCGATGTAGCTGAGATCGGTTCTTGATTTCTTGAACTCGGGGGAGATTAAAACAGCCGAGGCTTTCGTAGTACTTAAATACTTTTCGTAGGGTTTTAGGTAGAGAAAAGTAATATCGCCTTCTTTCGCCTCTTCAATTTTGGCGATATTGGAGACTTCGAGTTCAGGATTGCCAATAACAATACCGCCGACAAAGTCGGCGGCATCTTTCAGTTTTATTTTCATAAAAACTCATTTAAGTTTTTCGAGGACTAATTTTGTAACATCATATTCTTCTTTGGCAAACAGAAAGATCATATCCCCGCTTCTGTCGAATATAAAATCGTATTCATTTTCTTTTGCAACTTCCTGAATAACGTTAAATATTCGGTTCTGAATCGGTTTCATCAATTCTTCCTGTTTTCTGAAGAGTTCCCCCTGAACGCCGAATTTATCCTGTCTGTATTTTGATATCTGGTCTTCAATCTGAACAAGCTCTTTTTCAATTTCAATTCTCTTTTGCTCGCTTAGTATCAGTTTCCGTTTTTCATAATCGTCGTACCTGGCTTTCCAGTCGGACTCCATTTTGGAAAGTTCTTCCTGCCATTCTTTGATGATGGCATCTAGTTTTTTCTGTGTATCCTGGGCTTCGGGAAGCTGTTTCATAATAGTATCGCTATCAACGTAGCCGATCTTCGGTTGTGCAATTGATACGGAAGCCATAATAAGTATTGCAGATAAGATAAATCCGATTTGTTTCATAATAAAATTCCGTTAAAAATTATTTTCCTCTTTTAAGGCGGTCAAGCACCTTAAATGTAATGTCGAACTGGGAATCGGCATAAAGAACTACCACTTCGCCTGCCTTATCGAGAACATAATGCATATTTTCCTCTTTTGCAATTTCGTCAATTGCTTTAAAGATTTTTTCTTTAACCGGTGCAAGGAGTGATTCCTGGCGTACGAAATACTCGCCGTTAGGCTGCCCGAATTTCTGGTCTCTGTATTTTTGAAGTTCCTGTTCTTTTTCAACAATTTTAGTCTGAGCTTCGCGCTGTTGTTCAGGTTTCATTGTTGAAGCCTGTTTCTGATAATCGGCGTATGCATTCTGCAGAACCGTTCCCATACTATCAGCTTCCTTTCTCCACTTGGCAACAAATCCTTCAAGGTCGCTCTTTGCTTTTATAGCTTCGGAAAACTGGGTCATAATAATTTCCGAATCGACATATCCAACTTTTAAATTAACAGGCTGCTGTGTTTGAGCAAATACAGAAACAGCAGAAATCAACAGTAATACGAAAATAGTTTTTTTCACTTTTTACCTCTTTAATGATTTATAATGTTAAAATCCTTTACCGAACTGGAAATGGAAAATCCACTGAGGATCCTGACCGTCAACACTTCTGCGGTCGAATCCGTAACCATAATCGAATCCAAGTAATCCGATCGGATTTATTAAAATTCTTGCGCCAACGCCAATTGAACGCTTCAGATTGAATAAATCTGTCTGTTTGATATCGAAATATACGTTACCAGCTTCTGCAAATGCCAATAAATAAATCGGAATGGGATCGAGGGCAAGAGCTCCTCTGATTTCGAAAGTATACTTTGCCATAACACGGCTTCCGAATACTGTACCGGAAGCATCCCTGTTACCGAGACTTCTATCGTCGTATCCTCGAAGAGGTGTAGTAGCAATGATCATCCCGTTTCCACCCATGTAATAGAACTCGAAAGGCTGAATAGGAGTCCCTTTCTTCAATTCGTGAATATATCCGAGATCTACGCTGGAGTAGAGAACAATTCTGTTCGTATTGAATATCGGTTTGTACCATTCGCTTTTGAAATCCACTTTGAGATAATCGACGTTACCGGGAAGAAATCCGCCAGATAATTCACCGCTCAGCGATACTTTGGATCCGCGGGATGGGAAGATAGGATTGTCTATATCAACACGCGCAATAGTTGCGCCGACTGTAAATTGTCTTGTTATTCCTTCTGAATAATATCCGAGACCGTCTATAACATCATTATACTGAAATCTTGTTAAACCCTGCACATAGAAAAAGTCGTCGGGCCATGTTAATCTTCTTCCTCCTCTAAGTGTAATACCGGACTGACGGAGGTCGTATACATACCTTTGCCGAGTATCAAAAAGGTCGAATCCAACGGAAGTTGGTGTATCCAGGAACCAGGGCTCAGTGAACCCGAGTGAAAAGGTCCTGTAAAAGTTGCCAACACCAAACTGCCAGCTGAAATTGAGTACCTGTCCGCCACCCATTTTGAAAGGTTCGGTAATGGAGAAATTTGTAAGTGTAAAACCGATAGCACCGCTGAACCCGAATGCACCGCTGTATCCAACGGAAGCATTCAGATAATCGCTAGATTTCTCCTCAACTTTATAGATAATGTTTACAGTACTATCGTTAGCGGGTCGGTAATCAACACCTGATTTATAAAGATTTTCCACATTGAAAAATTGCAGGTTGGCAAGCTGCTGAATGCTCCTGAGTATATAACTCCTGCTGAAATAGCTCCCGGGAATCGTATATAACTCGCGGCGTATCACCTTGTCCATAGTCTTTACATTGCCTTGGATATCAACACGTCCGACTTTAAATCTGTTATTCTCATTTACTCTTATAATAATGTCGAGCGAGTCTGCCCCTACTTTTTCTTCTCTCGGTTCCAGGCTGAATCCTAAATAACCGTTGTCCTGATAGAGTGAAGAAGCATCGGATTGTCTTTCATTGTAATAGAGATTCTGATTGAATTTTTCAAAATCGAAAACATCGCCTTTGGAGAATTCAAGCCGCTCGGTTAACATATCGTCTGTATAAACTGTATTACCTTCCCAGATTATATTTCTGATTTTGTACTGAACGCCCTCGTAAATATTAATCACAAGATCGAGGTACTTCTTATCATCGGAAATAATTATTGTATCGCCGAGAATAGCGAAATCGCGGTAACCGTTCTTCCTGTAAAATTTTGTAAGCAATTCCTGATCTTTTTCATAATCGGATTTCTTAAAGTTGGGGGAAGACCAGAATTTCCACCATCTGTCCTCCTTGGTTTCGTCGAATTCACTCTTCAGGTCGTCATCTTCGAAAGCTTCATTGCCGTTGAATGTGATGCTTCTAATAATTACTTCATCTCCTTCAGTGATATCGAACATTACAAGAGTGCGTTCTTTAACCCGGTCGATCGAATTAATTGATGTTGCTTTATCTCGTTCAATTTCAGTCTGGTATTCCTGGGCAAGGTTTTTTTCGTTTCTCCAGGTGATAAGAATATCATCTTCGGTAGTATCGGTTCTGAAAAAACTATAGTATTGAATATCTATCTTTGCGTTTAGATATCCTTCGTCTTCATACTTGTCGAGGAATTTATTCCGGATTTTCGCAACTTCCTGCGGCTTAAGAGTTTGTCCGCGCACAATCGTGAGCATTTTTTCAACGTCGCTATCGCTTATTTCATCATTACCTTGAATAACAAACTGTTCGAGTCGTGGATATTCCTTAACGACGAGTTTAAGAAATATTCCGTCATCAATTTTTTTATCGATCAAAATCTGAACATCTTCGAATATTCCGAGATTCCATAATCGTTTAATGGCGTTATTAGTCTGATCTCCCGGCATATCAATTTCATCGCCAACTTTGAGCCCGGTATTAGCAATAATGGTGTTCGCATCGGCAGTTTTGTTTCCTGAAACAGTGATGCCGAGAATTTTATAATTTACTTTTTGTATTTGCGGGTAAACAACAACAGTTGCAAAAAACAATAAAATAATGGTGAACTTAGGCCAGCTGTTTTGAGTGAGTATTTGCATTATTAATTTTTTTTCCCAGGTTGTCCGATAATTGTTCGCTTACTAATCCGAACCGCCGTTCTCTTTTCTGGTAATTTTTTACTGCTTCGATCAGATGTTTCGACCTGAATTCAGGCCAGAGTGTATCCGAAACAAAGATCTCTGAATAAGCGATCTGCCATAATAAAAAATTGCTGATTCTAAATTCTCCGCCGCTTCTAATAAGCAGATCGGGATCGGGCATGCCCGATGTTGTAAGAGATTTAGATATCAGTTCTTCCGAAACTTCATCGCTCTTTAAATTACCTGCAGCGGCTTGTGCAGTTATATTCTTAACTGCTTCCACAAGTTCCCATCGTCCGCTGTAGCTTAAAGCTAGATTCAGGGTCATCTTTGTGTTTGCCGAAGTCTTGTTTACTGCCTGCTGAAGTTCCTGCATAACAATTTCGGGAAGTGAATTTACATTGCCGATTGTTGTTAGCCGGATATTATTGGTGTTAAGTTCATCTGTTTCATTCTGAAGACTTTTTACTATCAATCTCATTAAGGTGGATACTTCATCTTTGGGACGTTTCCAGTTTTCAGTAGAAAATGTGTAAAGAGTAAGATATTTAACTCCTAAACCGACGCATGTTTCAACAACAGCGCGAACCGAATCGACCCCTTTCTGATGCCCGGCTACCCTTGGAAGATTTCTTTTCTTCGCCCATCGGCCGTTTCCATCCATAATAATTGCGATATGAACAGGAATATTACCTTTCGACTTGGTTTCTTCGATGGATTTTTTTTCGGTTGAGGTTAACCTGACTGCCAATTTTTTAATATACCTTCAATTTTAGGCCTGAAAAAATAGGTTGATGGTGAGTAAATGTCAAGGTTACATATTGGTTCTATTTGATAGGGCCGCTTTAAGACACAGTTTCAGCGTTTATCTGGAATAGAAACAATTTTAATTTTTTCTCGGGTATTATCGTCGATGGAGGAAAGTATCATCTCGGCTTTTAGAATGTGGCTCTCCGGTACACCTAGGAAAAGAGTAACTTTATTAGATGAATTCTTAGTGTGGAAGTTAGTAATAAAATGGAGTTTTGTAACGAGACCCGGATCGTTAAGGTCTTCTTCAGTAAGGGTAATGCCTAATGCAATTTTCTTTTTGTATTTGGCAACAGCATCAATTTCATAATTGCCGACCGGTTGAGGTGAAGGTAAGTACTTCCCGTATTTGCGGCTGAGGGTAAGGTAACCGTTTCGCCACAAATGATCGATCAATGAATCGATCCTCTCTCTTTTTTCTTTTGTACTCTGCATAATATTAATTGTATAATGGAATTATCGGAATAATCGGCGAAAATCTTTCGACCCCAAGAATTTTAATATTCGAGATTTTTTCATAGTCGAATCCGCGTATTTCGTTATGTCCGTTTATTCTACCGTAAATTACTTTCTTCCCATTTTTATTTCTGCCGACATAATAAGGTTCCAGTAAAACCTCGTTTAAACCGTATAAAAATTTTACTCTGTTTCTGTTAAAAATTGCGGTAGTAAAATAGATTGTTTTCATTTGGTCTCCTGTATTAATTGTAGCTTCTGAATACACCGATCACTTTGCCAACGATCGAAAATTCTTCGTCGTCCTCAATTACAATCGGGTCATATTTTTCGTTTTCAGGGATCAGATAGATCTTTCCGTTTAGATTCGAAAATCTTTTCATAGTTGCTTCATCTTTTAATAACGCAACAATAATATCCCCGTTAGCTGCTTCCTTCTGAGGCTGAATAATTACAAGGTCGCCCTCGAGTATTCCGGCATTCATCATACTGTCGCCGCGGACTTTCAATCCAAAACATTCGGTCCGGCTGCCGAGAAAGTTTTTGTCAATAATAAAATTCCCTTCAATATTTTCCTCGGCAAGAATCGGTTGACCAGCGGCGACTCTTCCAACAACAGGAATCTCTATTATGGTTTCCTCTTTTTGAATCGGGTCGTTATTCACAACAAGTGAGAGTGTCCGGCTTAAATTGTTTCCTGTATTCAGATAGCCCTTCTTTACAAGTGCATCGATATGACGTTTAACCCCGAATGTACTTACAATCCTGAATTTCTGACCAATTTCTCTATAAGTAGGTGGAAAACTGTTCAATACAACATATTCCTGAATGAAACTCAGAATCTCTTTCTGTCTGTCCGTTAGTTCTGTTTTCATAATAGTGTCCTTATGTTCACTACGAATATAGTGAACAGGCATACACTATGTCAAGAGAAATTTTCTGGG